>JAHBXY010000043.1 GCA_019636275.1 Planctomycetota bacterium | reverse complement strand
CGCGCGCCGAGCCCGCGCCGAGCGCGTCGATGCGGCGCCCGAGCGGGCGCGTGAGCTCGGGGCCCCCTGCGTACTCGCGGAACGCGTCGGCGGGCAGCGCCATCGTGTGCGCGTAGAGCTCGGCCTCGAGGTGCCGCGCGGTGGTCCAGCGGCGACCGCCGGCCGGATCCATCACCTGCACGAGCGGGCCGTGTCGCCGCCAGATCACGACGAAGTGCGTGAACCCGTTCGGGAGCCGCACGACGGCGAGGGCGGGGAGCGAGCCGCTCGCCGCGTCGAGCACGTGATCGAGCGGCACGAGGACCTGCTCGGCGTCGAGCCCGAGCGCGACCGCGAGCTCCTCGAGCGTGTCGATCGAGGTGCCGTCGACGTCGGTCTGGCAGGCCTCGCGCAACCGCCCGTAGCTCACCGGGATCCCGAAACCCTCGAGCAGCGCCTTGAGCGCCGCGGGCCCGCAATCCATCGCCGAGGTCTGCACGACCTCGGGGACGAGCAGCGCGCGCGCGGTCATGGCGCGAGCCACCCGCCGGCCGCGCGCACGAGGAGCTCGGCGGGGCTCACCTCCTCGACGACGACCTCGACCCGCCCCGGCAGCCCGTGCTCGAGGGGCGCCGGGAACGCGGCGCGATCGACGAGCGCGAGCTCGACGCGCACGCCGCGATCGCTCGGCTCGTCCGCGACGCGACGCACGCGCGCGTCGAGCATGCCGAAGCGCGTCCACGGGAAGCCGTCGAGGCGCATGCGCGCGAGCTGCTCGGAGCGCAGCCGACCGAACGCGCGGCCGGGCTCGAAGTGCGCGACGATGACGAGCTCACCCTCGGGCAAGAGGCTCAAGAGCAGCGCGCCGGCGGCCACGAAGCGGCCCGCCGAGAGCGGCTCGAGGTGCGCGACGCGGCCCGCGACCGGCGCGGTGATCGCGCGGCGCTCGAGCTCCCGCGCGAGCCGCGTCGCGGCCGCCGAGGCCGCCTCGATCTCGCCCTCGACGCGGGCGAGCTCGCGGCGCACCGCCTCGACGCTCGGCGGCCGGTCCTCGGGGCGCTTCTCCAGGCAGCGGAGCGCCAGGGCGTCGAGCGCCCGGTCGCGGCCCGACGGCGTCGGGCGCTGACGCCCGGTGGCCGCGAGCAGCTCGACGAAGGTCACCCCCTCGACCGGCGGCCGCCCCGTGAGCGCCGCATGGAGGAGGGCGCCCAGGCCGTAGACGTCGGTCGCGGGGCCGACCCGCGCCAGGTCCCCGGCGCACTGCTCCGGCGACCAGTAGCCCGGCGAGCCCAGGAGCGTGCCGCTCTTCGTCAGCCGGCTCTGACCCGGGTCGAGCGCGACGCTCGCCAGGCCGAAGTCGGTGAGGAGGGGGTCGCCGCCGCCGTCCGGCAGGAGCACGTTCGACGGCTTGAGGTCGCGGTGGAGGACCCCTTCGCGGTGCGCGTGGGCCAGGGCGTCGGCCAGGGCGAGCACCAGCCGCGCCGCCTCGGCGGGCGCCAGGGGCCCCTCGCGGTCGAGGCGCTCCTCGAGCGTGCGACCGCGCACGAGCTCGAGCGCGATCCACGGCCGCCCGTGGTCCTCGCCGGCGTCGAGCAGCGCCACGATGTGCCGGTGGCGCAGGCGGGCCAGGGCCTTCGCCTCGAGGACCAGGCGCCGCCGCTGCCGCTCGTCGGCCGTGGCGAGCACCTTGAGCGCCACCTCCTGGCCGGTGCGCGCGTCGACGGCGCGGTGGACGGCGCCCATGGCGCCGCGCCCGAGCTGCTCGTGCAGGACGTACGGCCCGACCCGCTCCACGGGCGCACGATGGCAGGCGCGGCCAGCCCCCGCCACGCCGCCGAGCGAGCCGGCGTCAGCCCGTCAGGTCGCCGCGGCCGGCGAGGTCGCGCGGCGGCGCGGGGTCGCGCGCCTCGGCGTCGGGCACGTCCTTCACCTCGGCCTCGACGTCGATCACCTCGCCCGGCGCCCGGGGCGGCCAGAGGCCGGCGCCTGGCCCGTGCCCGAGTCCGGACCCGTGCACCACCTGCACGCGCGTGCGGGCCCAGCTGGCGACGGCGCGGGCGGCGAGGGCGCGCGTGGGGGGAACGAGGAGCAGGAGGCCGACGGCGTCGGTCAGGACGCCGGGCGTGACGAGGAGCACGGCCGCGACGAGGATCAGCGCGCCCTCGAGGAGCGCCCGCCCGGGCGGCTGGCCCTGGGCCAGGTCGGCCTGGATCCGCCGCAGGGCGGCGACCCCCTGCAGCCGGGCCAGCCACGCGCCGACGAGCCCGGTGAGCAGCACGAGCGCGAGGGTCGGCCCGGCGCCCAGGCGGCGGCCGACCTCGAGCAGGAGGTACAGCTCGACGACGGGCACGACGGTGAACAGGAGCAGGAGGACCGGCAGCACCCGGTCATCGTAGCCCGGGAGGCGCGCGCGCGGGCGTCGCCGCCGCGCGGGGCGGTCACAGGTTGTCGGCGCGCCCCCGGGTCTGCTCGAGCGACGCCGTCACCTCGACGAGGTGCAGGTAGGTGGCCAGGGCCACGCCGCGTCGGTCGAGCCGCTCGTGGAACAGGTCGCGCACGAAGCGCTTGTCGACCTCGCCCGAGGCCACGCCGGCCCACAGCCGGTCGCCGAGCATGTGGCCGAGCATGTGGGTGATCAGGAGGTGCACCTCGGCGGGCTGGGTCAGCGCGGCGCCGGCCGAGGTCCAGGCGCCCGAGGCCAGGTACTCGCGCTCGAGCTCGCGGTGGTGGAGCACGAGCCGGCACGCCTTGAGGACCGAGGCGCGCCCGTGCTGGAGCACGGGGACGTCCGCGCCGGCGGCCGGCGCGTGCGGGCCGGCGGCGGCGCGGCTGGCCTCGGCCCGGCGGGCGGCGGCGCGGCGGCGGCGGCGCTGGGCGTCGATCAGCCGCTGGCAGTCGCGCTCGGTCCAGCAGGGGCGCGTGGGCACGAGGAGCTTCGAGCCGAAGTAGCCCAGGGCCTCGGTCACGCAGCGGAAGTAGAAGTCGGTCACGAGGTCGCGCGGGCGGCTCCAGCGGTAGCCGGAGCAGCGGTGGTGCAGGAAGTGCGCGCCCTCCTCGGCCGCGTTCACGACCGAGAAGTCCGACAGGTAGATGATGTCGCCCTTGGGGATGAAGTAGCTCTCGTTGGAGAGGATCTGGCGCTTGATGTCCGCCAGCTCGAGCTCGGTGTAGCGCCCGCTCGACTCGAGGTGGTCGAGGAAGTCGAGGTCGTTGACGGTGAACAGCTCGAACGCGTCGAGGTCGTCGCGGTCGGTGACGCCGAGGAAGCGGGCGAGCGCCTGGACGATCGCCAGGACCTGCTCGGTGTACTCGGGCGTCGGGTCGTGCTCGTCGTCGTCGAGGTCGGGGACGCCGCCGTAGGCGTCGAGCTCCCACGAGCTGGCCTCGGGCGGCACGAGCGTCTCGCGCGCGGCGACCCAGTTGAGGTAGCTGTGCAGCTTCTCCAGCGGCGAGGCGTTCTGCACCGCGTAGGCGTCCGGGGCCAGGCGCACGACGTTGACCGCGTGCTCGCGCCCCTGCCGCGCCAGCCCCCAGTGGACGCGCTCGGCGTTCTGGTGGACGACCAGGCGCCGGCGCGGCGGCTGGCCGAGGCGGCGCAGGAGGCCGTCGACGATCAGCGGCAGGTGGTCGCGCGCGACGTGCAGGTCGCCGTCGAACACGATCACGAGCGCGCCCGGGCGGGCCACGAGCTCGCGCACGATCACCTCGGCGGCGCGGAAGTCGCGCTCGAGCAGGTGGTCGGCGTCGTGCCCCTCGGGGTTCGAGTTGATCCCGACGACGCGCACGCCGCGCGCGCGCGCCACCTCGAGCACCTCGCGGTAGGGCGGCCAGGGGAAGCCCCACGTGCGCTCGTAGTCGAGCTGGCGCAGGAAGCGCTCCTCCGGCAGCTTGCCCGCCATGTAGCGGTCGAGCGCCTTCTGCGCGTCGGTGCGCACGAGCTCGATCGCCAGCACGACCTCGGGCCGGCGGCGGGTCACGGCCAGGAGCAGCCGCACGAGCGTCTGCTGCGCCTGCGGGAGCGTGTGGTAGTCGCCCACGTAGACCACGTCGGCGGCGCAGGCCGCCTCGACCAGCTCGGCCTTGGAGGAGATCGCCTGCCAGCGCTGGACGTCGCGCTCGTACTCCTCCTGGTAGATCGCGATGTTCGGCGGCACCTCCTCGATGCTCTGGTCGACCTCGCGCTGGAGGCGGCGCCAGAGGCGCATCTGCAGGGCGAGCAGCTCGCGCCGGGCAGGGCTCAGGGCCGAGGCGGGGCGCGCCGGCGGCTCGGGCGGGCGGGGCGGCGCGGCCTTCTTCTTCGCCTTCGTCGTGCTCGACTTCCGGGGGCGGGCGGGGCCGCGGGACCTGGCCATGGGCGGGGCATCATAGCCCCAGGAGGGGGGGAGACGGGAGGGCGACGTCGCCTCAAGTCTTTGCCCCCCAAGCCCGCCAGGCGGGCCGTGCCGGGGGCGGGGCTTGCGAGGGTGGCGGGGGGCGAGGATCCTCTCCTCGTGCCCAAGCCCGCGGTCGCGCTCGCCGCCCTGGCCCTCGTCCTCGCGGCCCCCCGGCCCGCGTGGGTCGAGGAGGAGGCCGCGCGCGACCTCGCCCGCGCGCGGCAGGTCGAGCGGCGCCTGCAGGCGCTGATCGAGCGCGTGCGGCCGGCCGTCGTGACGATCTCGGTCGAGGACGACGACGCCGAGGGCGGCCCGGTGCGCAGCGGCGGCTCGGGCGTGATCGTCGAGGCCGACGCCGAGGGCGCCTGGGCGCTCACCAACGACCACGTGACCGCCGGCCACGACCAGGTGCGCGTGGGGCTGCCCGACGGGCGGGTCTTTCCGGGGCGGGTCACCGGGCGCGACACGACGGGCGACATCGCGCTGGTGCGCGTGCTCGCGCCGGACCTGCCCGCGGCGCGCCTGGGCGACTCCGAGGCGGCGCGCGCCGGCCAGCCGGTCGTGGCCATGGGCAACCCCTTCGGCCTGGCGGGCGACGACCACGAGCCGGCGGCGACGCTCGGCGTGATCAGCGCGGTGAGCCGCTTCCAGGGCGGCGAGAAGGTCTACGGCGACGCGCTGCAGGTCGACGCGGCCGTCAATCCGGGCAACTCGGGCGGGCCGCTGTTCGACCTCGACGGGCGCGTGATCGGGATCACCGGGCGGATCTCCGTCCGCGGCGGCGTGCGCCACAACGTCGGCGTCGGCTTCGCCGTGCCGACCCACCAGGTGACGATCATCCTCGACGCGCTCAAGGCCGGGCAGGAGGTCCACCGCGGCTGGCTGGGCGTGCGCTTCCTGTCGACGACCGACGGCACGCCGGGCGCGCTCGTGCGCGAGGTCGTCGCCGGCAGCCCCGCCGACCTGGGCGGGCTGCGCGCCGGCGACCGGATCGTGGGCGTGCAGGGCCGGCCCGTCGACCACCCCGTGCGCCTGCAGAACCGCCTGTCGATCCTCCCCGCCGGGACGGAGGTCGGCCTGCGGGTCGTGCGCCAGGGGCGCGAGCTCGAGGTGAAGGTCCGCCTGGGCCCGCGACCGGAGGCGCCGTGAGGCTCGCGCGCGCGGCCCTCGTGCCCCTGGCGGCCCTAGGCCTGGTCGCCGCCGGCCTGCGCCTCGCCGCGCAGGAGGGGGCGCCGCCCCCGCGGCTGGCGCTCGTGGCCGACCTCGTGGCGCGCGTGGCGCCGTCGGTCGTACGGATCGAGCTGACGCCCGGCCGCACGCGCGGCGACCTGCCGCGGCGGCACCTGCTGCGCCCGGTGTCCGGGCGCGACGGCGGCTCGGGGCTGGTCGTCGGGCGCGACCTCGTCGTCACGCACGGGGCGCTGGCCGACGCCGCCGCGCCGGCCTTCACGGTCACGACGGCCCGCGGCCAGCGCGTCGCGGCGACGCTGCTCCACCTCGACGCGCGGCGCGAGGTGGCCGTCCTGCGCGCGGCCGAGCCGCTGCAGGCGCCGGCGCTCGAGCTGGCGCCGGCCTGGCCGCGCACGGGCGAGCTGGTCGTGGCCCTGGGCGACCCGTTCGGCACGGCGCGCGACGCGGCGCCCACGGTGACCTTCGGCGTGGTCGAGGGCCGCGCGCGCCTCGACGCGCCCGAGGCGGCCTTCCAGGGCGAGGTGCTGCTCACGTCCGCGGCGATCAACCCCGGCAGCGAGGGCGGCGCGCTCGTCGACCTCGCCGGGCGCGTCGTCGGGCTCCTGGCCCCCCTGGCGCGCGACCGCCGCTCGGGCGCCCTCCACGGCCACGCCCTGCCGGCCGAGGCCGTCCTCGCCGCCCTGGTCGCCGCCCGCGAGGGCGGGCCGCGCTGGGCCTGCCGTCTGGCCCTGGCGCCCGACGGCGGCGGGCTGCTCGTCGAGCGCGTCGTCGCCGGCGGCGCCGCCGAGCGGGCCGGCGTGCGCCCGGGCGACCTGCTCGTGCGCGCGGGCGAGGTGGTCCTCGACACGACCGACGCCCTGCGCGCCGCGCTCGCGGCCGGCGGGGCCCTGCGGCTCGTCCTGGTCCGCGAGGGCGCCGAGGTGACGCTCGAGCTCGCGCCGGAGGGCGGCCGATGAAGCTCCCCGCGAAGCGACCGGCGGCGTCGGTCGGGCTCCTGGCCGTCGTGGTCTTCGCGGCCGCCGTCGACCTGCGCCCCGTGAGCGGCGAGGGCGGCGCCGAGCCGCCCGAGCGGGCGGTCTCGCGGGCGCTCTCCCGGGCCGTCGACGCCGGCGCGCGGCACCTCGTGGCGATCCGTCCCGCCGACGACGACGCGCGGCGGCGCGCGCGCAGCGGCGTCGTCGTCGGCCCCGACCTCGTGGCCACGTGCGCCTCGAACGTCGACGTCTTCGGCGTCGACGACCTCGTCGTCGAGGACGCGGCCGGCCGCGTCCTGCCGGCCAGCCTCCGCGGGCGCGACCTGCGCCTACGCGTCGTCGTCCTGCGCGTCCCCGACCTCGGCGCCCCCGCCCCTGCGCCGGTGACCGAGCGGCGCGCCGGCGCCTTCGTCCTGGCGCTCGGCGGCGTCCTCGGCGGGCCGGCGGCGCCGACGGCCACGCAGGGCGTCGTGTCCGTCACCGGCCGCTTCGAGGGCCGCGCCGACCAGGTCGACGCGCCGCTCGACGCCTCGACCTGGGGCGGCCCGCTGGTCGACCTCGCGGGCGGCCTGATCGGCGTGACCGTCCACGTCGACGCGCGCCTGGGCGAGCGCAGCGGCGTCGGCTTCGCCGTGCCCGTGCCCCGGATCCAGGCCGTGCTCGAGCGCCTGGCCCAGGGCGACCAGCTCGAGGCCGGCTGGATCGGCGTCGTGATCCCGCGCCACGACGACGGCGAGCCCGGGGTGCCGGTGCGCGGCGTCGTGCCCAACTCGGCCGCCGCCGCGGCCGGCCTCCAGACCGGCGACCGGATCGTGGGCGTCGCCGGCCGCGCGATCCCGGGCCGCCGCGCCTTCCGCGAGGTGGCCGCCGACCTCTACGCCGGGCAGGCGATCGAGCTCGAGGTCCTGCGCGCGGGGACCGCGCGGCGGCTCGAGCTCACGGTCGCGCCGCGCCGGTAGCCGACCAGCCGCCACGGAGCGCCACGGAGCGCCACGGAGCGCCCGGGAGCGCCGCCCGCGCCCTGGCAGGAGGTCGCGGGCGCGTCGCGAGACGTCGAGAGACAAGGCGTCTCCCGGGCACATCACGGTCACGGCCTGCA
Source organism: Planctomycetota bacterium (assembly GCA_019636275.1). Lineage (GTDB taxonomy): Bacteria > Planctomycetota > J058 > J058 > J058 > JAMLIC01. Next base: position 50,164 of record JAHBXY010000043.1, on the reverse strand, counting down.
TGTCGTGCGGACGACTCGGGCCAGATGCCGCTGGAGCAACCGCGCCCGGCAAGGTGCCACGTTGGCGCCGACCGGGCGGGGAACGCCTGCTCGGTGCTGGCGTGGCGAGCAACGAGGTCGAGCGCTCCTTGCTCTCCGCCTGGCCGACGCTGCCTACGCGCCACGTCCTCCCTGGACGCACGCTCCCGGTGACCAGGAGATGCTTCGGCCGCATGTTTCTCCTGCGTCCGTGACCTCAGGTCGTTCTCTCTCCGCCTGGCCCACGCCGCGGAGAAGAACGGCATCACGGTGGCTCCGGTCGCCCGGTTTGGCGCGTCGCCAACGCAGGTGCGCTGCCGTTTGCAGATCGCCTCGATCGCCGACTCCCGCCACGGGGGATACGTCGGCACTCGGTCTGCAGTGCGACGGGTGGAGGTGCGGAATGACGGTCGACGTGCGGGCGGAGCAGCCCCCGTTCGAGGCCGCCCTGGGCTCGGCGCTCGAACGGGTCGCTCCCGTTGTCCGAGGACACCTGGCCCCGAGCGTCGCGACGCGCCGCTACGAAGGCAAACTGCGCCGGATCTGGCGGCGCGGCGGCGGGCCGGCGGGGCGGCTGCTCGCCTGGCTCCTGGGCCTCCACGCGCGTCCCGGCGAGGGGCCCGGCAGCCCCGTGCAGCTCGAGAGTACGATCGCCGCGTGCCCCGGGGGAGCGACCCACCGCTGGACGCGCCACCTCGCGCTGCCTTCGGGTGGGGTGAAGTCCGTGGGCCTGCTCCGGTTCGACCCCGCCCGCGGCTGCCTGCGCGACCGCACCGGCCGGGGCGGCTGGCTGGAGGTCGAGCTGTTCGTCGAGGTCGCCGAGGACGGGGCGGTGATCATGCGCTCCGGGCGGCAGTGGCTGCGGCTCGGCCCCGTGCGCCTGCCGATCCCGCGGCTGCTCGCCGGCGTGAGCCGGGCGCGCGAGTGGCAGACGGCCGCCGGCACTCTCGGGCTCGCGCTCGACGTGCAGCAGCCGCTCCTCGGGGTGTCGGCCGGCTACGAGGTCGAGCTGGCGGAGGTGATCGCGTGACCGAGGCCCTGCCGAGCCTGGTCGTCGTCGCGGGCCTGGGACAGCTCGCGCTGGCGGCGGTCAGCCTGGCGATCCCGCGCGTGCTCGGCTGGCGCGAGGAGACGGCGCGCCTCGGACCGCTCACCCGCGAGGTGTTCTGGACGTACGCGGCCTACATCTGGGGCACGAACGTGGCCATGGGGCTCCTCTCATGCCTCGCCCCGGACGCGCTGCTCGACGGCACGCCGCTCGCGCGGGCGGTGTGCGGCTACGTGACGACCTACTGGGGCGCGCGCCTCGTCCTGCAGCTCGCGGCGTTCGGCCGCCACGCGCCGCCCGGGCGCGCGTTCCGGCTGGCCGAGGCGGCGCTCGTGGCGCTGTTCTCGTTCCTCGTGCTCGTCTACGGCGCGGCGGTCCTCGCGAGTCTAGCCGCGCCCTGAGGAGGTCTCGTGGAGGCGTACCTGCCCGACCGCCTCGCCGTCGTGCTCCTCGCGTGCGGCGCCGTGCTCGCGACCGGCCTCACCGCCCTCGTCCTCGGCGCGCACGGCACGCCGACCAGGTCGCGTGCGGTCGGCTGGGCCCTCCTGGCGGCGAACGCCGTCGGCCTCGAGCGCCTGCTCCGCCACGAGCCGGCGGGTGTACGCATGCTGCTGCTGATCGCGGGCTGCCTGCTGGCCATGAAGGCGCTCGTCCTCACCGAGGCGCGGGTCGGCGGCCTCGTGCTCCCGCCCGCTCGCCGGTTCGTGTTCTTGCTGTGGGTCGGCATGGACCCGCGGCCCTTCGCGGCGCGTGACCCGCAGGCGCGCCCTGGCGCCGGGGCGATCATGGCCCGGGGCGCCGCGTTCCTCGCCAGCGGCCTCGCGCTCGTCGCCTTGGCCCGCGTCGTCGACGCGCGCGTCGGGGCGACGGCGATCCTGCTCGTCGGCCTGAGCCTCGCCCTCCACTTCGGGCTGCTGAACGTCGGCTGCGGCCTCCTCCGCCTCGCCGGCTACCCGGTCGAGCGACCGTTCGACGCGCCGCTCCTGGCGCGCAACCTGACGGAGTTCTGGGGGCGGCGTTGGAACCGCCCGTTCAGCGACATGCTCTCCGCGGTGATCTACCGGCCCCTGCGGCGCCGCGCCGGGCGCCCGGCGGGCGTGCTCGCCGCGTTCGCGCTCTCCGGCCTCCTCCACGAGGTCGCGATCAGCGTCCCGGTGCGCGCCGGCTTCGGCCTGCCGCTGGCCTACTTCGTCGCGCACGGCGGGCTGGTCCTGCTCGAGGGCCACCTCGCGCGCCGCGGGCGGCCGATCGGCGGCGTGGCCGGCCGCGCCTGGACGCTGGCCTGGCTCGCCGGACCGCTCGCGGCCCTGTTCCACCCGCCGTTCCTGCGCGGCGTGGTCTGGCCCCTGGCCGGGCTCTCCTGACCGCGCCGCCCGCTCGTTGGGACCGACGAACTCGAGAGCCTCGCCGCCCGACGAGCACGGCGACGCGCTCGGCAGGCGGCGGCGCCCCACAGGGCCTTGCGCGAACGGCCGCCAGGCGACAGAACGGCCCCATGCCCGAACAGAGTGATGAGGCGCGCGTCGAGTCCTCGTCATGGCTGGCCCGGCGCTGGCAGCGCGAGGGCCGCGCCGCCCGGTGCGTCTGGGGGGCGGTCGTGCTGTGCCTGGTCGCGGCCACGCTCGGTCCCTGGGTCCTCCGGCGAGCCTCGCCGACCTACGCCTGTCGCGCGGCCTGGCACCGGAGCCCGGCCTCGCTCCCGCCGACCCAGCCGCCGCTGGCCCGAGGAGACGTCTACTCGTGGACCTCGGGTGTCGCGTGGATCGTCTCCTCGTCGGCGCTCGTCTCGCGGGAGGCGTCGGACGGGGAGGATCCCTGGGGCTACCCCTGGCTGTACGAGGTCGCGCCGATCGAGCAGGACAGGGACTGGTGCCTCATGCTCGTCGACGCGTCGCGGGCGGTCGCCGTGGGCAAGGAGCCGCGGCGCAGGTACGCGAGCCATCTGCGCGACCACGCCCGACTGGCGGGCGGCCTCGCGCTCAGCCCGTACTCCCGAGGGCCGGACGGCGTCGATCAGCGGGGGCAGGGGGACGACGTGCTCATGACGCCGCTCCTCCAGGGCTACTCGTCGGGGAGCTGGAGGGTCCTGATCGCGGTGGCGTACGGGCGAGACGGCCTCCTGGCGCTCGCCGCGGCGCTCGTCTGGGCCCTCCTCACCTGGCGCGTCGCCAGGACGCGCCACCGGACCGGCCTGGGCGAGGCGCTGGCGTCGGCCTTCCTGCTCGCCGTCCCGGCCGCGGCGATCGTCGGGCTGTGCGTCGACAACGCCCGCGACCTCCGGCGCAGCGAGCTCGTCGCCTCCTGGAGCGACCGGCTGTGGGTCCGGCCGGAGCTGGCCGTCGCGGCGACGCTGATCCTGGTCGCCTACGTCGGGCTCCTGGCCTGGCGCCTGCGGCGCGCGCAGCGCTCGGGCGACGAGGGCGGCTTCACGCGCGGTTGACGTGTGCCGCCTGGTTCGTCCGCTGATGCGCCTCGATTGCTTAGAATGCTCTCTGGCTGCCTCGCGAACTCATAGGGACAGGTTCCCGCTCCGAATGCGCTCTGGCGGGCTCGCGAACTCTCAGGGACAGACTGCTCAGCCAAACTGTATCGCGCGGTCTCGCACGCGGTCTGCGTCGTGGGCGTGCCCGTCGTGAATGGGTCGGTGCGGTCCAGGGCGTCGGCGTCCGTCGAGAAGCGCGCGCCTCTTCGCATGGCGCCTGGTCATGCTCATCCCGTTTCCGGGTGCGGCGGCGCTCCAGCGACGTGGACTACCGACTCGTCACTCGCCTGCATGCCGGGCTGTTGAGTGCGTTGAAGAGCGTGCGAGCCAGCCCTGGTGAACGCGCTCTCCGAGGTACAGGCCGCAGATCCACACCAGCCACTGCTCGAGGGCCCTCAGGGGCGTGCCCACCCAGGAAAGGGGGACGCCGTTCTCCTGCATGTAGTGGACGAGCCAGACGTTGGCGACGGTGACGGAGGCGGCACAGGCGAGGAAGGTGAGCACCGCGCTCCGGCGGCTGCTCCGGGACGTCACCAGCACGACAGCGGTCGAGCTGCTCAGGAACGATCCGACAAGAACACTTGGTGACGTGAGCCGCTTCAATGCCCCAGCCATGAGGGACTCGGAGCTCCGCGGTCCGGATCCGCCCGCGACCGCCTCCCACAACTCCGAGCGAAGGGTCGCCTGGTGATCCGCAACCAAGTAGAGCGCCGCCGCGACGGCAAGCAACGAGACGATGGTCCGAGGCGACGGCGAAGCCTGACGGGGGACCATGAGGACGAGAGCGACGATGCCGTAATGCAACTGGTGGAGAATGAGCTCCCCCGTGCTCGGAATGTAGGGCGAGGGCGGGAGGTTGATCGCATGCATTGCGGTCCAGAGCCCGACCACGGCGGCGAAGCAGCACACGCGGAGTGCGGCCTCGGTCGCCACAACGTAGGCTCGATAAGGAACGCGCACGCAGGAGCTCTTCCTTCCTGGCCGGGCTCGCGGGAGTGGACGGGTCGCACCGGCCGCCCGGCCAGGCGGCCTGACAGGTGGCAGGCGCGCGCCTGCGGCCGCCCACCGGAACGGGCGCGTCACGCGTCGATGGGTACTGGCGGCCGCGGGCGCGCGCCCCTCGCTGTTCCCGCCCTCTTCTTGGCGGGCTTGGCGTCCTGGCGGTTCGAACCTTCTTCCGTCGTCACGCCTGCATGGCGGTGGCGCGGCTAGAGGGTTGGCCCGCCCGTCCGCAGGACGAGGAGCGGGCAGGGCGCGTGGCGGAGCACCTGCTCGGCGACCGACCCGAACCACCAGCGCGACACGCCGGAGCGGCCGTGCGTGGTCATGGCCAGCAGGTCCGCCTCGCGCGCGGCGCGGAGGACCTCGGCGGCGACGACGCCGTAGGCGGCGCGGGCCTCGACCGGCCGCCGGCGGCGGCCAGCGCGGCGCGCTGCGGCTCGAGGCTGGACTCGAGCGGCGCCGGGTCCCACAGGCTCCCGCTGACGACGGGCGAGGGGACCTCGCTGATGATCATGGGCTCGACGCGCAGGAGCGTCACGCGCGAGGCGTGGGCGCGCGCGACCTGCTCGACGAGCGGCACGATCCGGGCCGAGGTCGGCGAGCCGTCGAGCGGCACGAGGACGCGCTCGAACGGGCCGCGGTCACGCGGCTCGAGGGCGAACGGGTTGCACAGGAGCAGCGGGACCTCGCAGGCGCGCAGGACGCGCTCGGCCACGCTCCCGCGCACCCAGCGCTCGACCCCGCTGCGCCCGTGCGTCGCCATGGCCACGAGGTCCTGCCCGGCGTCGCGCGCGTAGCGGGCGATCTCGTCGGCCGGGTCGCCGCGCAGCACCTGCGCCTCGATCGAGGCCCCGTCGCCGAGCAGCTCCCGCGTCTGGACGAGCTGCGCCTTGATCGCCGCCTCGACCGCCGGCGCGCGGTCGTGCTCGGCCTCGCTCTGCGGCTCGACGACGCGCAGGAGCGTGAGCTGCGCCCCGGGCCCGAGCAGGCGCCGCACGGGGCCCAGCACCCGGGCCGCCAGGCGCGAGCCGTCGAGGGGGACGAGGATCTTCTGGAACATCGGGGGCTCCGTGGAGAGGGGGACTGTCTCGTTCGCGAAAGCAAGCGACGCGCCGTCCCCGCGGCCGGCGCGCCGGAGGGCTACAGGACGGTCACCAGCGGCCCGGCCGCGTCGCCCGGGAGGACGCGGCCGATCCGGGCCGGCGTGACGCCCTCGGCCTGGCAGGCGGCCAGGAACTCGGCCTCGGCCTCGGGCCGCACGGCCGCCAGGAGGCCGCCCGAGGTCTGCGGGTCGCAGAGGAGCACGCGCTCGCGCTCGCCCAGCGGGCCGACGAGGTGGCCGTAGCTGTCCCAGTTGCGGTCGGTGCCCCCCGGCCAGCACTCCTGCTCGACGTAGGGGTCGAGGCCCGGGAGGAGCGGCACGTCGGCCGCGCGGACCTCCGCGCGCGCGCGGCTCCCCTCGAGCATGGTCGTCAGGTGCCCGAGGAGGCCGAAGCCGGTCACGTCGGTGAGCGCCGTCACGCCGGCGATCGGCCCCAGGCGCGCGCCGACGCGGTTGAGCGTGGTCATGACCTCGAGCGCCACGCCCCGGTGCTCCGGGCGCAGGAGGCGGCGCTTCTCGGCGGTCGTGAGGATCCCCACGCCCAGCGGCTTGGTGAGCCACAGGTCGCAGCCCGGCGCCGCCGTGCAGTTGCGCTTGAGATGCGCCAGCGGCACGCGGCCGGTCACGGCCAGGCCGAAGATCGGCTCGGGGGCGTCGATCGAGTGGCCGCCGGCCAGCGGGATCCCGGCGCCGGCGCAGGCCGCCCGGCCGCCCTGCAGGACGCGGCCGGCGACCTCGGCCGGGAGCGCGTTCACCGGCCAGCCGAGGATCGCGATCGCGAGCAGCGGCGTGCCGCCCATGGCGTAGACGTCGCTGATCGCGTTGGTCGCCGCGACCCGCCCGAAGTCGACCGGGTCGTCGACGATCGGCATGAAGAAGTCGGTCGTGCTGATCACGCCCGTGCCGTCGCCGAGGTCGTAGACGGCCGCGTCGTCGCGGGTGTCGGTGCCCACGATCAGGCGCGCGTCCGCGGGGACGGCGGCGCCGCCCCCCCCTCCGGCGAGGATCGCCTGCAGCACGGCCGGGGACAGCTTGCAGCCGCACCCGGCGCCGTGGCTGTGCTCGGTGAGCCGGACCTCGTCGCCCATGTCGCCCTCTCCGCAACACCGAGTCTAACGTCTCGTCGACGTGACCGCGTCGCCGCCACGTGACGCGCGCGCTCCGCCCCCGAAGGGCTCACGGCGCGGCACGGCGGTCGCTCCGACGTCCCCTCTCGCACGACGGCGAGGAGGTGCGCTGGTGGACCTGACGACGACCTACCTGGGCCTCACCCTGCGCAGCCCGCTCATGCCCGGCGCCGGCCCGCTGTGCGACGACCTCGACGCCGCGCGGCGCCTCGAGGACGCGGGCGCGGGGGCGCTCGTCATGCGCTCGCTGTTCGAGGAGCAGGTCACGCGCGCCGAGGCCGCCCTGCTGCGGGAGCTCGGGGACGGCCGGGGACCGCCGCCGGCGGGCTTCCAGCTCGGCCCGCACGAGTACCTCGAGCAGCTCCGGCGCCTGAAGGCGGCGGTGAGCGTGCCGGTGATCGCCTCGCTCAACGGCACGAGCGACGACGCGGGCTGGCTGGAGTACGCCCGCTGGATCGAGGCGGCGGGGGCCGACGCGCTCGAGTTGAACGCGTACCACATGGCGACCGACCCGCTCGAGTGCGCCACCGCCGTCGAGCAGCGCCTCCTCGACCTGCTCTCGGCCGTGCGCGCGCAGGTGTCGCTGCCGGTGGCCGTGAAGCTGGGCCCCTTCCACTCGGCGCTCCCGCACCTGGCGCGGGCGCTCGTCGACCGCGGGGCGGCCGGGCTGGTCCTGTTCAACCGCTTCTATCAGCCCGACATCGACCTCGAGGCCCTCGAGGTCGTGCCGGCGCTGCACCTCTCGGACCCCTCCGAGCTCCCCCTGCGCGTGCGCTGGCTGGCCGTGCTCTCGCCGCTCGTCGACTGCTCGCTGGCGTGCAGCGGCGGCGTCCACGGGCCGCTCGACGCCGTGAAGGGGATCCTCGCCGGGGCGCACGCCGTGCAGATGACCTCCGCCCTGCTGCAGCACGGCCCGGAGCGGCTCCGCGCGGTCCACGACGGCCTGCGCGCGTGGCTCGAGGCGCACGGGCACCGCTCGCTCGCCGCCGTGCGCGGCGCCATGAGCCGGGCGCGCTGCCCGAACCCCCAGGCCTACGAGCGAGCGGACTACGTGCGGCTCCTGCACACGTGGCGCCGCTCGCGCGGGGGGGTCTGACCCCATCTGACCCACCCCCCGGGGGAGCGCGCGGACGCGTTCTCCACGAGCGTGGAGAAGTTGTCCACGATGTTCGTGCTCGCTCGACCACATCCGACTGTTTTCGCTAACAAGTTTGCAGCGCCCGGATGACCGTGCGATGCTCTGCTCGGGAGGCGGGGGATGGACCGTCGGGGTGAGCGGCTCAGGGTCTTGATCATCGACGACCACGCGGACCTCGCGGACGCCTTGGCGCAGGTCGTCCTGCTCCTCGGCCACGAGGTGCGCGTCGCGAGCAGCGCGGCCGAGGGCCTGGCCCTCGCGCAGGAGCGCGACCCCGAGGTCGTGTTCCTCGACGTCGGCCTGCCCGACCTCGACGGCTGCGAGGCGGCGCGGCGCCTGCGCCTGCAGGGCTCGAGCGCCTTGCTCGTGGCCTTCACCGGGCGCACGGGGAAGGCCAACACGCGGCGCTTCGTCGCCTCGGGCTTCGACCACCACGTGGTCAAGCCGGCCCTCATGGACCAGCTCCAGCCGCTGTTCGACGAGGCGCTCGCGCGGCGCAGGGCGCGCGTCGCGGCGCCCCGCGCCGACTGACTGACGGCGGACCCTCTCTCCCCCATCGATTCGACGCAGAGGCCGCAGAGGAGGGCGCAGAGATCGCAGAGGGAGGGGGAGGCGACGGAGCCCCTCTCCGCGCTGAGCGGCCAAGGCGTGCTGCTGCTGGAGTCTCTGCGACCTCTGCGCCTCCTCTGCGTCGAATCAGCGGCCAGGGACGGGGCAGGCTCAGAGCGTATGAAGCCGTCGACGCTCGCCGGCGAGTCCTGATGATCGGCCTTCGATCGGAGCAGCGACCGAGGCGAGGGCGCGGAGGCCGAGGCGAGGGGGGAGCGCGCGCGGGTCGTATCAGACGCCCTGATCCTACGACCCGCGCGCGCCCCCCCTCGCCCGGCATCCGCGGCCGCAGCCGTCGATCACACCACTCAGCCCCGGGCGCCCACCTCGCGCCGCCCCCGGGCGGCCGGCGCGGCCTGGCCGCCGCCCTCGGCGGCGAGCACCTCGCGCGTGACCCGGAGGACCGCGTCCGGGGTGAGGCTGATCGAGTCGATCCCCTGCGCCACCAGGAACGCGGCGAACTCGGGGTGGTCCGAGGGCGCCTGCCCGCAGATCCCCACCCGCCGCCCGGCGGCGTGGGCCTCGCGGATCACGGTCGCGATCGCGCGCTTCACCGCCTCGTCGCGCTCGTCGAACAGCGGCGCCACCTGCTCCGAGTCGCGGTCGACGCCCAGGACGAGCTGGGTCAAGTCGTTCGAGCCGATCGAGAAGCCGTCGAACACGGCGGCGAACTCGCGCGCCTGGAGCACGTTCGAGGGCAGCTCGGCCATGACCCACACCTCGAGCCCGTCCTGCCCCTGGACGAGGCCGGCCTCGCGCATGGCGTCGAGCACGCGCCGCCCCTCGGCCGGCGTCCGGCAGAAGGGGATCATGACCTTCAGGTTCGTCAGGCCGAACGCCTCGCGCACCCGGCGCACCGCGGCGCACTCGAGCAGGAAGCCCTCCTTGTAGCCAGGGTGGTAGTAGCGACTGGCGCCGCGCCAGCCGAGCATGGGGTTCTCCTCGCGCGGCTCGAACTGCTCGCCGCCGAGGAGGTGGGCGTACTCGTTGGTCTTGAAGTCCGAGAAGCGCAGGAGCACCGGCCGCGGCCAGAACGCCGCCGCCAGCGTGCCGATCCCCTGGGCCAGGCGGTCGACGAGGTAGGCGGTGCGGTCCTGGTAGCCCGCCGTGAGGGCGTCGACCTTGCGCTGCGTCGCGTGGGGGAGCTGGTCGTAGCGCGTCAGCGCCAGCGGGTGCACCTGCACCCAGCTCGCGAAGACGAACTCCATGCGCGCCAGGCCCACGCCGTCGCAGGGGAGGCGGGCCAGACCCAGGGCGCGCTCCGGGTCGCCGACGTTCATGAAGATCTTCGTGCGCGGGCGGCCGAGCGCCGAGGCGTCGACCTCCTCCACCTCGAACCGCAGGGCGCCCTGCTGGACCTGCCCCGTCTCGCCCTCGGCGCAGACCACCGTCACCGGCGCGCCGGTGGGCAGGAGGTCGCAGGCGTCGGCGGCGCCGACGATCGCCGGGATCCCCAGCTCGCGGGCGACGATCGCCGCGTGCGACGTGCGGCCGCCGCGCTCGGTGACGATCGCCGCGGCCGTCTTCATGATCGGCTCCCAGTCGGGGTCGGTCGACTCGGTCACGAGGACCTCGCCCGGCCGGAACTGCTTCATCTCGCGCGGCTCGCGGATCACGCGGGCGGGGCCGGTGGCGATCCGGTCGCCGATCGCCAGCCCCTGGCAGAGGACCTGCCCGCGCTCGCGCAGCCGGAACAGGCGCATGGTCGGCCCCTGCTGCTGGCTGTGCACCGTCTCGGGGCGGGCCTGGACGATGAACAGCTCGCCCGTGACGCCGTCCTTGGCCCACTCGATGTCCATGGGCGAGGCGCCGCCGCGGCGCGCGGCGTAGTGGTCCTCGATCGTCACCGCCCAGCGGGCGAGCGTCAGGACCTCGTCCTCGGTGAGCGACTCCGCCGCCCGCTCGGCCTCGGGGACCTGCGCGTTCACCAGGCGGTGGCCCACGGGGTCGTAGGCCAGGCGCAGCTCCTTCTTGCCCACCTTGCGGCGCACGACCGGGCGGTGGCCCTGGGCGAGCGTCGGCTTGTGCACCCAGTAGGCGTCGGGATCGACGCGGCCCTGGACGACGTTCTCGCCCAGGCCGTAGGCCGACGTGACGTAGACGATCTCCGGGTGGCCGCTCTCGGGGTCGAGCGTGAAGATCACGCCCGACGCGGCGGCGTCGGCGCGCACCATGCGCTGCACGCCGACCGAGAGGGCCACGGCCTCGTGGGCGAAGCCCATGTCCTCGCGGTAGTTGATCGCGCGGGGCGTGAACAGGCTCGCGAAGCAGCGCTTCACCTTGTCGAGCAGGTCGGCCTCGCCCTGCACGTAGAGGTAGGACTCCTGCTGGCCGGCGAAGCTGGCGTTGGGGAGGTCCTCGGCGGTGGCCGACGAGCGCACGGCGACGTGCAGGTCGCCGCCGTCGCCGCACAGGTGACGGTAGGCGCCGACGACCTCGGCGACGAGCGCGTCGGGCAGGGCGGCGCGGAGGATCAGCGTGCGGATCGTCTCGCTCTTGGCGTGGAGGTCGTCGCCGCCGGTGAGCGCGGCCGCGATGCGCGCCTCGAGCCCGTTGTGGGCCAGGAACGCCCGGTAGCCGCCGGCGGTCACGGCGAAGCCGTCCGGGACGGCGACGCCCAGGCTGGTCAGCGCCCGGAGCATCTCGCCGAGCGACGCGTTCTTGCCGCCCACGTCGCCCACGTCACCCGCGCCCACGTCATGAAGCCAGCGAACCCACTGCATGCCGCACCTCGGAGGTCTCGCGGGTCCCTCACGCACCGGGCGGGCCAGACCCAAGCCGCTCCAGTGCCTGGGTCAGCGCTGCCCCGGGACGTCCCGGTCTCGTGAGCCGGCGTCCCGACCGGATGACGCCGGGCTCGTGCGCGCGGGGCTTGTGACGGGCACGGCGCGTGCGACGGCCCGGGCAGGAGAACTCGACAGCCATGGTCAACGAGTCCAGCCGCTTCCCGATCCAGATCACCTTCCACGGCGCCGACGCGCGCGAGGGCGTCGAGGAGGCCGCGCGCGCGCACGCCGAGCATCTGGCGCGCTTCCACCCGCGGATCCACGGCTGCCGGGTCGTGATCGGCAAGGCGGAGGGGGCCGCGCGCACCGACCGCTTCCAGGTGCAGGTGCGCGTGGCGATCCCGGGCAACGACGTCGTCGTCGCCCGCCAGCCGTCCCGGCCCGAGCACGCCGACCCGCTGGTGGCCCTGGCCGACGCCTTCCGCGCGGCCGAGCGTCAGCTCGACGACGAGGACAGTCTCCGCCGCGGCCGCTGAAGTGTGAAAGACGGCTGCGGCCGCGGATGCCGGGCTGTTGTGTGATCGACGGCTGCGGCCGCGGATGCCGGGCGAGGGGGGGCGCGCGCGGCCGTCAGGATCCGGCGATCGATAATGGCCGCGCGCGCTCCCCCCTCGCCTCGGCCTCCGCGGCCTCGCCTCGCTCGCTGCTTCGTTCCCCCCGCGGCCGCCGCCGGCCCGCCGTGGGTTGGCGGCGACTGCCTCTGACGGCGCTGAGCGGGGAGGTCCGTCTGCGGCTCGGACCGGTCCAGCGGATCACACCGAGTGGACTCAGGCTGACCGCGGTGACACCTCCGGCGCCCTCACACCAGGAGGTCGTCGAGCAGCCGGGGTGGGTTCTGCTTGGACAGCACCTCGCCGACGATCGTCAGCTCCTCGGTGAGGAGCGTGAGGACGTCGTCGAGGGTCACCACCCCGACGAGCGTGCCCCCCGGGTCCACGACCGGGACCCGGCGCACCCCGTAGGCGCGCATGAGCGAGAGGGTCTGCTCGATCGGGGTCTCCTCGCCCACCGTCCGCGGGTCGCGCGTCATGACGTCGGCCACGCGGGTGGTGAGGGGGTCGCGGTCGGCGGCGAGCACGCGCAGGACGAGGTCGCGGTCGGTCACGATCCCGACCGGCCGCCGCGCGTCGTCGAGGACGAGGAGCGAGCCGACGCCCCGCTCGTGCATGCGGTGCGCGATCGCCTCGACGGTCTCGTCGGGGTCGGCGAGGTAGACCTCGCGGGTGCAGATGCGTCCGGTCGTCATGGCCTCCCTCCTCCGGAGCGAGCCTTCCCCCGACCTCGGTGCAACCAGGGGGCCCGCCGCCGAGGCCGTGGCGCCACGTCGGGCCGGGACGACGGCGTCCCGCGGCGGCTGGTGGCCGGTGCGACGCCCGCGCGACTTGCGGCGGGAGCGCACGACACGCCTGGGCCGGTTGGGCCGGACGGCTCAGGGCGGCGGCGACCCCGCTGACGTATCGTCGACGGGGTGATCGACGTCCCGCCGGTGCGCGTCCGCGCGCTCAACGCCGCGCCCGAGCGACCCGATCGGGCCTACGTCCTCTACTGGATCACCGCCTACCGGCGCGTGCGCTGGAACCACGCGCTCGACCGGGCCGTCGAGCGGGCGCGCGTCCTGGACAAGCCGCTCGTGATCCTCGAGGCGCTCCGGGCGGGCTACCCGCACGCCAGCGACCGCCTGCACCGGTTCGTGATCGACGGCATGGCCGACACGGCCGCGCGCCTGGCGGGCGGACCCGTCCGCTACCACCCCTACGTCGAGCCGCGGCCGGGCGCCGGCAAGGGCCTCCTGGCGGCGCTCGCCGCGCGCGCCTGCCTGATCGTGGCCGACGACTGGCCGTGCTTCTTCCTCCCGCGCATGCTCGCCGCCGCCGCGCGGCAGGTCGACGTGCGCCTCGAGGCCGTCGACGGCAACGGCCTCCTGCCGGTGCGCGCGACCGAGCGCGTGTTCACCACCGCGCGCTCGCTGCGCGCCTACCTGCAGAAGGTCCTGCCCGAGCACCTCGCCCACGGGCCCGCGCCCGACCCGCTGGCGCGCGCGCGGCTGCCCGGGCCGGCGGCGCTCCCGGCCGAGGCGCTGGCCCGCTGGCCGGCCGCGTCGGCGGCGCTCCTGCGCGGCGACCCGGGGACGCTCGACGACCTGCCGATCGACCACGCCGTCCCGCCGTCGCCCATGCGCGGCGGCTGGGAGGAGGCCGAGCGGCGGCTGGCGCGCTTCGTCCGCGGGCCGCTGGCGCGCTACCCCGACGACCGCGACGTCCCGAGCCTCGAGGGGACGAGCCGCCTGTCGCCCTACCTGCACTTCGGGCACATGTCGTCGCACCGCGTCCTCGACGCCCTGGCCCGCGCCGAGGGCTGGACGCCGGCGCGGCTCGACGGGCCGAAGGGCGGCGCGCGCGAGGGGTGGTGGCGCATGAGCCCGCCGGCCGAGGCCTTCCTCGACCAGCTCGTCACCTGGCGCGAGCTGGGCTTCAACATGTGCGCGCACCGGCCGCGCGACTACGACCGCTACGAGTCGCTGCCGGCCTGGGCGCGGCAGACGCTCGAGGAGCACGCGGGCGACCCGCGCCCGCACGTCTACGACCTCGACGCGCTCGAGGGGGCCCGGACGCACGACGCCCTGTGGAACGCGGCGCAGCGGCAGCTCGTGCGCGAGGGGTGGTTCCACAACTACGTGCGCATGCTCTGGGGCAAGAAGCTGCTCGAGTGGTCGCCGCACCCGCGCGAGGCCCTGGCGCGCATGATGGCCCTCATGGACCGCTGGTCCCTCGACGGCCGCGACCCGAACAGCTACTCGGGCTACTTCTGGGTCCTCGGCCGCTACGACCGCGCCTGGCCGAGCCGCCCCGTCTACGGGAAGGTGCGCTCCATGAGCAGCGCGCGCACGGCGGCCAAGGTCGACGTCGAGGGCTACCTCGAGCGCTACGGGCCGAACTGACGCTCTCCGTGGGACGTCGCCGTCCCATCCCCGCGCGTGGCGAGACGCGGGCGCGCCACCGGCGCCCTCCGCCGGCGGCCCCAGGACGCGGCGCGGCCCTTGCGACGAGGTGATGTCGGGAGGGCCGCGTGATCTCCTTGGACGAGCTTGAGGTCAGGGACGTCATGTCCACGGACCCCGTGTGCCTCCGCCGGGAGACCGCCGTGGCCGAGGCGATCCAGGTCCTCGTCGGGCGCGGGCTGCAGGGGGCGCCCGTCGTCGACGAGGTCGGGGACCTCGTCGGGGTCGTCTCGACGTCGGACCTGCTCGCCGCGCTGGCGCCTGCCTACCGCGAGGGCGAGCCGCTCGACGTCCACACGCTGCACGAGCTCAAGCTGCGGCAGGTCCACGCGCTCCTGGAGGGGCCGCCGATCACGGTCGAGGAGGGGCTGGCGCTCGGGGCGGCCTGCCAGCTCATGGTCAAGGAGCGCGTGCACCGCCTGGTCGTCACGCGCGGCGAGCGACCCGTGGGCATGTTCTCGGCGATCGACCTCGTGCGCGTGGCCGCCTGCCTGGCGGCGAAGGAGTAGGTCGGGCGGCGCGCGCGCAGCCGTCGTCCCGCTACGCGCAGCGCAGGTGCCGGTACAGGCCGGGCGGCTCGAGGTAGCGCAGGAAGACGCCCTCGCCCAGCCGCACCTCGTCGCCGTCCTTCAGGGCGGCGGCGCGCTCGGGCGCGAGGCGTTCGCCGTTCACCCAGGTGCCGTTGAGGGAGCGCGCGTCGACGAGGGCCCAGCCGGCGCCCTCTCGGCGCAGGTAGGCGTGGAACTTCGACACGTTGGGGTGCTCGAGGCACAGGTCGTTGTTGGGCGCCCGCCCGAGCGTGACCATGTGCGCGAACGGGTTGGCCCCGGCCCGCTTGCGCACCGGGGCCAGCCAGGTGCGCACGCGCGCCTCGTGGCCGGGGAGCATCGACAGCGTGCGCACCGCCGCCGCGCTCGACGTCGACGCGGCGCCGACGAGGGTCACCGCGAGGTGCGGCGTGACCACCTCGACGGCGAACTCCTCCGCCGGACGCGCGGCGAGCGCGCGCAGGGACAGCAGGTAGGCGTCGTCCTTCACGAACGCGAGCGGCGCGAACCCCGGGCCGCGCCCGGGGGTCACCTCGGGTCGCTCACCGACGGCGTGGCCACGGGTTGCGCGCGCCGGCGGTGGGGAGGCCTCCCCGCGGCGGGGACCGAGCCACACCCCTCCTTCGGGCACTTCAGTCAGAGGACCGGGGCGAGGATCCGCATGAGCGCCTCCATGAAGCGCTGGTGCGCCGGGCGCTGGGCGAAGCGCTCGGCCTCGATCTCGCGCGCGTCGCGCAGGGTGGCCACGAAGCTCCGCTCGAGCTGGTCGGCCATGGCCGGGCCGTAGAAGAAGGCGTTGGCCTCGAAGTTCAGCTTGAAGCTGCGCCGGTCGAAGTTGGCCGAGCCGACGGTCGAGAACTGGCCGTCGATCGTGACCATCTTCGTGTGGAGCATGATCGGCAGCTCGTAGATCTTCACGCCGGCGAGCAGGAGCTCGTTGTAGTACGAGCGCGCCGCGTAGACGACCGGCTGGTGGTCGAGCTTCGAGCTGAGGAGCAGGCGCACGTCGACGCCGCGCAGCGCCGCCGTCTGCAGGGCCATGAGCATGGCCGAGTCGGGCGCGAAGTAGGGCGTCTCCAGCCACACGCGCTTGCGCGCCAGGCTCACGGCCGCGAACAGGAGCGTGGCGATCGCGTACCACCCGTCGTCGTCGGGCCCGCTGGCGACGAACTGCACCCACTCGTCGCCGGCCGGCTCGAGCTCGGGGAAGAAGCGCGGCTGCGCCAGGTCCTCCTCGGTCTGGTGGTACCAGTCCTGGCAGAAGATCTCCTGCAGGCGGACCACGGCGGGCCCCTCGACGCGCACGTGGGCGTCGCGCCAGGGCTTCTTGCCGCCCAGGTACTCCTCGCCCACGTTCATGCCGCCGGTGAAACCGACGCGCCCGTCGACGACGACGACCTTGCGGTGGTTCCTGTGGTTGAGGTGCAGCCGGCGCGTGAGCAGGCTCACGGGCAGGAAGCGCTCGACCTTGCCGCCGGCCTCGACGAGCGGCTGGAAGAAGGCGCGCGGCGTGGCGTAGCAGCCGACGTCGTCGAGGAGCAGGCGCACCTGGATCCCGCGGCGGGCGGCGGCGGCGAGGGCGTCGCGCATGCGCGCGCCGAGCGCGTCGTCCTCCCAGATGTAATAGATCACGTGCACGTGGTCGGTCGCCTGCTCGACGGCCGCGGCGATCGCGTCGAAGACCTCCGGCCCCTCGCGGAACAGGTCCACGCGGTTGCCCGCCGTGGGCCCCGCCGAGTCGAGGCGCAGGGTCAGGTAGCGCAGCTCCGGCGAGACGGGGCAGGCGGCGCTGCCGCGGCGGGCGGCGTGGGCCGCGGTCAGCGGGCCGATCCTGTCGGCCATGAGCGCCTCGGCGCGGCGGCGGCGGCGGCGGCGGAGCCGCAGGCGCGTCGTGCCGAGCGCCCAGAAGGCGATCAGACCGAGGAGCGGCACGAGGATGATGAAGAACACCCACGCGAGCGTCGCGCCCGACTCGCGCCGCTGGACGATGATCCGCGGCACGAGGAACACGACGATCAGGAGGTCCAGCACGGTGAGGAGGACGCCGAGCCAGAACCACAGCGCGTGGAGGGCGTAGTCCACGGGGTCATCCTAGCTCGGATCACTCATGACCGCGTGACGACAGCCGCACCGCGCCTGCACGGAGCCCTGAACGATCCTCGCCAGGCCGTCGGCCACCTCGCTCGGGGCTCGGCGCTCCTCGACGACACCGTGTCGAGACCGGCCCGGTGCTCGCCGAGCCCTCGCCCGGGCACCGCCCGGATCATGCACTCTCCTGGCTCGACTCACGTGACGTGACGACCTCCACTCGTGCATGATCCGGGCTGGCTGACGCCGCCCGTCGCCGGCCCGGATCCGCTCGCGTCGGCCCCTTGTCGAGGGCCAGGCGCGGGATTACGGTCGCGAGCATGACGCGCCCCGAGCGGCTCGACCCCCAGGCGATCGACGCGGCCCTGGCCGGCCTGCCCGGCTGGTCGCTCCAGGACGGCAAGCTGCACCTCGAGCGACGGTTCGCCGACTTCAGCCAGGCCTGGGGCTTCATGAGCCGGGTGGCCCTCCTCGCCGAGGCCATGAACCACCACCCGGAGTGGACGAACGTGTGGAGCCGCGTGACGATCGACCTGACCACGCACGACGCGGGCGGGGTCACGCGCCTCGACGTCGAGCTGGCGGGCAAGATCTGCCGGCTGCTGCAGGCCTGACGTGCTGCTCGCCACCTGGAACGTCAACTCGCTCCTGGCGCGCCTCGAGCGCGTGACCGCCTGGCTCGAGCGCCGGCGGCCCGACATCGTGTGCCTGCAGGAGACGAAGTGCCCCGACGAGGCCTTCCCCCGCCAGGCGCTCCTGGACGTGGGCTACCACGCCTGCACGAGCGGCCAGAGGGGACGCAACGGGGTGGCGATCCTCTCGCGGACCCCGCCCGAGTGCGTGGTCACGGCCCTGCCGGCGGCGGCCGAGGACGAGGACGGGCAGAGCCGGTTCGTCTCGGCGCGCGCGGGCGACCTGGACGTGATCTCGGTCTACGTCCCCAACGGCCAGGGGATCGGCACCGAGGCCTACTTCTACAAGCTCGAGTGGACGGCGCGCCTGCTCGGGCACCTGCGCGCGAGCTTCGACCCGGCGCGGCCGCTCGTGCTGGCCGGCGACTTCAACATCTGCCCGGCGGACATCGACGTCCACGCGCCGGAGTACTACCGGAACCGCCTCCACTGCACCGAGCACGAGCGGCGCGCCCTGCGCTACCTCGAGCAGTGGGGCTTCGTCGACGCCCTGCGCCACGTGCGCCCCGACGCGGCCGGCCTCTACTCGTGGTTCGACTACGGCGCGCACAGCCTGCGCAAGAACGAGGGCCTGCGCATCGACCTGATCTACGTCACCCGGCCCCTCGTCGACCGCATCGACTCGGTCGAGATCGACCTCGACGAGCGCAGCCCCAAGCGGTCGAAGACCAAGCCCTCCGACCACGCCCCGGTCCTGATGCGTCTGGCTTCAGCGTCCTAGCTCGGACGGTGGCCCGGCGTTCCGGACCCGGCGGGCGAGCGCAGGGATCACCACAGAGGAGCAGAGGGAGCAGAGAGCGGGTCGACGCCGAGCCTGGCTCGGAAGTCCCTCCGGGTGCCCCGGGCGGACCGACCTTCTCTACCGTCTCCGCGCCGCGCCATGCGGTTCAGCTCGCTTCGCATCGGGGATGGGCGAGCTCTTGCTCTCGACGCGAGCGGAGCCCACCCAGGGGACTCTGCTCTCTCTGCTCCTCTGCGGTGAGTCTCCGGCCCTACTCGTCGGCCTCGCGGGGCTTCCAGCCCTCGCGCGGCGCCGCGCGCAGGGGCTGGCTGATCGTCTCCATGAAGCCGCGCACGGCCGAGTGGGAGAAGGCGTCGCCCTCGGTCGTGGGCTCGGCCATGGCCTGGCTGTAGAGGCTGTAGCGCGAGCGGGCGCCGGTGACGCGGGCGTGGCCCTTGTGCATGCGCACGCGCACGTCGCCGGTGACGAACTCGGTGGCCTTGAGGAAGAAGGCGTCGAGCGCCTCGCGCAGCTCGGAGAACCAGAAGCCCTGGTAGGTCAGGTCGGCGAACTTGCGCGAGAGCACCGACTTGAACTGCAGCATGTCGGGCGAGAGGACCAGCCGCTCGAGCGCCTGGCGGGCCATGTGCAGGATCGTGGCCGCCGGCTGCTCGTAGACCTCGACCATCTTGATGCCGATCAGCCGGTCCTCGAGCGTCACGAGGCGCCCGACCCCGTGCTCGCCGGCGACCGTGGACACGCGGTGGATCAGCTCGAGCGAGGGCAGGTTCTCGCCGTCGAGCGAGCAGGGCAGCCCGTGCTTGAACGAGATCGTGAGCTCGCCGGGCGCGTCGGGCGCGCCGGCGATCGGCCGCGTGCGCCGGAACACCTCGTCGGGCACCTCGTCGAAGCTGTCCGGCGCGTGGTTCCACTGCACGGACGACCCGTAGAGGTTCTCGGTGATCGAGAAGCGGCCCGGGTCTTCCTTGCGCGCGGTCAGGTCGTGCTTCTGGCAGTAGGCCGCGACCTCGTCGTCGTGCAGGAGGTTGGCGTCGCGCAGCGGGTTCAGGACGCGCATCTCCGGCGCCAGCGCCGCGGCGCTGGTCTCGAAGCGCACCTGGTCGTTGCTCTTGGCCGCGCAGCCGTGCGCCAGGAGGTCGGCCCCCTCCTCGCGGGCGATCTTGACCATCTCGGCCACGATCATGGGCCGCGCCAGCGCGTGGGCCAGCGCGTAGCCGCTCTCGCACACCGCGCCCGCGCGCAGGGCCGGGAAGATGTACCCCTCGACGAAGCGCTCGCGCAGGTCGGCGATGTGCGCCGACGAGGCCCCGAGCGCGATCGCCCGCTCGCACAGCCCCTCCGTCGACCCCTTCTGGCCCAGGTTGGCCGTGTAGGTGATGACGTTGGGGCCGTACTTCCGCCGGAGCAGGTGCAGGGCGGCCTTCGTCCCGTGGCCGCCGGAGAACGCCAGGACGACCTTCTTCACGCGGGCGAGGCTACCGCTCGTGGCGCCGTGCGTCAATCCGCGCGCGGGGTGTATCGTGGACGCTCCCGCGAGGAGGGCCCGTGAAGCG
This sequence comes from Planctomycetota bacterium, assembly GCA_019636275.1. Lineage (GTDB taxonomy): Bacteria > Planctomycetota > J058 > J058 > J058 > JAMLIC01. The sequence goes on along the minus strand of JAHBXY010000043.1, from coordinate 30,231 downwards.
AGCGGTCTACGCCGGCAGCTTCGACCCGCCGACCCACGGCCACATGTTCATGATCCGCGAGGGCGCGCGGCTGTTCGACGAGCTCGTCGTGGCGATCGGCGTCAACCCCGACAAGCGCTCGACCTTCACCCTCGAGCGGCGCCTCGAGCTCCTGCGCGCCGTGACGCGCGACCTGCCGAACGTGCGCGTCGAGAGCTTCGAGCACCAGTTCCTGGTCAAGTACGCGGCCGGCATGGGCGCGCAGTACATGCTGCGCGGGATCCGCAACGCGCAGGACTTCCAGTACGAGCTGACCATGCGCAACGTCAACCAGGACATGGAGCCCGGCGTGACGACCGTGTTCTTGGTCCCGCCCCGGCATCTCGCCGAGACGTCCTCGTCCTTCGTCAAGGGGCTCGTCGGCCCGCGCGGCTGGCGCGAGGTGGTCAAGGGCTTCGTGCCCGAGCCCGTGTTCGAGGCGATCCTCGAGCTGCATCAGGGCGAGTCGGGCGGCCAGGATGGAGACTAGGCCGGACGCGCCGCCCGCACGAACTCGAGCACGTCGCGCACGGAGCGCAGGCGCGCGGCCTCGACCTCGCTGATCTCGACCGAGAGCTCCTCCTCGAGCGTGGCCAGGAGCTCGAGCGCCTGCGCCGAGCCGACGTCGAGGTCGGCCGCCAGGTCCTGCTCGGGCTTGATCGTCGCCCGGTCGCGCCCGCTGACGCGGGCCAGGATCTCGAACACGCGCTCGTCGCTCGCGCCGCTCACGCCTCGCCCCCCTCCGCCGTCGCCTGCGCCCAGCGCCAGAGCACGCCCTCGAGGGTGCCGTCGAGGTAGCGGGCGCGGACCTGGCCGCGCTGGACCTTCCCGCTGCTGGTCTTGGGCACGGTGCCCCGGCGCACGAACACGAGGTCGTGCAGGGGCGCCACGTCGCGGGCCACGGCCGCGCGCAGGGCCTCGACGGCCTCGGGCGGCGGGACCTCCTTGACCTCGACGACGAGGACCGGCACCTCGCGCCGCCGGTGCTCGACGCTGAACGCCGCCGCGCGGCCGCCGTCGAGGTCGACGTGGGCCTGCGCCAGCCACTCGAGCTCGTGCGGGGCCACGTTGGCGCCGTCGAGGATGATCAGGTCCTTCACGCGCCCGGTGACGTGCAGCTCGCCCCCGCGCAGGTAGCCCAGGTCGCCCGTGCGGAACAGGCCGTCGTGCAGGACGGCGGCGGTGGCCTCCGGGTCGAGGAAGTAGCCGGGGAACACCGAGCTGCCGCGGATGACGATCTCGCCCTCCGTCCCCTCGGGCAGGGTCTCGTCGCTGTCCTCGGTGTGGTGCGTCCTCCGCGAGCGCTCGCCGACCTCGCCCGGCGAGCCTCCGCCGCCCGGCCCGCTCTCCGGCAAGTCGGCGAGTCCGGCTCGCGCTCGCTCCGGCGCACCATCGACCGGGCGGATCGTCACCTCGAGCCCGTCGACCGCCGGGCCGCAGGAGACGCTGCCGTCGACGACGACCGGGCCGCGCGCCGCGGGCGACATGGTCACCGCCAGCGTGGCCTCGGCCATGCCGTAGCAGGGGATCAGGGCGCCCGGGTCGAAGCCGGCCGGGCGGAAGCGGGCGGCGAACTCCTCGAGCGTCGCCGGGCGGACCATCTCGGCGCCGCAGCAGGCGACGCGCCAGCGCGACAGGTCGAGGCCGGCGACCTTCTCCGCCGGGATGCGGTCCACGGCCCACTGGTAGCCGAAGTTCGGCGCCGAGGTGACGATCGTGTGGTCCTTGCGCACGTCCGTCATGGCCTCGAACCAGCGGCGCGGCGTGCCCACGAAGGTCTCGGGCGTCATGAGCGCCAGCGAGCAGCCGTGGAACATGGCGGTGAACAGGATCCCGACCAGCCCCATGTCGTGGTACAGCGGCAGCCAGCTCACGTAGGTCTCGGCCGGGCTGCCGGCGCCGCGAGTGTAGATCGCGGCCGTGTTGGCGGCGAGGTTCGCGTGCGTGATCGCCACCGCCTTGGGGACGCTCGTCGAGCCGGAGGTGAGCTGCACGTACGCGATCGCGCCGGGGTCGAGGCGCGGCACGTCGACCAGGCGCTCGAGGTCGAGCGGGTCGGGCGGCGCCAGGAACGGCGCGCCGAGCTCCGCGCCGACCTCGGGCGTCGTGACGAGGTGGCCGCGGCCGAAGCGGGCGAGCTGCTCGACCCGGCGGCGAAACACGTCGAGGCCACCGATCGCCCGCGGCAGGGCCAGGCAGCAGGGGAGCGCGCCCACGAGCGAGGCGCCGAGGAAGCCCTCGATCAGCTCGTGCGAGGTGGGCAGGCACAAGTACACGAGGTCGCCCGGGCGCACGCCCTGCGCCTCGAGCCAGGCGCCCCACGCGCGCGCGCGCCGCGCCACCTCGGGGTAGGGCCGCTCGACCTTGGTCTTGCCGCGGCGGTCGTACACGGCCAGCGCGCCCGAGCCGGCGGCGAGCGCGTCGACGAGCTCGCCGAGGGTCCGGGGGAGGGCGGTCGTCGTCGAGTCGGTCACGGGGCTCCCCTCCGCGGAGGGGGCGGATCTTATCCGATCGGGCCGAGGCCGCGGCGCCCGGGCTCGGGGCCGACGACCGTCGGCAGGGGGCGCCGGGGGGCGCCCGTGGCGTCGGGCACGCAGTCCGCGATCGTCACCCCGCGCAGGACCCCGATCATGGCCGCCTGGAGCTCGAAGAGCTTCGTGCGCAGCTTGCAGCTCGAGCACAGGTGGCAGAAGTGCTCGTCCTCCATGCACTCGAACACCGTGAACGGCCCGTCGATCGCCTGGATCACGACGTCGATCGTCAGGGCGGCCGGGTCGGCCACGAGGACGAAGCCGCCGCCGTAGCCGCGGTGCGAGCGCAGGACCTCGGCCTTGACCAGCGCCTGGAGGATCTTCGACAGGAGCGCCGCCGGGATCCGCTGCTCGGACGCGATCCGCTCCAGCGGCACCGGTTGCTCGCCGCTGGCCTGGGCCAGGTAGATGAGCGCCCGGAGGGCGTAGTCCGCGCTGCGGCTGAGGATCATGCGGCGCCCAGCCGCAAGCGCGAGGCCGTCCGAACTCCCCCGGGCACGGCGTCGAGGCGTCACGCCGGCGAGACGTGTCACACGGGCGGGACGGTCCGGGCGACCTCTCGCAGGAACGCGAACGTCGAGCGCTCGTGCAGGCGGCGCTGCGTCATCAGGTAGACCGGCAGCGGCATGCGCGGGCGGAAGGCCCGGAGGGCCACGGTCAGGCGCACGTGGTCCGCGCGCTCCGGCGCCGGGCCGACCTCGAAGGCCAGCTCGCCGCCGGCGTAGGCCAGGAGCCCGCCGAGGATCCGCCGGGCGCGGCGGCCGGGCGCCTCCTCCGGCGGGGTCATCCGGATCGCCGGCGGCCGGCCAGGCGCCTGGACCTCGATCGTCAGCGGGCGCGCGGAGCCCTCGGCCCCGTCCGGCGCCGCGAGGTGCCCGCCGATCCGCGGCACCCAGGCGAAGTACAGGCGCTCGAGCGTCGCCAGGTCCCGGGCGGGCGCCCGGGGCAGGTCGATCCACTGGATGCTGTCGACGGCGCGGTCGGGGCGCACCCACGTCCCCCCCCGGGGGCGCGGCGCGGTCAGGAGGGCGCCCTCCCGCGACCGGCGGCCGCGCGGGCGGCGGCGGCGGTGGCGCGGTCCTGGAACTCGCGGATCAGGCGCGGCAGGTTGCGCTCGAGCACCAGCCGCACGGCGAAGTCGGGCACGTGGAAGCCCGGGTCCAGCCAGTTCTCGTAGCGGAACCGCTTCCCGCCCAGGTGGGTCATGCGTCCGCCGGCGTCCTTGAACGACCCCGAGACGCGCTGCCAGCGCACCTCGCGCTCGTCGCGGGTCATCTCGAGGACGTACTCGAACTCGAGCCCGGCCATGCTGGCGGTGAAGCGCGCCTGCGCGGCGCGCTCGCTCTCCTCGAGGACCTCGACGCGCTTGACCCCGCGCACGAACTCGGGATACGCGCGCACGTCCCACACGACGCCGAGGAGCGCCTCGGGCGGCACGGCCTGCTCGAACTCCCGCACGCCCCGGTACACGCCCCGACCTTAGCGCAGTCGCGGCGCGACGCCAGCCCGGGGCTGAACCTCGCGCCGTCGGCGGCGTCATCGGCCCGGAGGGCGAGGGGTGAAGCTCGCGGCCCGGGAGAGCGGCGCGGCGCGCTGCGCGATCTGCCACGACGACGCGCTCGACGGCCCGCTCGTGTGCCCGGGCTGCCAGACGGTGGTCCACGCCGAGTGCCGCGTCGGGCTGCCCTGCCCGACGCTGGGCTGCGTGCACGGACCGGCGCCGCGTCGCGCGCGCGTCGTCGTCCTGCGCCCGCCGCCCTGGTCGGCGCTGGTCGCGGCGGCCCGCGGGATCCCGCGCGAGCTGGCCCTGGCGGCGGTCGTGGCCCTCCTGCTGACCGGCGCGGCCGTCGCGGCCCACGTCGCCGAGCCGCCTCGGCGCCGGTCCATGGACGGTCGCGTCCACTCGGACTTGCGCACGCTCGCCGACGCGGCGGCGCTGTTCCGGATCGCCCGCGGGCACTGGCCTGACACCATCGACGAGCTCGTCGCCGCCGGCGTGCTGAAGGAGGTGCCCGGACCCGACCCGTGGGGCAACCCCTACCTCCTGGTCCGCCGGCCGGTCGGCGTGGAGTTCCTCAGCCGCGGCGCCGACGGTGCGCTCGGCGGCGGTGACGACTACCTGTGCGGCGGCGCCGCGCGCGGGTGGTGAGGTGCTCGTCGTCGTCGTCCAGGGGTCGCCGCCGGGGACCGTCCCCGTCCGCTGCGCGCTCTGCCACGACGCCCTCGGCCAGCTCCCGCCGCCGTGCCCCGGCTGCCGCACGCTGGTCCACCCGGACTGCCGCGCCGGCGGCCCCTGCCCGACCCTCGGCTGCGCGCACGGCCGCGCCGCGCGGCGGGTCGTGGTCGAGCCGTGGGAGCCGTCGCCCTGCCGTCGGTGGACGCGCGCCGTGCCGGCCCTCCTGGCGGCGGCCGGGCTGAGCGGGCTGTGCCTGGTGGTCGTGGTGATCAACGTGGCCATGGGGACGTCGCACGTCACCTGCGTCGAGCGGGAGCGATCCTACTTCCGCGCCCTCCACGACGCCGCCGACCTCTTCCGGGTCGATCGAGGTCGCTACCCGGAGCACATGGACGAGCTCCGCGGCTACCTCCGCGAGTGGCCGCCGACCGACTCCTGGGCCAACCCCTACGTCCTCCAGCCGCACGAGCGCGGCGTGGCCTTCGTCAGCCCCGGCCTCGACGACGCGCTCGGCACCGACGACGACATTCACTGCCGGGATCTGCTCGGGTGTTCGCGGTGACGCTCGCGGCCCGCGCCGGGTCGCCGGCGCGCTGCGCGCTGTGCCACGACGACCTGGTCGAGGCGCCCCCGCCGTGCACCGGTTGCCGGACGCTCGTCCACCCGGACTGCCGCGCGGGCGAGCCGTGTCCGACGCTGGGCTGCGCGCTGGGCCGTACCGTGTGGGCACGAGCGATCCCGTCGGAGCCGCGGCCTCGCCGGCGCCGCTGGTGGCCGGAGGTGCTGATCGGCGCGGCGTTCGGCGGCTGGTGTCTGGCGGTCGTGGTCGTCAACCTCATGGGGACGTCGTGCGGTCCCCGCGTCGAGCGCGGACGCGCCGACTTCTACGCCCTCCACGACGCCGCGGATCGGTTCAAGCTCGCTCGCGGGCGCTACCCCGAGCGCATGCACGAGCTCCACGACTTCCTCCGCGAGTATTCGCCGGTCGACCCCTGGGGCAACCTCTACGTCCTCCTGCCGCACGTGCGCGGGGTCGCCTTCGTCAGCCCAGGCCCCGACGGCGCACTGGACACCGACGACGACCTCGACTCCCGGGACCTGTTCGAGCGGGCGTGGTGACGCTCACGGCCCGGTCCGGATCGCCGGCGCGCTGCGCGGTGTGCCACGACGACCTGGTCGACGAAGCGCCCCCGCCGTGCCCCGGATGCCGAACGCTCGTCCACGCCGACTGCGCCGCCGGGCGACCGTGTCCCACGCTGGGCTGCCCGCGGCGACTTCGAGCGCGCGCTCGGGTCTTCGCGTCCCTGCCGCGGGACTCGCTCTGGCTCCTCGCCGCCGACCTCGTCGTCTACGCCGCGGCCGCCGCCCTCCTGCTCGCCCTGGGAGCCGAAGCAACCACGCCCCGCATGGGCCAGAGCCACGCCGCCCGGCAGGAGCGCGTCCGCGCGGACTTCCGGGCCCTGCACGACGCCGCCGACTGGTTCCAGAAGGCGCGCGGCCGATCGCCGGTCGAGATCGACGACCTCGACGAGTTCCTCCGGGAGCACCCGCCGATCGACCCCTGGGGCCAGCCGTACCTCCTCCTGCCGCGCCCCGACGGCGTCGAGTTCTTCAGCCTGGGCCCGGACGGACGAGCCGGCGGCGACGACGACCTCCAATCGCGCCCTCTCCTCCCGACGCGCTGACCGCTGACCGGGCGAGACACGCGTGTCCCCCTCGCGACGCCCGCGCAGGACCGCGCCGTGCGGCGCGCCGTTCGCTCGACGGACCGGGAGGGGCCCATGCCGCCAGGTCGCACCGCCACCGCCGAGCAGGACGCCGCGCGGGCGCTCCTGGCGCTCGTCCGCGAGACCGTGGCCGAGGTGCGCCCCGGCGCGGACGCGCCGGTCGGCCTCGACGACCCGCTCGAGCAGGCGGGGGTCGACAGCCTGGCCCGGGCGCAGCTCCTCACGCGCGTGGAGCGGCGCTTCGGCGTGCGCCTCCCCGACGAGGTGGCCCTCGAGGCGCCGACGGCGCGGGCGCTCCTCGAGGCGATCCTGGCCTCGCCGCGGGCGGACCTCCCTCGCCCCACGCGCCCGACGCCGGCGCCGGCGACCGACCAGGTCGAGCTCCCCGACCTCGCCGCCACGCTGATCGAGGTCCTCGAGCACCACGCGACCCGCGCCCCCGAGCGCGTGCACGTGCTGCTGCACCGTGACGACGGCCCGCCCTACGAGGCGCTCACCTACCGCGACCTGCTCCTCGGCGCGCGGCGCGTGGCGGCAGGCCTCCAGCGCGCCGGCGTCGTGGCCGACGACGCCGTCGCCCTCATGCTGCCGACCGGGCGCGACTACTTCGTGGCCTTCTTCGGGGCGCTCCTGGCCGGCGCCGTGCCCGTGCCGCTCTACCCGCCGGCGGGGCTGCGCGGCCTCGAGGCGCACCTGCGGCGGCAGGCGGGGATCCTGAAGAACGCGCGGGCCGCGGCGCTCGTCACGTGGCCGGCCGCGCTGCGGATGGCGCGCCTGGTGCGCGGCGCGGCGCCGGACCTGCGGCTGATCACGACCGTCGCCGACCTCGTGGTCGACGCGCCGCCCGCGCCGCCGCGAACGGCGCGCCGCCGGGCGGACGACGTGGCGCTCCTGCAGTACACGTCGGGCAGCACCGGCGACCCCAAGGGCGTCGTCCTCACGCACGCCAACCTGCTGGCGAACATCCGCGCCATGGGCCGCGCCGCCCGGGTGGGCCCCGACGACGTGATCGTGAGCTGGCTGCCGCTGTACCACGACATGGGGCTGATCGGCGCCTGGCTCGGCGGGCTGTACCACGGCTGCCGCGTCGTCGTCCTCTCGCCGCTCTCGTTCGTCGCCCGCCCGGCGCGCTGGCTGGAGGCGCTCTCGGTCCACGGCGGGACGATCTCGGCGGCGCCGAACTTCGCCTACGGGCTGTGCGCGGCGAAGCTCGACGCCGCGGCCGTCGCGCGGCTGGACCTCTCGCGCTGGCGCCTGGCCTTCAACGGCGCCGAGCCGGTCGACGCGCGCACGCTCGACGCGTTCGCCCGACGCTTCGGCCCGCGGGGGCTCCGCCGCGAGGCCCTGACGCCGGTCTACGGCCTGGCCGAGTGCTCGGTGGGCCTGTGCTTCCCGCCGCCCGGCCGCGGGCCGCGCGTCGACCGGGTGCACCGCGCGGCCCTGCAACGCGACGGGCGCGCGCGCCCGGCGGCGCCCGGGGACGCCGACGCGCAGGAGGTCGTGGGGTGCGGCCCGCCGCTGCCGGGGCACGAGGTCCGGGTGGTCGGCGACGACGGGCGCCCGCGCGGCGAGCGCGAGGTGGGCCGCGTCGAGTTCCGCGGGCCCTCGGCGACGCGCGGCTACCGCGACCACCCGGCCGCCACGCGCGCGCTCCTGCGCGGCGGCAACTGGCTCGACACGGGGGACCTCGGCTACCTGGCCGGGGGCGAGCTGTTCCTCACCGGGCGGCGCAAGGACCTGATCATTCGCGCCGGGCGCAACGTCTACCCGCACGACCTCGAGGCGGCGGTCGCGGCGCTCGACGGCGTGCGCAAGGGCGGCGTGGCCGTGTTCGCCGCGCGCGCACGAGAGGGCCCCGAGCGGCTCGTCGTCGCCGCCGAGACGCGCCTCCCGCCCGAGGACGACGCGCGTCGCGGCGCCCTGCGCCGGCGGATCGAGGCCCTGACGCTCGAGCTCACCGACGCGCCCGCCGACGACGTGCGCCTCCTGCCGCCGCGCAGCGTGCCCCGGACCGCCAACGGAAAGGTGCGCCGGGCGGCCGCGCGCGAGCTCTACGAGCAGGGGCGGCTGGGCGCGCCCGGGCCGTCGCTGGCCCGGCAGGTCCTCCGGCTGGGGTTGTCGAGCGCGGGGCACCGGGTCCGGCGCGCCGGGCGCTCCGCCGGCGCGTGGCTGTTCGCCGCCTGGGCCTGGCTCGTCCTGGCGCTCCTGATCGTCCCCGCGTGGCTCGGCGCCGTGCTCCTGCCCACGACGCGCGCGCGGCGCCGCTGGGTGCGCGCGCACGCCCGGGCGCTCCTCGCGCTGACGGCCACGCCGCTGACGGTCCGCGGCCGCGACCTGCTCCCGGTCGGCCCGTGCGTGCTCGTGGCCAACCACGCCAGCTACCTCGACGGCGTCGTGCTCACCGCCGCGCTCCCGCCGCGGTTCACGTTCGCCGCCAAGCGCGAGCTGACCGGGCGACCGCTCCTCGGGCTGGCGCTGGCGCGGCTCGGCGTGGTCTTCGTCGAGCGCCACGACCCCCGGGGCGGGGTCGAGGACACGTCGCGCCTGGCCGAGGCCCTGCGCCAAGGCGAGTCGCTCGTCGTCTTCGCCGAGGGGACCTTCGACCGCGCCCCCGGCCTCCTGCCCTTCCACATGGGCGCGTTCGTCGTCGCCGCCGGCGCGGGCGCGCCGGTCGTGCCCGCGGCGCTCGTCGGCACGCGCGCGCTCCTGCCCGGCGAGGCGCTCCGGCCGCGCCGCTCGGCGCTCGCGCTGACGCTCCTGCCGCCCTTGCCGGCGCCTGGCCCCGACTGGGCCGACGCGCTCGCCCTCCGCGACGCCGCGCGCGCGGCGATCCGGGAGGCCTGCGGCCACCCCCGCTAGCGTGGGTCGACCCGGTGGGCCATGCTCGGGCACGGAGGCGCCCGTGCCCTGGATCTGCGAAGCGTGCCAGACCGTGGCCACCGACGACCAGCAGGCCTGCCCCGGCTGCGATCGCGCCAAGCCCTCGTGGACGGTGGCCCCCGACCGCACCCGGACCATGGTGATCGGGGCGCAGGCCCGGCTCGAGTGCTTGACGGGCGCCGGCCAGCCCACGCTCGGCGCGCCGCCGCCGGGGTTCGCGACGACTCCGGCCCAGGCCTGCCCTGTCTCGCCGCGCGCGGCGCTGGCGGCGCTGGCCGGGGCCCCGCCGGCGCCCGAGGCGACGCTGATCGTGCGCCTGTGGCCGCGGCCGCGGCAGGACCGGACCGTGACGATCACGGTCGAGCGCTCCGACGGCGCGCGCGACGTGACCTTCCCGCCCGAGGCGCAGGTCGAGCGCGGCGACGGCTCGTTCGACCTCCTGCTCGCCCCCGCCTTCGGTCCGGGGCCGGCGCTCGCCCCCGAGGCCCTGGGCGGGCGCCACCTGCTCGACGTGTCCGACGAGGACGCGGGCGGCGTCCCGGCCTGGGCCCCGTCGCTCGAGGTGGCCGCGCTCCGGAAGCGCGCGGACCTGCCGATCGCGCCCGTCGCCGCCGACGACCGGCGCCGCCGCGTGTGCATGATCGAGGTCGAGGACGTGAGCTTCGGGACCGGGCGCAAGGTGTTCCTCCCGGGCGCCTGGTCCTTCGCGGACGCGGCCACGGGGCTGGCCGTGGTGGGCGCCGTGCTCACGCAGGTGCGGCGCGCGCCCGACCTGCGCGTGCTCGTCGCAGGGCACACCGACCACGTCGGGACCGACGCGGCCAACGACCTGCTCTCGGCGCGGCGGGCCGAGAACGTGTGGCTGTACCTGACCGGACAGCGCGAGGCGTGGGCGCGCCACTGCCAGGAGCACTACGAGATCCGCGACATCGAGGCGGTCCTGGCCTGGGTCGCGTTCGCCCACGGCTGGGACACCGACCCGGGCGGGATCGACGGGACCTGGGGTCCGAAGGACAAGAAGGCGCGCGACGCCTTCCGCGCCCGCTACGAGGCCGAGTACGGGCGCAAGCTCCCCGCCGGCAAGCAGACCGCGGCCGACTGGGAGGCCTGCTTCGACCTCTACGACCGCGCGCTCGCCGACCGCCTCGACACGACCGTCGAGCGCCTGGCCGACCTGCGCGCCGCCCTGCGCCTGACGGAGCCGCCCACGCTGGCCTGCGGCGAGCGCTGGCCGACGCGCCGCCCCGACGTGAACCCGCAAGCCCAGGCGCCCAACCGCCGCGTGGACGTGCTCCTGTTCCCCCCCGACCTGGTCCCCGACCTCACGGCCACCCCGCCCGGCGCCGCCGTCTACGGCGACGAGGCGCTCGAGCGGACGTGGCTCCACGTCGACGACGCCCTCCGCGACCCCGACAACGCGCCCTACGCCGAGCAGCCGCTCGCCCGGGACTGCGACATCCGCCCGACGCACGTGGACGCGCCGGTGGACGACGCCCCGAGCGACGAGGCCGCCCTGGCGGCGGCGGGGGCCGGCAGCCCGTTCTACGGGGAGTGAGGGGGCTCAGTCGCAGGGCCAGGGCAGGTCGTCGTCCTCGTAGTGCTGCTTGCAGGGACCCGGCTTGAGGCCCTTCATGTTGCACGTGCACGGCTGCCCCTCGGCGCCCGGACGGACGACGCGCACCGGCACGTCGCAGATGTCGGTCTTCGAGAGCGTGGCGTAGATCCCGCGCCCGGCTGCGTGCTTCGTCTTCGAGTGCACGATCAGCTTTCCGAGATGGTGCCAGACGATCGAGCCCCAAGCCTCCACGCCCATGGTCTTGGTGTCGAGAAGCTGCTGGCCGCTCACGACCTCGTTCCAGAGCTGGTAGACCCCCCGATCGAAGATCGCATGCTGCTCGGCCTTGGTCGCGCCGGCCTCCGCCTCGAGGAAGGCCTCGATCAGTTGCGAGTCGGCCATGCGGCGATGCCGCCGAATGTCTGTACGGTACTGGTCGTACCACTCGACCGTGTGGGTCGAGAAGTAGGCGAAGTCGCTGTCCTTCGATGTGTCGGTCCTGAGACGCGCAAACTCTCGCAGCCCGCGCTCCTGGCCCTCGGCCAGGTAGTCGCGGATCACGCCGCGGACGTACTCCGCGAGGCTGTACTGCCCGTGCAGCATCCGGGTCAGGGCCGCGAAGGCACGGTTGCTGCCGGGGCCCGTGATGTCCGGCGGGACCCTGGAGTACTTGCAGAGGGCGGAGAAGCGGTCGGGGTCGATCCAGTCGCCGTAGCGCTCCGCGTCCCGTTCGCGGTTGGTCTTCTGCCTGTTTCGCTCATGAAGAGGGACCTCGAACAGGAGCAAGCTCCGGTTCTTGGCCCGACCCTCGGCGGTCGCGTTCGTCGCGGGGTAGAGGCCTGAGTCCAGCACCGCTCGTCGGACCACCTCGCTCAGCTTGCCGACGCCGATGAACCAGGGGGCCGCCTCGGGGGCGAGGTCCTCGAGATGCTGCAGGAACGCCGAGCGTCGTCCCTCGCGCAGCACGTCGTCGGGAAGGTCCTCACCGATCGCATCGGTGAACGCCCGGACGAAGATGTAGCGCCGGTACACGGCCACCCAGGACGGATCGTCGGGGTGCGGGCGCTCGAACTGCGCCCCGGCCCGGGCGATCGGGGCCGAGAACACGCTCCGGAACCCGTGGGGAAGCGCGAGCTTCGTGTTCGTCACGTCGGTCAGCACGGCGCTCCCGACGGCGAAGTCCCAGGCGAGGTAGACCCGCGCCAGGTCGTCGGCGTCGGGGCCCATGACGTCGTAGGGATTGCTCTTCCACGCGTGCCGCGCGACCTGGAACTTCGAGGTCTCGCTCGCCTCCCGCTCCCCTTCGTCTCGCTTGAGGCCGACAGGAATCGTGAGCTCGCGGACGATCGGGAAGTCGAGCAGGCCGCGATAGCGGAACGAGAGGCGGACCCGGACCTCGCCCTGCGCCTTCTTGCCGAAGTGAAGCATGACGGTGGTGTGGGTGGAGTTGGTCCCGGACACCCGGGTCTCTCCGCCCGCGAACGTGGCGAGATGGGACCCTTCGAGGACCGACCAGACGATGATCGCCGTGTTCGGGCGGAGATGCTCCCGCACGAGGCTCGGGTCGATGTCCGCGGGGTAGAGCGGGACGTAGCTGGCGCTCAGCGCCAGTTGCTGACCGGGGCGCGGGTAGCTGTCGAGCAAGATCCCGACGTCGAACAGGTGCCGCTGAAGGCAGAGGCCCGGACACTCCGCGAACGGCGGGTGCGGCTTCTGCTTCGCCTCATGCTTCTTCTTCGCCGTCTCCGGGTCGTCGGGGTGGGCGTCGTTGTCGGGCCAGAACAGGTCCTTGAGCGCGTTGAAGCCGCACAGCAGGCAGGCCCTCGGCGCGCCGGGCAGCAGGATCTGGGTCACCAGGCAGCTGAGGCACAGGAAGTTGGGCAGCACGGGCGCCTTCCCTACGAGCTGGCGCGGGCCCGGCGCCGGGCCAGGTCGCGGTCCACGAGGTCCATGAGCCGCTCCAGGCGGACGACGGGGGGTCCGGGCAGGCACAGCGCATGGACCCAGGCCCACCCCCATGGGCTCCGCTCGAAGTCGGGGTCGCCGAGGAACAGGGCGTCGAGGAGCCAGGCGACGTCCTCCAGGGCGAACAGGCGGTAGGCGCGCGCGCGGTCGAGACCGACGCGGACGCGCTCGCGGACGGCCTCCTCGCCCAGCGCCACGCAGCGGCTCGGGTAGCGCGCGCGGGCGTGGTCGACCAGCCAGGCCTCGCGCTCGGCGCGCGCGGTCGCCGGCGCGGCGTCCACGAGCGCGTCGAGCTGCGCGGTCCCCAGGCGGAGACGCCGGGGCCCAGGTCGCGGCTGCAACGCGCCGGCGGGGGCGCCCGGCCGGTACGCCACGGCCAGGCCGGGCGGGGCCGCGGGCACGGGCACGAGCACCGCGTGGACGAGCCACCCGTCGGCCACCCGCGCGTCGCACCAGGCGCAGGCGGTCGGGCCGTCGGCGAGGCGGCCGTCGCAGACGGGGCACTCGAGCCCGGCCCCTCCCTCGGCCGGTGCTGCGCCCGGTGCTGCGGCCGGTGCTGCGGCCGGCCGCGCGGCGCCGAACGCCACCCCCACGTCCGCGGGGGAGAGGGCGGGGAGGAGCGCCCGGAGCGTCGCCGGCGCGGCGAGCCGCAGGTGGAGCGGGTCGGGCTCGCCCTCGACCTCGACGCGGAGGAGCCGCCGCAGGTGCCGCGCCAGGGCGTCGACCCCGCAGGCCGCGACGACGACGCTGCCCCAGCCGCCCGCGACCGCCTCGACGAGGAGGCGCTCGGCCTGCGGGTCGCCCGCGGGCGCCGGGACGAGCGCGGGCGCCAGGTCGCGCTCGCGGGGCGCGAGTCGCCCGCGCAGGAGCGGGCGCGCGCCCGTGAGCCCGTCGAGCACCGCCTCGGGGGTGGCCGCGCCGTCGAGCAGCACGTGGGCCTCGAGCCCGCGCGCCCGGTAGGGGGCCAACCACGCGGCGACCGCCTGCGGCCCGTCGAGCGGCACGTCGTCCTCGGCGAGCGGCTCCTGGAGCGGTCGGGTCTCGCCGCCTGACTCGGGCACGGGGGCGACGTCGCGCCGCGCGGCGAGGTCCACCTCGAAGACGCCGCCGGCCTCGTCCTGCAGGAGCACGCGGCCGTCGTCCACCCGGAGCGGGCGCCCGCGCACCGTCTCGCCCGACGTGAGCGTGATCACGAGCACCCGGGGCAGCTCACGCACGACGGGGCGCGGCCAGGGGCGCGGCGCCTCTCCCGCCGCCGGCGGGAGCCCGAGCGCCGCGGCCTGGTCCGGCCGGAGCTGCAGCCCGGGCCGGCCCCGCCGCGGCAGCCGCACGACCCCGGGCGCGGGGGCGCAGCGCCAGGCCTCGGCCTGCGCGGGGTCGGCCTCCCCCGCCAGCCACTCGATCAGGCGCGGAGGCGCGCCGGTGCAGGCCGCCCGACACACCGGGCAGGTCCACGTCGCGCACGGGATCGGGTCCTCGGGCAGGGCGGCGTCGACCTCGACTGGCTCCGGCGACGCCTGGCCCGACGCCTCGCCTCCCCGCAGGTCCGCAGCGGCGACGTCAGCGGCGCCGTCGGCCGTCGCCGGCGCGCCTGCCCCTGCGTCGCCCATGCCCGCGAGCGAAGCAGGACGCCCGGCGCCGGCAGCCACGGCCGTGGTCTCCGTCCCGGCGGTCACCCGCGGCGCCTCGCCGCCTCCCGGCCGGGGCGCGAGCGCCTCCTCCTCGTCGTCCGCGGCCGGCTGCGTCGGCAGCGCCGCGCCGGGGGGCAGGAGCAGGCCTCCGTCCAGCGGGCAGCGCCAGCGCCCGTCGGCGTCGCGTGGGGCGACGCCGAACAGCGCGGCCGCCTGCGGGCCGTCCAGCGTGGGCAGGACGGTGCGCGCGACGCGCGGGTCGAACCACCGCCAGCGCCGCTCGCGCTTGCTCGGGTCTCGCACGCGCAGGAGCCCCGCGAGGTGCCGGGCGAGGGGGCCGGGGGGGCAGGCCGAGCGCAGGACGAGCCCACAGGCGCGCCCCCAGCCCAGCTCGGGCAGCCGGGTCGCGAGGCTGCCTTCGAGCGGCACGAGCCACACCCCCTTCGTCCGCTCGGGCAGGCCGCCCCCGACCGGAGCGCCGTCGACGGGGACCGGGCCGACGCCCGGCCAGGCTCCCGCGCGCTCCCCGGCCGCCCAACCGTCGAACACACCGGACAGGGTCCCTGGCGCCGGCTCCGCCGCGGCGACCTCGAGCACGCCCTCCCCCAGCTCGATCCGGGCGCCCGGCGCCACGGGGTGGCGCCCCTTGCCCACGGGGCGTCCGTCCAGCTTGGTGTGGATCGGGCTGAGGACCTCGAGAGAGCCGTCGGGGTGCAGGACCGCGTGCGAGTACATGACGCTCGACGCGCGGAGCACCAGGTCGTTGCGCTGGCCCGACCCGATCCGCACCGGTCCGGTCACCGGGAGGCTACGCCCCTCCGCGGGGTCCACGAGGCAGAGGCCCGCGCCAGGACCCGCCGCGAGGAGCGAGCCCGTGACGTCGGCCGGGTCGAGCGGCAGGGCCTCCCAGACGACTCCAGGCCCGCCCCCATGGTCCGATCGATCGGCGTCTGTCACGGGGAGGAGCGTAGCCTGCCGCCTGGAGCCACGCTACGCGAGCTCTGGTCTCGGCTCGCGCGCTTGCCCGTGTGCGCTCCCCGCACCGTGCGACCAGGCTAGAGCGCCCCGCCGGGGTCTCCAGCGACGACTTCGCCCATGAGGAAGTGCTCCTCCTCGGGCCCGTAGAGGCGCTCGAGCGCGCGGTCGACCGCGGCGGGGTCGGCGAGCGCCAGCTCGATCCGCATGCCGGTCATGAAGGTCAGCTCCTGAACGACCCGATCGGCGAGCGTCGCGCAGGCGACGCGGAGCACCCGCGGCGCGGCGGCCACGGGGACCGCGCGGTGCTCGTGGGCGAGCACGCCCGGGAGGACGCGCAGCAGGTCGGGGGTGGGCGTGAAGGCGTCGAGGTCCACCCAGGGCAGGTCGGTCGGCACGAGGCAGGGCGCCCCCGGGACGCGCGCCGAGTGCTGGCGGGGGTCGTCTGCCACGCGGGCGACCACGTCGCCCAGGACGCGCCGCTCGAAGGCGACGCAGTGCCCCTGCGCGACCTGCTCGGCCAGCGCGTCGACCGCGGCCACGAAGCGCACCTGCCGGTGGCAGCGCTCGCAGCTCCGCACGAGCGGATCCGAGGGCTCCGCCTTCAGGTCCTCGAAGCGGAGCGGGCACTGGAACTTGAAGCGGAAGCGCGCCCGGCGCTCGTCGTCGCGGCCGGCGCGGCGCAGCGCCCCGTCGACGCGGCGCGCGAGCGCCGCGTCGCCCGGGCTGGCCTCGGCCTCGCGCAGGAGCCGCTGCACGTCGTCGTCCACGGGGTCACCTCGTCCCCGGCAGGTATAGCGAGTAGGATCGACCTCGAGCCATGAACCACAAGCACCGCTGGACCTGACCGCGCGAGGCGCCCGACGGCGTCGGGCCTCGCCAGCACCACTCGCGACGCCACGCGCGCTGAGCCTCCGGCCGGCGCGCGCCCGCGCCGCCGGAGGACTCCATGAGCCAAGAGCTTCCCCTGGACGACGTCCTCGCCCGCGCCGAGCGGGTCGCCAGCGTCGCCGCCGAGCACGCCGGGCGGGTTGACCGCGACGCGGCCTTCCCTGACGAGGCCGTGGCCGCCCTGCGCCGGGAGGGCCTCCTGGGCCTGGTCAGCGCGCGCGAGGTGGGCGGCCTGGGTCACGGCAACCGCGCCGCCGCGCTCGTCGTCGAGCGGCTGGCCCGCGAGTGCGCGTCGACCGCGATGGTCACCTGCATGCACTACGCCGGCGCCGGCGTGGTCGAGGCGGCCGGCGCCGAGGAGGTCCGGCGCGCGATCGCGCGCGGCGAGCACCTCTCGACGCTGGCCTTCTCGGAGCAGGGCTCGCGCAGCCACTTCTGGGCGCCGGTGAGCGCGGCGCGCGCCGACGGCGACGCGGTCGTCCTCGACGCCCGGAAGAGCTGGGTGACCTCGTGCCGCAAGGCCGCGGCCTACGTGTGGTCGAGCCGGCCGATCGCCGCCGAGGGCGCCAGCACGCTCTGGCTCGTGCCGGCCGCGGCGCCCGGTGTGCGGCCGGGGGCGCCGTTCGAGGGCCTTGGCCTCCGCGGCAACGACTCGTCGCCGGTCGCGGCCGAGGGCGTCCGCGTGCCCGCCTCGGCGCGGCTGGGCGAGGACGGGAAGGGCTTCGACCTGATGATGGGCGTCGTCCTGCCGCGCTTCTCGCTCATGAACGCCGCCTGCTCGCTCGGCCTCATGGAGGCGGCGGTGCGCGGCGCGGCCGCACACGTCGGCGGGACTCGCCTCGAGCACGCGAACACGTCGCTCGCCGACCTGCCGACGATCCGCGCCTACGTGGCCCGGGCGCGGATCGAGACCGACCAGGCGCGCGCGCTGTGGCTCGACACGATCGCCGCCGTCGAGGCGGGGCGCGAGGACGCCATGCTCCGCGTGCTCGAGACCAAGGCGGCCGCCGGCGAGGCGGCGCTCGAGGTCACCGACCTCGCCATGCGCGTGTGCGGCGGCGCGGCCTACCGCAAGGAGGTCGGCGTCGAGCGGCGCTTCCGGGACGCGCGGGCCGCCAGCGTCATGGCGCCGACGAGCGACCAGCTGTTCGACTTCATCGGCAAGGCGGTCTGCGGGCTGCCGCTGTTCGGCTAGCCCGGATCCTGATCCGGGCGTTGCCGGGCGAGCGGCTCGGCGAACACCGGGCCGGTCTCGACACGGTGTCGTCGAGGAGCGCCGAGCCCCGAGCGACGTGGCCGACGGCCTGGCGAGGATCGTTCAGGGATTCGTGCAGATGCGGTGCGGACTTCGTCACGCGATCATCATTCTTCAGAGCCAGGAGGCGCCGTGGCCGACACGTTGCTCATGGGGGCCGTGGCCTACGACCCCAAGGTGGTCACGATCTGGGAGGGCTTCGTCCGCTGGTTCGCGGCGCGGGGCCTGCCGTTCGACTACGTCCTCTACTCGAACTACGAGCGGCAGGTCGAGGCCCTCCTCGCCGGCCACGTCCACGCCGCCTGGAACTCGCCCCTGGCGTGGGTCGAGGCCGACCGCGCCGCGCGCGCGCGCGGGCGCGTCGCCCGCGCCGTCTGCATGCGCGACACCGACCGCGACCTGACCTCGGTCGTCCTCGTGCGCGCCGACTCGTCGTTCGAGGCCGTGGCCGACCTGCGCGGCAAGCGCGTCGCGGTGGGCGCCAGCGACTCGCCCCAGGCCACGCTGATCCCGCTCGGGCACCTGCGCGCGGCGGGCCTCGAGCCCGGCCGCGACGTCGAGGTCCTGCGCCACGACGTCCTCGTGGGCAAGCACGGCGACCACGTGGGCGGTGAGCGCGACGCCGCGAAGGCTCTGCTCGAGGGCCGGGCCGACGCCGCGTGCGTGATCGACGGCAACCACCTGGCCTTCTCGCGCGACGGCACCCTCCCGCCCGGGTCGACGCGGGTCCTGGCCCAGACCGGCCGCTACGACCACTGCAACATGACCGTGCTCGAGGGCGTCGAGCCGGCGCTCGTGGCGCGCTTCGTCGACCTGCTGCTCTCCATGCGCTACGACGACCCCGAGGTGCGACCGCTCCTCGACCTCGAGGGGCTCAAGCAGTGGCTCCCCGGCCGCACGAGCGGCTACGCGCTGCTGGAGGAGGCGGTGGACGGGCTGGGGCTCGATCTGACGATAGGCTGAGGGACGTGTCCGGACCGCTCGATCTCCTGGAGGACCTCTCCGCCTGGGACGCCGCGACCGACGTCGAGCGCGCGGTCGCGATCTCGGCGGGGGTGGCGCGACTCGGCGCCACCTTCGAGCACGTCGAGACCGAGACATACTCGTGCGAGCAAGCTCGCCACCAGATCGCGACCGTGCGCCACGTGCCCACCGGGGTCGAGCTCCAGCTCCTGCCGGGCGGGAGCTACACGCGAGGCGCGGAGGTGGAGCGGGCGTTCGACGACGCCCGGAACTGGTGGAGCGAGGACACCGCCAGCTACGTGAACCCTCGCGCGGTGGTCCAGGACGAGGCCGTGCGTCCGGTGGCGATCGGGAAGACGCCGGTGACCTCGCGAGGTTGGGCGCGCCTGCGAGGCGCAGGCGACCCCGCGCGCGGCGCCGAGCAGGCCCTTGCGGGGGTGAGCTGGCACGAAGCGGTCGAGGTCCTCACGCAGGCAGGGCTGCGGCTGCCCACGGAGGCGGAGTGGGAGTGGGCCTGCCGGGCGGGCACGACGACGCGCTACTTCTGGGGGGACGAGCCCGACTTCGAGCGATGCGTCTGCGAGCGCAAGCGACGGACGCTCTCGATCGACGGGCGGACGGTCAACGCGTTCGGGCTCCTCGCGACGCTCGGGACCGTCTGGGAGTGGGTCGGCGACGCCCCGGTGTGCACCTACCTCCAGGTTCCCGAGGGTGACCCCGGGGAGCACCACTACCGCATTCTTCGCGGGGGCTCCTGGTCGAGCGAGTTCAGTCGCTGCCGCTCGACGAGCTTCCGGTTCATGGAGCTCGCGCCCGACGACCGCTTCGTGGAGGAGCCGGATGGGTTCGCCGAGGCAGGGTTCAGGGTGGCGGTGCCCCTCACGCGCGACTACCACCCATCCCGCCGCTTCAGAGCCGGAGATCGTCTCCAGCACTCGAAGTACGGCGAGGGCCTGGTCGCCACGGAGCAGGGGCGGAAGATCCAGGTCCAGTTCACGGACGGAGTGCGGACGCTCGTGCAGGGTGACCCATGAGCCACGTCGACCTCGGGGACCTCGGCCTCGACCGCGGCGGACACCTGCTGATCAAGCAGGCGCTCTCGACGGTCCCGGTGGGCGGCGTCGTGCAGGTGATCGGTCGGCACCCGGCGCTCCCCGTTCACCTTCCGGCCTGGTGCCGGGCGCAGGGCCACGAGGTGGTCGAGGTCGGCCCGGGCGGCGGCAGGGTGCGCCGGGGCGCGGCCGAGGTCGGGCGGTGGGCCGGGGCGGAGCGCGCGGGCGGTCCGGCGCCCGACGGCCTGGTCGCGCGGGCGCCGGCCACCTGGGGCCTGGCCGCGCGCGGGGCGCTGGTCGAGGCGGGCGGGCCCACGTTCGATTACCCGCTCGACCGGCGCGAGCAGGTGTGGGCCGACGACGCCCCGCGCCTCTACACCCAGGCGGCGGCCGCGCAGTGGGACCCGGCGACCGCGATCCCGTGGGACGCGGCGGTCGACCTGCCGGCCGAGGTCGAGGCGGCGGTCACGCAGGTGATGACCTACCTGATCGAGAACGAGGTCGCCGCCCTGCAGGTGCCGGCGCGCTTCCTGGCGAAGGTCCACCCGCACTTCCGGGAGGTCCTGCAGGTGCTCGCCGTGCAGGTCGCCGACGAGGCGCGGCACATCGAGGTCTTCACCCGGCGCGCGCTCCTGCGCGGGCCGGCGCTGGGCCTGTCGACCGTCGGCGGCCAGGCTTCGCTCAAGACGCTCGTCGACGAGCCGGACTTCGCCCTGGCGAGCTTCCTCCTCTCGGTCATGGGCGAGGGGACGTTCGTGTCGCTCCTCAAGTTCATCGCCGACCACGCCCCGGACCCGGTGACGGCGGCCGTCGCGCGGCTCTCCGGGCAGGACGAGGCGCGCCACGTGGCCTTCGGCCTGGCGCACCTGCGGCGCGAGGTCGACCACGACCCGGCCCTGCGCGGGCGCCTGGCGGCGGCGGTCGAGCGGCGCCACTCGGCGCTGCAGCACACGGCCGGGCTCAACGCCGAGGTCCACGACGCGCTCGTCCTGCTCGCGGCGGGCGCCTGGACCCCCGAGGCGATCGGCCGCGGCCACGACCGCGTCGTGGCGCTCGTGGGCGAGATGGACCAGGGTCGGCGCCACCGGCTGAAGATGCTCGGCTTCACGGAGGGCGAAGCGGCGGCGCTGTCGTCGCTGCACACGCGCAACTTCATGTAGTGGGTCCGTCAGGAGCGAGCGAGCCCGACGGCTCGCTCCTGACGGACCACGTCCGGGCCCGGAGGGCCCGGCGCGAGCGGGCCCAGGCGCGGCGCTGCCGCGCCGAGCACCGCGAAGCGAAGGCGAGCGAGGTCCGCGTGCGCGGTCCTCCCAGCTCTCCGACTCCATGCGACAGGAAAGCGCGCGACCCCCGCGCCAGCGGGGCTGGCCGGGGGTCGCGGCGTCGGAGCCTCGAAGCGACTAGGCGTTCTTCGCGAAGTACTTCTTCGAGTTCACCGGGTCGGCCTTCATCCCCTCCTTGCCGGGGGTCCAGTTGGCCGGGCAGACCTCGCCGTGCTTCTCGTTGTACTGGAAGGCCTGGATGATCCGCAGGGCCTCGTCGACGTTGCGGCCGACCGGCAGGTCGTTGACGATCGCCGAGCGGACGACGCCCTTCGGGTCGATGATGAACAGGCCGCGCAGGGCGATCCCGGCGCTCTCGAGCAGCACGTCGTAGCTGCGGGCGATCGACTTGTTGAGGTCGGCGACGAGCGGGAACTTGATCTCGCCCAGGCCGCCCTGCTTGCGGTCGGTGTTCACCCACGCGAGGTGCGAGTAGACGCTGTCGACCGAGACGGCCGCGACCTTGGCGCCGAGCTCGGCGAACTTCGGGGTCGCGTCGCTGAAGGCCGTGATCTCCGTCGGGCAGACGAAGGTGAAGTCGAGCGGGTAGAAGAACAGGACCAGCCACTTGCCCTCGTGGAGCTTCTCCCAGGGCAGCTCCACGATCTCCTTGCCGATCACGGCCTTGCTGTTGAACTTCGGGGCGGGCGAGCCAACGAGGGGCATGACGTCCTCCGGGGGGTGCGTTCGGGCGAGGCCGGTGGGTGGGGGTCGTCGCGGGGTCCGGCGGCCTCGTGCCAGGCGGCCCCGCGCCACGCCCTGCAGTGCGGGCAGGGCGGGATTATGTCGCGGGGGGCGCGGGGCGCAAGGCCCTCGCGCGCCCGTCAGCGGGCCGAGACGCCCTGGGCGCGCAGGGCCTCCTCGGCCCAGCGTAGCTCCGCGGTGACCATGGCCTCGACGCCGCCCTGCCGCAGCTCTGGGGGCAGCACGTCGAACGTGTAGGTCTCGACCTCCAGGTGGTCGGTGGCCCGCGCCAGCGCGCCGAGGCCCGCCTCGAGCTCCGGCCGCGTCGTGCCCAGCGCCTCGTCGCCTCCCCAGTGGAGTGGCACGTGGAAGTGGGTCCGCAGCCGCTCGACGTCCGCGAAGGGCGCCGTCAGCTCGCCGTCGGCGGAGAGGGCCTCCGGCAGGTCCTCGGCGGCGACGAGGCCGCCGTCGCGCCTGCGGCCGAAGGTCTGGTGCAGGTAGCGGGGCTCGGCGAACGCGGCCAGGTGGCGGCGACCCGCCGGCGCGTCGACCGGCCGCGACAGGTCGGGCGCCGCGGAGAGCTGCGCCTTCACGACGCGCACGCCGCGGGCCTCGAGCAGGTCGAGCGCCTGCTCGAGCGGCTCGAACACGACCGCGAGGTGGCAGGCGTCGACGCAGGCCCCGACGAGCCGGCGCAGGGCCGCCTCGGCGCCCTCGGGCGGGAGGCCGCGGGCGACGAGCGCCTCGCGGCCGGCCCCCGCGAACACGTGCTCCTCGAGGAAGGCGACCAGCTCGGCGCAGGTCTCGAGGGCGCAGCGGGGCTCGGGCTCGAGGGCGACCGCCACCTCGTGCCCGGTCTCGTCCTCGAGCGTCAGGAGGTCGGCGACGAGCGCGCCCAGGTGCGCCCCGGCCGCCGCCAGCCCGGCGGCATCGGCGTCGCCGAAGGCGCGCCAGGAGACGGGGACGGTCGACACGCTCCCCCGCGCGCCCGGCGGGAGCAGGCGCGCGAGCGCGCGGCAGGCGAGGCGCGTGAACTCGAGCCGCGCCGGCTCGAGCCACGTGGGCCGGTAGACCGCCTCCTTCACGCGCGCGGCGTGGAAGCCGCCGACCGGGAAGGCGTTCGCCGTGCAGGCGAACAGGCCCGCGGCGTCGAGCGCCGCCCGGACGCGCGCGGCGGCCGCGTCGTCGGTGGCGATCGCCCGCGCCACCTCGAGCGGGAGCCACAGCCCGGCGGCCATCACGGGCGCCGGGTGACCGGGCGACGGCGGACCGCGCCAGGCGGCCCGGACGCGGGCGGCCGGGCCGGCGAGGACCTCGAGCAGGCCGTCGAGCGTCTCCGCCGGGTGGACGTTCTGGCAGTAGGTGAGCAGGGGGTGCAGGGTCATCGCGCGCGACGCCGGGCGAGCACCTGCGGCGCCGGGAGGAGGACGCCGGCCACGACCGCCCGGCGGTCGTTGACCCAGAAGACCTCCCAGCCGTCCGCGCCGAGGGCGGCCAGCCGCGCCTCCAGGCGGGCGTCGACGAGCGCCTGCACGGCCGGGTCGTCGACCGGCTCGTTGCCGCGCTCGAGCGCGTGCGCCATCTCCTCGATCGAGGCGAGCTGCCGCCCGGTCAGGGTGCGCAGGAGCGCCGTCGTGTCGTCGCTGGTCCAGGGCTCGAGGCGGTACTCCCAGCGTGGCGGCGGCGCGCCGCCCGGCTCCCCCTGACCGCGCGCGGCGGGGGCGGACCCGAGCCACAGGCCGGCGACCAGGGCCGTGGGGACGAGGAGCAGGCTCAGCAGGCGGACGTGGGCGTGCATGGGGTGCCTCCGTGTGGAGCCATGCTAAGGGCAATGCCGGATGGTTAGCGCGGAGACTGCTGCGTCGACCCGTTTCCCGTTCCCGTTCCCGTTCCCGGTTGTTGGGGCCACATGAACTTCGACCACGAGCGCGGGTCGAAACCACCTCCTCCGCGTGGTCTCCATGCTCACTCGCATGATCAACACCCTCGGAGGTGCGGGAACGGGAACGGGAACGGGAACGAAAGACTCGCCTGAGAGTCAGGCGCTGACCATTTGGACGACGCCGCACGAGCGCCGGCGCGTGACTCGAGATCGGCGGTCGTATCGCCGTCACGAGGACCGGACCGGGCGCGCGCCCGGCGTCGAACGACGCCGAGCGCGCGGCGGGCGTGACGCGAGCGCCGCGATGGACGCAGTCACGAACGCCGGAGGCGCGGGGATGCGCAGAGCCAGGCTCTGCGCACGCCCGCGCCTCCGATCAGGCGAGGCCGACCCGCGTCAGCGAGTCCCCTGCCCGTCGCGGCCCTGGCCGTTCATCGTGCCCTCGCGGTCGCCGGCGGCGTCACCGACCTCGACGACCGTCAGCGCGATCTCGGCCTCCTGGTCGTGACCAGGCGCCCGGCACTTGACGGTGTAGTCGCCAGGCCGGAGGTCCACCACGAACTGGCGCGTCTCGCCGGGCGGGATCGGGTCGCGGATCCCGCCGTCGATGTCGCGGCCGTCGATCTTGAACGTATGGAACTGGTCGGACTCGTTTCGGACGACGAACGTCTTCGGCCCGGCCTGCAGGACGTTGGGCATCTGGATCTGCCCGTTCACCACCCGGACCTCGATGGTCTCGCCTGGTGCGCGCTCCGCGCGAACGTCATCCCTGCGACGCGCACGGTCGGTCTCGCAGCCGCCCATGAACGCGAGCAGCGCGACGGACAGGGCCGGCAGACCGGCCCGCCGGATCTTGCTCCACATACGGGACGCCTCCTCGTCCCCCCGTCGCCGCCCTGCTCTCGGACGGCCCGGCCCCCGGCGGCGCAACCACCTTGCCAACGACCGCGCGACGACTCCACGGCGTCTACGAAGGGTGACCGGGCGCCGGGTGGCGGGCCGCGCGCCGTCGGTGTCCCGGGTCGGCGCGCGCGCGTCCCATGCTGCTGGTTCGACCCCCAGGAGGGCCGCGGCGCGGCACGCCGTTCGTCTGCGCGAGGCCCGACCGGGGGGGCAGGAGGGACGACGTGCTCCCGACGCTCTTCGCGGCCGCTCTCGCGCTGGCGGCCTCGCCCCTCGATGCGCCCCTCGATGGGTCGCGGCGGGCCCTCCCGGCCGGCGACGACGTCCCGGTCGTCGCCCCGGTCGTCGCTCCGGCCGGGCCGGTCGTCCGCCTCGAAGGGTCCCTGGGCCCGGTGACCGCGCTGCGCCGCGCGGACGGCGCCCGGCACGCCGCCGCCGTCCTGCGTCGGGACGGCTGCGCGCCGCTGCTGGTCGACCTCGGCCCCGCGGACCGTGCCCGGGCGCTCGCCTTGCGACCGGGCCAGCGCGTGATCGTCCGCGGACGGCCGGGGCACCTGTCGGGCCAGCCCGTGCTCCTGGCCGAGGCGGTCGAGCGCGCCGGAGCGGCGTCACACGTCAGGCCGGCGGACGGCCTGGCGACGGGGCTCCTCGGCGGCCCCCGGGTCGACGAACCCGGATCGAGGACGGGGCTCGGGACGGAGCACGGAGTGCGCGGACGCCCGGCGCCTGCGTCGACCGACCACGTCGCGTGGACAGGAGAGCTCGAGCGGATCGAGGAGGTGACCGTCGGCGGGCGGCGCCTGGCCCGCGTCCACCTGCGCGGCCGCGTCCTCCTGCTGGACGCGCCGCGCTGGGTGCTCGAGGCGCTCCGTCCGCGGCCGGGCGACCTCGTGGGCGTCGCCGGTCACCTCGTCCCGCTCGCGGGGCGGCCGGTGATCGTCACGGACCGGGTGTGGATCGTCGGCGGCGCGGCGCTGGCGGTGCCGCGCCGCCCGCGCGCGGTCGACGCGGCCGTGACGGCGCGGACGAGGTGAGCGCACGGAGGCCCCTGCGGCGGCGCGACAGCCGGGCATAATGCGGCCGCGCCGGCCCGACCGCCGGCCCCGGAGGTGTGCGTTGGCCGTCGTCCGCCCGTTCCGCGCGCTGCGCCCGCGCCCCGACCTGGCCGCGCGCGTGGCCTGCCTCCCGTACGACGTGATGAGCACGGCGGAGGCGGCGGACATGGCCCGGGGCAACCCGGACAGCTTCCTCCACGTCACCCGCCCCGAGATCGACCTCCCGCCGGGCACCGACGAGCACGACGACGCGGTCTACGAGCAGGCGGCGCGGGCGCTCGATGACCTGCGGCGCCGGGGCGTGCTCCTCGTCGACGCCGCCGCCTGCCTGTTCCTCTACCGGCTCGTCATGGGTGACCACGCGCAGACCGGGATCGTCGGCGCGTTCTCGGTCGACGAGTACGACCGCGGCGTGATCGTCCGCCACGAGCACACGCGCCCCGACAAGGAGGCCGACCGCACGCGGCACATCCTCACTCTCCGCGCCCAGGCCGAGCCGGTGTTCCTGATCCACCGCTCGAGCCCGCGCCTGGCCGCGCTCGTGGGCGAGGCGACCGCCGGCCTGCCGCTCTACGACTTCACCGCCTCTGACCGCGTCCGCCACACGCTCTGGCGCCTGCCCGAGCCCGCGGCCCTGGCGGAGGCCCTGGGCGAGCTCGACCGGGTCTACATCGCCGACGGGCACCACCGTGCCGCGGCCGCGTCGAACGCCCGACGCGCCCTGCGCGACGAGGGCCACGCGGCCGAGGACGACGCCGCGCGGACGCTGCTCGCGGTGTCGTTCCCCACCGACGAGGCGCAGGTCCTCCCCTACAACCGGCTCGTCGCCGACCTCGCCGGCCGCACCCCGGAGGCCTTCCTCGCGGCCCTGCGCGAGGTCGCCCGCGTCGCCGACGAGCCGGTCGGGGCGACGCCGACCGGGCCGGGCGACGTGCGCATGTTCCTCGAGGGCCGCTGGTGGCGCCTGAGCGTGCCGCCGCGCGCGCAGGACCCCGTGGGGCGCCTCGACGTGCAGGCGCTGCAGGACCGCGTCCTGGGGCCGCTGCTCGGGATCGACGACCCCCGCACGAGCAAGCGCATCACCTTCGTCGGCGGGATCCGCGGCACGGCGCCGCTCGAGGCCGCCGTGCGCGGGGGCCAGGCGGCCGTGGCCTTCTCGCTCGCGCCGGTCAGCGCCGAGCAGCTCCTCGCCGTCGCCGACGCCGGCCGGACGATGCCCCCGAAGTCGACCTGGTTCGAGCCCAAGCTGCGCTCTGGCCTCTTCGTGAGCCTGCTGCAATGACGCCGCGCGCCCACAACCTCGGCGCCGGGCCCGCGGTCCTCCCCGTCGAGGTGCTGACCGAGGCGCGCGAGGCCCTGCTCTCGTTCGGCGACACCGGCGTCGGGATCCTCGAGCTGAGCCACCGCTCGGACGCCTTCGTCGCCGTGCGCGAGGAGGCCGAGGCGAGGCTGCGCCGGCTCGCCGGGGCGGGCGACGACTGGGCGGTCCTGTTCCTCCAGGGCGGGGCGTCGCTCCAGTTCCACATGGTCCCGCTGAACCTCGGGGCGGACGCCGACTACGTGGTCACCGGAGTGTGGGCGCAGAAGGCCCTCGACGAGGCCCGGCGCCTGGGCCCGGCCCGCGTCGCCGCCACGAGCGAGGCCACGGGTCACGACCGCCTGCCCGCCGCGCTCGACGTGCGGCCGGGGGCGGCCTACGTCCACTACACGTCGAACAACACGATCTACGGGACCCAGTGGCGCGCCCCGCCCGCCGCCGGCGAGGTCCCCCTCGTGTGCGACGCCTCGTCGGACGTGTTCTCGCGCCCGCTGGACCTCGACCGGCATGGCCTCGTCTACGCCGGCGCGCAGAAGAACCTCGGCCCCGCAGGCGTGACGGTCGTCTGGGCGCGCCGCGACCTCCTCGAGCGCAGCGCCGGCCGCGGGCTGCCGCCCATGCTCGACTACGCCGTCCAGGCGAAGCACGACTCGAGCTACAACACCTGCCCGACGTTCGGGATCTACGTCGTCGGCCTGGTGGCCCGCTGGCTCGAGGCGCAAGGCGGGCTCGAGGCGATCGCCGCGCGCAACGAGGCCAAGGCCGCGCGGGTCTACGCCGCCCTCGACGCCGCACCGGAGGTCTACCGCGGCCACGCGCGGCCCGAGGCCCGCTCGCTCATGAACGTCACCTTCCGCCTCGTCGACGAGGCGCTCGAGCCGCGCTTCCTCGAGGAGGCCGCGGCGCGCGGGCTGGTCGGCCTCAAGGGTCACCGCGCGCTCGGCGGGCTGCGGGCCTCG
This sequence comes from Planctomycetota bacterium, assembly GCA_019636275.1. Taxonomy (GTDB): domain Bacteria; phylum Planctomycetota; class J058; order J058; family J058; genus JAMLIC01. Next base: position 2,489 of record JAHBXY010000043.1, on the reverse strand, counting down.
CTCTACAACGCCCTGCCAGCGGCGGCCGTCGACGCGCTGGTGGCCTTCCTCGGCGACTTCGCGCGGGGACGCGGGTGAGCCGAGGGGCGAGCCGTCCGGCGAGAGGCCGGAGCGGCAGCGCGACGTCGTCGGGCGCGCCGCGGGCCGCCGGGGCGCGGCCTCAGGGCGACGCGGCGCGACCTGGCCGACACGGGCCTCGGCGGCGAGGCTCGAGGGCGTGACCGCCAACCGGGACGACGTCGTCGCGGCCGTCCACTTCACGCCGGCGTTCGGCGCCCGGGATGCCAACCGGGCCGCGCTCGTCCAACTGACCCGCGAGGCCGCGGCGCGCGCGGGCGTGGTCGTCCTGCCCGAGCTGGCCACGACCGGGTTCGTCCTCCGCCCTCACGAGGCGGCGTCCTGGGCCGAGCCGATCCCCGGGCCGACGACGGACGCCCTCGCCGCCGTGGCGCGGGACACCGGCACCGTCGTCGTCGTCGGGCTCCCCGTCCGCGTCACACCGGACGCCCCGGCTCCAGGCCGCGACGGCCCGGCGGGCCTCGACGACCCGGCGGACTTCCGCTGCAACGCACAGGTGGTCCTCGATGTCGACGGTGGGGTCGCCGGGGTCTATGCCAAGCACCACCTGTGGGGCGCCGACCACGACTGGGCGTCGCCCGGGCCCAGCCCGGGCGCCGTCGTCGAGACGGGGCGCGGCCGCATCGGGCTCCTCGTGTGCCACGACCTCGTGCACACGCGGACCCTCCTGACCGTGGCGCGGGAGCGGCCGCGCCTGCTCGCGCTGTCGACGGCGTGGGTGGGAGACGGCGAGGAGCCCCTCCCTGCGCCGTGGATCCTGGCCTCCCTGCTCCTCGACGGCGCCGCGCTCGTCATCGCCAACCGCGGCGGGGCGGAGCGGGGCGTCCGCTTCGACGACCCCTCCGCGATCGTCATCCGCGGCGCGGTCGTCGGGCGCAGCGAGGTCGGCCCGGGGCCGCAGGTGGTCCTGGCCGCCGTCAGCGCGCGCTCAGCAGCGCCACGATGACGATCAGCGCCAGGACGACGCCCGCCACGAGCACCTGCGCACCGGGCCCGCCGTCGAGGCTCGCTCGTCGCCCGTCCGCCGCCTCGCGCGGGAGCAGGCCCTCGCGCCGCAGCACGTCCTCGTAGTCGAAGTCGTCCTCGTCGTCGCCGTAGCCCTGCGGGAGGTCGACCCCGTCGAGGTAGGCGTCGTCGACCCCGTCCATGACCTCGCCGTCCCAGCCACAGGCGCGGCAGAAGGTGCCCCGGACGAGCGGCCCGCCGCACTCCGGGCAGGTCTTCTCGCTGACGCTCACGGCTCCTCCGGGCGGGGCCGGCGCAGGCGCTCGGAGTCTCGCGGAGGTGGGAGCGGCGGCGGCGCGCGGCGGGGCGCGCCCGGCGCGCCGCGACCGGCGGGCGCCCCGGGCGAGACGGGCCCCGACGAGCTGCGCAGGGGCGTCTGCGACCACGGCTCGGGCGCGCCGCGAGGGGTGCGCAGCGGCGGGACCCGCGGGTCCGGCGGCCCCGTGAGCGCGGGCGGGAGCGACACCGGGGCGGCCGGACCCGCGACCGGGCCGGCAGCGCCCTGGAACGGGGCGCGCGGCGGTGGCGGGGCGGCTGGCTGGGCAGGCAGCGCCTCGCGATAGGCGTGGCCCTGCGCCGGCATGAGCGTGTCGTCCGGGTCGACCTCCCACGGATCGGCGGGGAGGGCAGGCGGGGGCTTCATCGGAGCCGTCGGCGGCGTCACGGTCATGGGAGCCAGCGGACCTCCGGCAGGCGCCCAGTCGTTGACGTCCGCCCAGCCCTCGTCGGACCACCCCGCCGTGAGGTCGGCCAGGGGCGCCCGACGCCCCGCGCCCTCGCCTGCGGGCCGGAAGCGGTAGCTGCCGGCCTGCAGGGTGCAGATCGCGTCCAGGGCCTCGCGGCCGACGAGCGCGCCGAGCGACGCGTGCTCGCACACCCCGTCGACGAACAAGGCCTCTGCGCTGCCGCCGCCCGAGAGCACGGTGAGCGCGCCCGTGCGCCCCTCCTGCAGGAGCGCCCGGACGAGGTCGCGCGCGGAGAGGACCTCGAGGTTGCCCTCGAGGAGCGGGTCGGGCGGCGCCCCGAGCGGCGGCCCGATCTCCGCGCGCTCCAGGTCTCCCAGGCGCCCGACCTCCCCCGGCTGAAAGCGGTAGGCGCCCCGCCGCAGCCGCACGATCTGCTGCAGCGCCGCGCGGCCGCTGCTCCGGCCGAAGGCGGCCTGCTGGCACTGGCCGTGGAACAGGACGACCTCGCCGTCATGCGCTCCGTCCGAGACGGTGAGGACCCCCGAGACTCGCCGCTCGACGAGCTGCCGCAGGAGCTCGCTCGCGTTGACGGCCGTCAGCTCGCCCTCGAGCGGCAGGGTGACCGGGGCCTCGCCCATGGCGGCCGCGACGAGGCTCTCCAGCTCGTTGCCCGAGGGGAGCGCCGCCGTGCGGCGGTGGCTCGCCGAGGCCGACGCCTCG
>JAHBXY010000042.1 GCA_019636275.1 Planctomycetota bacterium | reverse complement strand
CCCCGGGCGCCCCCGCGTCGCTGGGACCCTTCGCCGCGCTCGTGGGCGAGAGCCCGCGCCTGCGCGCGGTGCTCGACGCCGCGGCGCGCGTGGCGCGCGACGACATCCCCCTGCTCGTGCTGGGCGAGTCGGGGACGGGCAAGGAGCTCCTGGCGCGCGCGCTCCACCTGGCGAGCCCGCGGCGCGACGGCCCCTTCGTGGCCGAGAGCTGCGCGGCCCTGCCCGAGGCGCTCCTGGAGAGCGACCTGTTCGGCCACGTGCGCGGGGCCTTCACCGGCGCCGACCGCGACCGCGCCGGCCTCTTCGCGCGGGCGCACGGGGGGACGCTGTTCCTGGACGAGGTGGGCGAGACGACGCCGGCGCTGCAGGCCAAGCTCCTGCGCGCCCTGCAGGAGGGCGAGGTGCGCCCGGTCGGCGCCGCGCAGCCCGTGAAGGTCGACGTGCGCGTGATCGCCGCCACCAACCGCGACCTGGCTCTCCTGCGTCGCGAAGGCGCCTTCCGCGACGACCTCTACTACCGCCTGGGCGGCGCCACCCTGCTCCTCCCGCCCTTGCGCGAGCGCCACGACGACGTGCTCCTCCTGGCCGAGCACTTCCTCGCCGCCGCCGCGCGCCGGCAGGGGCGCCGCCGCCTGCGCCTCGAGCCCGCGGCCGCCGCGCTCCTGCGCGCCCACCCCTGGCCGGGCAACGTGCGCCAGCTCGAGCACGTCCTCCGCGGCGCGGCCCTGTTCGCCGAGCGCGGGCGGGTCGGCGTCGCCGCCCTGCGCGCCGCCGGGCTCGACGCGCCGCCGCCCGGCGCCGACGCGAGGACCGCCGACTCGACCGCCTCGTCGCTCCCCGCCACCCACGCCGCCCTGCGCGACGAGCTCGACGCGCGCGAGCGCGCCTTCCTCCGCGCCGCGCTGGAGGCCGCGGGGGAGAACCGCGCCCGCGCGGCTGCGGCGGTGGGCCTGAGCCGCTACGCGTTCAACCGCACGCTCCGCCGCCTCGGCCTCGGCTGACTCACGCTCAGAACGGGTAGTCGAGGCCCACGAACGCCGCCGGCCCCTCCTCCGAGAAGCCGACGTCGATCGACGTCACGAGCTCCGAATCGGGCACGAGCAGGCGCAGGGCGCCGCCGACGGAGATCTTGGCGTCCTCGACGGTGAAGAAGCGGTCGCGCTCGGAGAGCACGCGGCCGACGTCGACGAACGCGGCGAGCTGGAGCACGTTGCGCACGCCCATGAGCTCGAACGAGGTCACGTTCCAGCGCTCCTCGAGGTTCAGGAGCCACATGTTCTGGTCGACGAAGCGGCCGTCGCCGTAGCCGCGGTTGGTGGCCTTGCCGCCGAGCGAGGACTGCTCGAAGAAGGGCACGTTGCGCCCCTCGACGATCCAGCCGCCCACGCGGACCACCGTGGTGAGCCTGCCCTTGAGCTTGGGGATGAGCGCGGTGAAGAACAGGCCGAAGCGGTGGAAGCCGACGGTGCTGCCGAGCGTCTCGTCGGCGACGTCGTAGATGAACTCGCCGAAGACGCCGCGCGTGGGCGCCGAGAGCGAGTCGCGCGTGTCGAACGTGAGCCGGATCCGGTGCGTGAGCACGTTGATCCGGTCGCGCATGCCCGGCACGTCGGGGAAGCGCGCCCGCGAGCTCGGCGTCTTCTCCAGCCGCCCGGGGCCGATCTTGTAGGAGGCGATCCGCTCCTGGAACTCCGCCGTGAAGTGCAGCGGGAGCTGGATCCCGAGCGCGGCGACGGCCAGCCCGCGCCGGAACACGTAGCTCGTCTCGTCGTCGTCCTTGGTGTCGTTGCCGATGCCGTAGAAGCGCGTCGAGAGGTCGGTCTTGTAGGCCACGTGGCCGCGATAGAAGAGGAACTCGCGCGGGCCGACGCGGCGCTGGGCGTAGATCATCTCGTTGTCGAACGCCCCCTCGCTCGAGCCCATGACGTCGAGCGCCAGCGACGACGTGCTGGAGAAGAAGCGCCGCATGCGGAACGAGCCGCCGATGCCGTCGATCGCGTTGTAGGTCACGTCCGGCGCGAGGATGTTCGTGATCCGCGCCTGCTCCTGGAACACGACGACCGGCAGCAGGCCGAAGGTCAGCCCCTTGTTCGGGTCGGTGGCGATGATCGGCAGCGCCAGCGTCAGGACCTCGTAGGCCTCGGGCTGCGGGGGGTCGTCCTGGGTCTGCCGCAGGACCCGCGCCGCGGCCGCGCCGGCGATCCCGCCGAGGCTCCCCGAGGCGGCCGCGCGCCACGCCCGCAGGCGCCCGCCCGACACGGCCCCGGCGATCCCGCCCAGCGCCGCGCTCGTCGCCGTCGGCCGCCCCTCGTGGCGCCACCGCCCCAGGCGCGCCGTTTCGGCCCGGTAGGGCGGGAGGTCGTAGTCCTTGACGAAGAAGTCGGCCACGGGCCCGCGCTGGATCGGCAGCGTGCAGCCGCCGAGCGCGGGGAGCAGCGCCGCGCAGAGCGCGACCCAGCCGGCGACGCGACCGCGTCCCGCGACGACCCCCACCGGCCCCCCTGCGCGCCCGCTGCGGCGCGACGCGCCGCCCCACTCTAATCGAGGGTCCCCGGCCGCCGCAGGCCCCGACGCGGGCCTCGCTCCGGGCCGCCCCGGCCGGCTATCATGCGGGACGGAACCCTCCCACCGGGAGGGACATCCGGGCGTCGTAGGCGCGGCGGGCGGCCGCCGCCGGGGTGTCATGGCCAAGCTCGTCGTCGCGCTGAGTGGTGAGCCGCCGCGGGTCTTCGCCCTCGGCGACCGCCCGATCACCATCGGGCGCGAGCCCGAGAACGACGTGCAGATCGACCTGCCCGACGTCTCGCGCCGCCACTCGCGCATCGAGGCCCTCCCCCAGGGGGGCTTCCGCGTCGTCGACCTCGGCAGCAAGAACGGCACGTTCCTCAACGGGCGCACCGTCCAGGCCATGGCCCTCGAGTTCGACGACCGCCTGCGCATCGGCGAGGCCACGATCCTGTTCGTCGACGACGCCACCGACCCCAACGAGGCCGTGCGCGGCCTGGGGGAGGGGGGCTTCCCCTGGTCGGCCGGCCCGAGCAAGCCGTCGAGCGCGGCCATGCCGCTCCTCCCGCGCGAGGAGGCCCCGTCGTCCGACGAGCACGGCACGTGGCGCTCGCGCCGCGACAAGACCGGGCCGCACACGCGCCGCTCGAACCGCAGCTACCTCAAGGAGCGCATGCTGCGCCTCGGGCTCCTCAGCCAGAACATCGCCTCGGAGCACGACCTGACCCGGCTCGTCGACACGATCCTCGACGAGGTGATCGACTTCACCGGCTTCGAGCGCGGCCTCCTGCTCCTGGCCGACGACGACGACAGCGGCCGGCTCAAGTGCGTCCGCGGGCGCCACCTCGAGCACGAGCACCTCGAGGACCTCGAGCGCCGCTTCTCGCGCGGCCTGGTCGAGGAGGCGCTCGAGCAGAAGAAGATCACCTTCCGCACGGGGATCGCCCAGGACTCGAGCTTCTCCGCGCGCGAGAGCGTCGTGAGCATGGGGCTCGAGAGCGCGCTGTGCATCCCGCTGCCCATGACGCCCATGCGCACGGTCCACGACGGCAAGGAGGACCGCCGCCGCTCGCGCCGGCGCGAGCGCATCCTGGGCGTGATCTACCTCGACAGCACGAGCGCGATCCGCGACCTCGACGACGCCGACCTCAAGCTGCTGGAGATGGTCGCCGCGCAGGCGGCGATCGCCCTGCAGAACGCGCGCCTGCACCACCAGGCCACGACCGACCCGCTGACCGGGCTCGCCAACCGCGGGTTCATCAACCAGGTGTTCGAGGAGGAGCTGCGCCGGGTCAAGGACGAGCGCGAGCTCCTGGCCGTGCTGCTGCTCGACATCGACCACTTCAAGCGCATCAACGACACGCTCGGCCACGACACGGGCGACGAGGTCCTGCGGCGCGTCGCCGGCCGCATCCGGCGCACGATCCGCCGCGACGACTACGCCGGCCGCTGGGGCGGCGAGGAGTTCATCGTCGTCCTCCCGGGCGAGGGGGTCCAGGGCGCCGTGACCGTCGCCGGCAAGATCGCCGACGCGATCAAGTCGCGCCCGATCTCCGAGGCCGAGGTGACGGTCACCGTCTCGATCGGCGTGGCCGTGTTCCCCGACCACGGCGCCACCTCGGGCGAGCTGGTCAAGCACGCCGACCAGGCCCTCTACGCGGCCAAGTCGGCCGGGCGCGACCGGACGACCGTGTTCCGCCAGGACCTCGACCGCGCCAACCACCGCACCGACCCGTTCGGCGGCCTGTTCGACTCCGACACCGCCCGCACGCACCGGAACCTGGGCGCCGTGTTCGACACGATCGACGTCCTGCGCTCCAGCCGCCCGCCGAAGGAGATCCTCGCCCGCGCGCTCGACAACGTCTGCGACCTGACCCGGGCGCGGCGCGCCATGCTCATCGTCGAGGACGCCCCCGGCGGGCCGCTCAAGGTCGTCGCCAGCCGCGTCCGCGGCGGCGGCAAGGGGCCCGAGGCGGACGAGTTCTCCCACAGCTCGGTGCGCACGGCCATGCGCGAGAGCCGCTCGCTGTGCGTCCTCGACTCGACCGACGAGCAGGCGCGCATCCTCACCTCGTCGAGCATCGACAAGCTCGGCCTGAGCACCGTCATGTGCGTGCCGCTGCTCGTCGGCGACCGCGCCCTCGGCGTGCTCTACGCCGACGACAGCACCAGCCACCGCGAGTTCACGCAGGCCGACCTGGCCCACCTCGAGGTGCTCGCCAACCAGCTCGCGCTCTCGCTCATGGCCAACCCCCGCCTGCAGGCGCTCGTCAGCGGCATCCGCCCCGACCTCGACGAGACGCGCAACCTCAAGGACGAGGTGGCGCGGCTGCGGGCGGAGGTGGAGCGGCTGCGGGCGAAGGGCGGCGGCTGAGGAGAGAGTCACCGCAGAGGAGCAGAGGGAGCAGAGGGCCTGCGGCCGTTCGAACCGCCTTCTGGAGACCTCGACTCGGCGGCCGTGGTCCCCTTTCGACCTGGCTCGGACGAAGCGGTGTGCGCTGGCGACGAGCGACGTCAGGCCGAGGTGCTCGGCCGCCCCGCTCGAATGGCCCAACAAGCCCGCGGCAGAGCAGCCAGCGCCATGACGGGTCCTCGCGCCGACTCCCTCGACGTGAACCGACGAACGCAGGACGGGGCACGGCGCCCCGGAGACGCGGCGTCGCGCGTCTCGGTCGCAGGAGCCGAGGGCGGCCGTCGTTCGACCCGCCCTCTGCTTCCTCTGCCCTCTGTGGTGATCCCTCGCCCGGCGCTTACCGCCCCGCGAGGCGCTCGAGGCCGAGGGCCGCCAGGTTCGCCGCGGCGACCAGCAGGTCGCGGTCGGACTCGGTGAACGCGTAGGCGTTCAGCATGTGGTCGAGGTAGATCAGCCCCGAGATGCGCTCGCCGAGCCACAGCGGCACGCACAGGATCGAGCGGATCTGCAGGTCCTGCACCGACGACGCCTGCTTGAAGCGCTGGTCGAGGACCGCGTCGTCGACGAGGACCGACACGCGCTCGCGCACGACCTTGCGCGCGATCGTGTGGCTGATCCCCTGGCGCAGCGCGGTCTGGTCGTCGACCTGCGGCAGGGCGCTCTTCACGCACTCGGCGTAGAGCCCGCGCCGCTCGGGGTCGAGGCGCATGACCAGGCCGCGCTCGGCCGGGATCACCTCGAGCACGCGCGAGAGCACGTAGTCGAGGAACTCGTGCACGTCGGTGGCGCTGGCCAGCGCCCGGGTGATCTGCGCCAGGGCGCGCATGCCCTCGCGCTCGCGCGAGAGCGGCCGCTGCCCCGACGACGAGCGGCTGCGGTTCACCGCGCTCTCGGTCACGGGGGCGGGCGGGATCGGGGTCTTGTCGTCGGGCCGCACCTGCCGCCGCTGCCGGCGCGTCTGCGGCCCCTGCCCGCGCGACGACTCGATCGTCGGGTCGTAGGCGACCGCCGGCCCGGTCAGCCCCTGGTAGGCCGCCGCCAGCTCGGGCGCCTTCTCGCGCGCGACCGGCTGCACGCCCGTCTTGTGCTCGAGGTTCGCCGCGTAGATGTGCAGCGACGCGCTCTGCCCGTCGTCGCCGAAGTCCACGAACATGCGCGTGCGCCCCACCTTGAGCACGTCGCCCGGCAGGACGAAGCACTCCTCGTGGATGCGCTGGCCGTTCACCCAGGTGCCGTTGTAGGAGGACATGTCCTTGACGACGACCTGCTCCCCCCGGCACGCGACCATGCAGTGGCGGCGCGACAGGTAGCCGTCGTCGATGGCCACGCTGCACTCCGGGTCGCGGCCGAGGACCAGCTCGCCGCGGATCGGCAGGCGGATCGGCGGCTTGTTCTCGACGATCACGACGAGCGTGGGGAGCTCCACGACCCGACCTCTCGACCCTGCCTGGCGGCGTAACTTCCGACAGGACTTTAGCTTTGCGAGTCTACCAGGCCGCCCGCGCCGCCACCAGGCGCGGGCTCCCCGCTCGCCCTGGCAGGACTTCGGCCGGCCGCGGCCCCCCCCGTCGCGCCGAGCACCTCGAGCAGGGTCTCGAGCGCGACCAGGCTGCCGCGGAAGCGCGGCCGGGGGTAGCGCTCCTCCTCCGAGACGAAGATCAGCGTGCAGGCGACGACCGTGGCCTCGACCGACAGCGCGCCGGGGGCCGGCCGCGCCCGGTCCCGGTCGAGGCGCGCCGCGGCCCGCCCGACCTCGAGCAGGCGCTCGAGCGCCGTCGGGTCGAGGCGCGGCCGGGTGGCCGCGGCGGCCGCCTGGCCCTCGCGCAGGAGGCGCTCGAGCCCCGCGCGCAGGGGCGGCTCGGCGGCCTTCGCGGCGAGCTCGCCGAACAGCTCCTCGAAGCGCGGGGCGACGCCGGGCGCCGCCGGGTCGTCCTCGGCCAGCAGGTAGACGCCGCCGCGCCGCAGCGGGCCCTCGTCCTGGAGCTGCAGGCAGGCCGCCCCGCCCCCCTCGAGCGGGAAGACCGCCACGAGCACGTCGCCCTGGCCGCCGACCGCCTGGCGGCGCACGGCGTAGGCCGCCACGCCTACTCGACGCCGGACGGCGGCGCGTGCCCGGGGAGGAACTTCATCAGGTAGATCGCGTTGCCGGCGCCGTTGAAGCCGATCTTGTCGCAGGTCTGCTTCATGATGAACACGCCGAGCCCGCCCGGCCGCACCTCGTTGGCCCGCCGCGAGCGCGTGTGCTCGAGCGCCGAGACCTGCTCGGCGCGGGCCAGGAAGGCCGCCGTGTCGAACCCCGGCCCCTCGTCGGTGATCACGACCGTGATCCGGTCGGCCGAGCGCAGGTAGTTGACGAGGATCCGCCGCTTCGGGTCGTTCTTGTTGCCGTGCTCGGCGGCGTTGCCCATGGCCTCGCGGAAGGTGTGGCCGAGGCGCACCTGCTCCTCCTCGGTGTAGCCGGCGATCGCCATGAGCCGGTCGAACACGTCGCCCGTCAGCTCGACCGACTCGGGCTCGGTCCGCACCTCGAGCACGAGCTCCTGGTCGAACAGGCGCCGCTGCCGCGCGCGCCGCATGACGAGCGCCTTGGCCGCCTGGACGACCTCGGCCGCCGTGGCGCCCGGCGCGAAGCGCAGGTCGGGCAGGCAGCGCACGCCGACGCCGTCGCCGCCGCCGCGCTCGATCGCGACCACCGGGATGCGGTCGCGGTCGGGGCCGTCGATCTCGCTCTTGATGGCGATCGTCAGCTCGTGCGCGAACGCCAGGCGCTCGTCGACGACGACGAACGCCGGCTCGCGCTCCTGCAGGAGGCCCGTGGCCTCCTCCATGCTCGACGCCGCGCTGAGGTCGAGGCCGCGCTCCCTGGCCTGGAGCTCGCCCACGAACGCCGGATCGCCGACCGCCGCCAGGACCTTCACCCTGCGCCTTCCCCCTCGGCGGCGCATTGTAGAGGCGCGACCCGGGGCGATCCACTGGGGCGCCGGGGACGTTGCCTCGGGTCGGGGCGGGGGTATGATCCGGCCCCCGGGCTCAGTGGAGGCCGCGTGTTCTCCGAGACGAGCTACTACTTCCGCCGCGCCGCCCAGGTGATGGGCATCGGCGAGCGGATCCAGCGCCTGCTGGAGAAGCCGCAGCGCCTGGTGAAGGTCGAGATCGTCGTCGAGCTCGACTCGGGCGAGCTGGGCACGTTCACCGGCTTCCGCGTGCAGCACAACCGCGCCCGCGGCCCCTGCAAGGGCGGGCTCCGCTACCACCCGACCGTCGACGAGGACCACAGCTCGGCCCTCGCCGCGCTCATGACGTGGAAGACCGCCGTGGTGGAGCTGCCCTTCGGCGGCGCCAAGGGCGGGATCGACTGCGACCCGACCCGCCTTTCGCCGGGCGAGGTCGAGCGCATCACGCGCAAGTTCGTCTCCGAGATCCACGAGACGATCGGCCCCTACAGCGACATCCCGGCGCCGGACGTGAACACCAACGCCCAGACCATGGCGTGGATCATGACCGAGTACTCGCGCATCCACGGCTTCGCGCCGGCCGTGGTCACGGGCAAGCCCGTCGAGCTGCACGGGTCGCCCGGGCGCGAGGAGGCCACCGGCCTCGGCTGCACCTACATCATCGCCGAGGTGATCAAGCGCACGGGCGGGACGATCGCCGACAAGACGTTCGCCATCCAGGGCTTCGGCAACGTCGGCAGCCACCTGGCGCGCCACCTGGCGCTGCGCGGCGGCAAGGTCGTGGCGCTCTCCGACGTGAACTCGGCCATCATCAACCGCCAGGGGATCGACATCCCGGCCGTCCTGCAGCACGTGGCCGAGCACCGCACGCTGGCGGGCTTCCCGCACGCGGAGCCGTTCGACCGCGACGAGCTCATCTACCTCGACGTCGACGTGCTCGTCCCGGCCGCCCTGGGCAACGTCTTCACGCGCGAGAACGCCCACCTGGTCAAGGCGAAGACCATCATCGAGGCGGCCAACGCGCCGACCACGCCCGAGGCCGACGAGATCTTCGACAAGCGCGGCGTCCTGGTCGTGCCGGACATCCTGGCCAACGCCGGCGGCGTGATCGTCAGCTACTTCGAGTGGGTGCAGAACATCCAGCAGTTCCGCTGGGAGCTCGAGGAGATCCAGGGCAAGCTGCACCGCTACATGGAGCGCAGCTTCAAGACGGTGTGGGACCTGGCGCGCTCGAAGAACATCTCCATGCGGACGGCCGCGTTCATCGTGGCGATCGGCCGCGTGGGCAAGGCGACCGTCCTCAGCGGCGTGTAGACCGGACCAGGCAGGAGCGAGCGTGGAGTTCGACCGCAAGGAGCTGCGCAAGACCGAGCGCTTCCACCAGATCCCGATCTTCTCCAACCTCACGGGGCAGGAGACGGGGCGGATCCTGCGCATCACGCAGGAGCTGACGGTCCCGGCGCACCGCGAGATCTTCAAGCCCGGCGACCCGTGCGACGGCTTCTACATCATCCTCGACGGGCGGGTGGACATCCGCATCCCGTCGCCCGGCCACACGACGACGATCGCCACGCTCTCGAACCGCTCGGTGTTCGGCGAGATGTCCTTCCTCGGCAAGCGCCCGCGCTCGGCGTGGGCCACGGCCCTCGAGGAGACGCGCCTGAACAAGATCGACGGCGAGGCCTTCCAGGCCATGCTCGACAAGGGCGACATCGCGGCCTACAAGGTCATCCACAACTTCGCGAAGCTGATCGCCGGCCGCCTGCGCCGCGTCGAGGACGAGCTCCTGCGCGTGCTCGACTCCGTGTCGCCCGAGCGCCGGGCCACGAAGCTGGCCGAGCTGCAGGAGTTCCGCCAGACCCTGTTCCGGGACTGGTCCTTCTGAGCGCTGACCCGAGCGGCGGCGCGCGTCAGCTCGTCGGTCCGTTCATGGGCCTCGTCGCCTCGGTCGCGCTCCTGGCCGCGATCCACGGCGCCCCGCCGGCCGCGCCCGACGGCCCGCCTCTCGTCCGGGGCGAGAGCGCGCTCGGGGCGGCGCAGGCCCGCGCGGCGACGCGACCGGTCCTCATCGTGACGTGGACGCCGGGCGACCCGCGCAGCGAGCGCTGGCTGCCGCAGGCCGAGGGGCTGGCGCGGCGCTACCGCGGCGCCCTGGAGGTCATCGGGTCGGCGATGACCGACGACGAGCGCGCCGTCCGCGCGCGCGCCGCGGCGGCCGGGGTGACCTTCGAGCAGTTCGTCGGCGCCGCCCTCGTGGGCGAGGTCGACGCGCCGGCCATGCTGGTCGTGGGCGACGAGCGCACCCTGCTGCCGGGCCCCGACCACGTGGCGGTGTGCCGGACGCTGGGCCTCGACGAGCCGGCGGCCTGGGACGCGTGGTGGGCCACCGAGGACCCGACCCTCCCGCGGCCCTTGTTCGTGACCCTCACGCACGAGGGAGCCCCGCTGACGGGCGCCACCATCCGGCATGCCGCCGTGGGCGTGCTCGCCGGGGGCCCTCCCCCGGGGCGCCACCGCGTCAGCTACGACCCGGACGCCGGCGTCGCCCGGTTCGACGGGCTCCTGCCGGGCACCTTCCGGGTGGACCTGCGCCTCGAGCGCGCGGGCGAAGTCTTCGTCACCGCCCCCGACGCGAGCTTCGGCCTGCCGGCGCCCCCCGCGCCGGCCATGGCGACGGTGGCCGTCGAGCGGGAGTGACCGCGCGTCAGTAGGTGACGAGCGAGTGCACCGGCCGCTCGCCCAGGCGCTTGCGCCCGTCGAGGAAGCCGAGCTCGATCACGACCGCGCAGCCGGCCACCTGGCCGCCGAGCCGCTCGACGAGCCGGCAGGCGGCCGTGAGCGTGCCGCCCGTGGCCAGCAGGTCGTCGACGATGAGCACGCGCTCGCCCTTGTGCACGGCGTCCTCGTGCAGCTCGATGCGGTCCTCGCCGTACTCGAGCGCGTAAGACTCCGAGACCGTCCGCCAGGGCAGCTTGCCGGGCTTGCGGATCGGCGCGAAGCCGACGCCGAGCCGCTGGGCGACCGGGGTGCCGAAGATGAACCCGCGCGACTCGATCCCGAGCACGCGGTCGACGGTCGGCGCGCCGCCCTGGCGGTAGGGCTCGGCGAGGGCGTCGACCACGCGCGAGAGCGCCGCCGCGTCGGCCAGGAGCGGCGTGACGTCCTTGAACAGGATCCCGGGCTTCGGGAAGTCGGGCACGTCGCGGATGAGGCGCTTGATCGTCGTCTCGACCATCGTTCCTCCCTCGGAGCGCGGCCAGGTTCCCAGGGGACGGGCCGGCGTGCAAGCGGCTCAGGCCGTCCCCGGCAGCTCCTCCCAGGGCGTGTGCTCGAGCGTGTACGCACCGAGCGCGCGGGGCGCGGGGCCTCGCGTGCGGAGCTCCAGCTCCCAGCGCGTGCGCGGGAAGGCGCGTATCTGCGCGCCAGCGTGGACGAGGACCGCCTCGCCGGCGACGCGGTCGACGACCACGTCGTCGGTCCGCCGGGTGAACCGCGCGCCGCTGGCTGCATCGACGACCTCGGCGACCAGGTCGACCCCCTCGCCCTCCGGCGCGTCGACGGCCAGGCGGAGGGCCACGAGGTCGTCCTCCGGGGCGGCCGTGCAGGCCACCCGCCCGCCCGGCGCCAGCCGGTAGGTCCGCACGCGGAGGCCCTGCGCCGCGGCCCGCTCGACCAGCGCGCCCGTGACCGCCGCCGACACGGCCCCCACCCCGACGAGCCCCGCCACGGCGGCGCCGAGGCCCTCCAGCCAGGCCAGCGCGGCCGCGCAGGCGGCGCACGCGAAGTAGTGCTCCTCGACCTCCCCGGCCGCGGCGTCGTCGAGCTCGCCCTGGCGGTAGGCGAGCAGCGCCTCGAGCGACAGCGGCGCCCCGCAGCTCACGCGGCGCCCTCCAGGCACGCGCGCAGCCGCCCGACCCCGCGGTGTCGCACGACGCGCACGTTCCCCTCCGAGAGGGCGAGGGCGGCGGCGATCTCGGCCGCGCCTTGCCCCTGATAGAAGGTGAGCACGACGACCGAGCGCTCCCGCTCGCCGAGCGCCTCCAGGCAGCCCGCCAGCCGCGCCGCGAGCAGCGGGTCCGGCGGGGCGGCGGCCTCGGCCGGAAGGGCGTCCGGCTCCAGGGGCGCGAGGCGCGCGCCGTCGCGGCGCATGGCGAGGGCGGTGCGGCGGGCCACCCCGAGCACGAACGAGGCGACCCGCTCGGGCGCCGTGACCTCGCCCGCCCGCAGCTTCTCGAGGAGGAGCAGGAGCACCCGCTGCGTGAGCTCGCCCGCGGCCTCCTCGTCGCGCAGGTGGCGCAGCCCGAACAGCCGCACGCGCGGCGCGAAGCGCCGGCAGAGCTCGGCCTCCTCCGGACCGGCCGCGCCAGGGCTGGCCAGGACCCGGCGCGCCAGGTCCGCATCGCTCCGTCCGGCGGGCTCGGTCACCAGCGGGCCGACTATCGGCGGGCGGGCCCGCGCGCGCAAGGCGCCACCGAGGACGACGGTCACGGGCAGGCCGCGGCGGCCGGCGTCGCCGACGCCAGCGCCGCGCGCGCGTCGCTCAGCGCCTCGATGAGCGCCGGCAGCATGGCGCCGCCGGCGGGGGGCAGGTGGCTGCCGAGGACGGCCGCCGGCGACAGCGCGCGCGTCTGCTCCAGGGCCGCCTCGAAGGCGCCGGCCGAGGTCAGGCCGAGCCACGGCGCGTCGATCCCGGCCCAGGCCGCGATCCCCTCGGCCAGCGACCCCACGGGGACGTCCTCCGCCCGCTCGGCCGGCGCCCCGAGCGGGGCGCCGAAGCTGTCCGCGCAGAACAGCGCGCCGGTCCGCTCGTCGAGGAGCCCGGTCGTCTCCGGCGCGTCGAAGGTCGGCGGCCGCAGCGCCAGGAGGCGCCGGTCGCCGACGTCGAGGCGCTCGCCCGGCGCGAGCAGGCGCGTCCGCTCCGCCGGGAGGGGCCCGCGCAGCCCGAGCTTCGCCAGGCCGAGGAAGGTCGTGACGAGGGTGGCGCGCGGCGCCGCCGCCAGCAGCGCGTCCAGGGCGCCCACGTGGTCGTGGTCGGTGTGGGTCAGCCAGATCCAGCGGACCTCCTCGAGGTCCACGGCCTTCGCGAACGCGCTTGCGAAGTCGCCGCCGAGGGCGGTCACGCCCAGGTCGACGAGGACGGGCTCGGCGGCCCGGAGCACGAACGCGTTGACCGGCAGCAGCCCGAGCCCCGGGACGGGCAGGTGCGTGGTCACCACGTGGGTGTCGGGGGCGCAGCGGCGCGGATCGAGCACGACGGGGGCGTTCATCGGGTCTCCTCTCGAGCGCTCTGGCGCGCTCATCCGGATGTGCGCGGGCGCGGCCGGCCGTTACACGGCCCGCGTAACGGCGGGGCGGCGCCGCGCACATCCCGATGGTCTCGAACGAGAGGAGGACGACGATGGGTGCGTTCGGCGAGGGGGCGGAGCTGCTCTACGAGTACGCGGTGCGGCTCGGCCCGGCGGTCGAGTACGGCGCGAGCATGGCGGCGGTCGTCGGCGGCGAGGCGCCGCCCGCCTGCGGCCTGCGGGTGGACATCCCCTTCGAGGGGGAGGTGCGGGGGCGCCTGGGCGGCCACCTGCGAGGGATCGACTACCTGACGATCCGGGCCGACGGCCGGATGGAGCTGGACCTGCGCGGCTGCATCACCACGCCCGACGGCAAGCGGATCGCCCTGAGGGCGGACGGCGTGGGGCTCCCGACCCCCGACGAGTCGCTCGTGCGCCTGCGCGAGAACGTGACGCTGACCACGGCCGACCCGGACCTCGCCTGGCTCAACGCGCAGCAGGTCTGGGCGACGGGCGAGGCGAACCTGGCCACGGGCGAGGTGAGGATCCGCGGCTACCTGGCCTGAGGTGTGCTCGACGGCTGCGGGCGACGATGCTGGCCGCGGCGGCGGCGCGCGCGGGCTCGAAGTCGGGTCGCAGGTCGTTGCCCGTGGCGCTCTGCCGCGGCCTCAGCCTCGTCGCCCTCGCGCCACGTGCTGCTCCGATGACTCGGCCGCGAGAGTCGATCGGCTCGCCGCCTGGCGTTCCGGGTTTGGGCCGCAAGGGCGCGTCGTCTCTTTCGCTTCCCTTTCGTCCGGGGGCTGCGCACCGGATCTCCTCATGCGCGGGCTGGGCTTGCGGCGCGGCACGGTCGCTGCACATGCCCCCCGGCGGAGGAGAAGGACATGCACCTCACCCGGAGCCTGATCACCGCGCTGGCGACCCTGGCCATGGCCGCCACGCTCGCATCCGCCCAGTCGATGAGCCCGTCGGCGCCGCCGGGGAGCACGGGCACGGCGCCCGGCGGGGGCGGCGGCGGGGCGCCCGTCGACACGGACCTCGACCTGCCGATCGAGGGGCCGGTCTACCCGCCGCCCGCGCCGACGCCGACGTCGATCCCGGACGACCGCGACGACCCGCGCGACGAGCCGCCGCCGGTGATCTTCGGCGAGGAGATCGTGTCCGAGAACGACACGATCTTCTACGTGATCGACATCTCGGGCTCCATGAGCATCGGCCGCGAGGCCTACACGACGCTCGAGGGGGCGACGTCCACGGGCACGCGCATGGAGCGGGCCAAGACCGAGCTCCTGCGCTCGATCCTGGGCCTCTCGCGGAGCTTCAGCTTCAACATCGTCGCCTACGACTGCGGCACGCGGCTCTGGTCGCAGGAGATGAAGCGCGCGACCGACGGCAACAAGGCGTCGGCCAGCGCCTGGGTGGGCGCGCTGCAGCCGACGGGCGCCACCGGGACCGGCCCGGCGTGCGCCCTGGCGCTGGGCGACAAGCGCAACATGGCCGTCGTGCTGCTCACGGACGGCGCGCCGAACTGCGGGGCGAGCGGCGTCGAGGGGCACCGGGCGATGATCCGCGACGCCAACACGCAGGGGGCCACGATCACCGTGTTCGGGATCGCCGCCAGCGGCACCTACCGGCAGTTCTGCGTGAACGTCGCCGGCGACAGCGGCGGGTCGTATTACGACGTCCCCTGATCGCTTGCGTCGCTCCCGGGCTCTGGCACCCTGACCGGGTGCCCGAGCCGCTGACGATCCTGCACCTCGACGAGCACGTCGTGGCCGTCGACAAGCCGACCGGCCTCCTCGTCCACAAGACGCGCACGGGCGCCGACGAGGAGGCGCTCCTCCAGCGGCTGCGCGACCAGCTCGGGCGGCGGATCTACCCGGTCCACCGCCTCGACCGCGCCGCCTCGGGCGCGATCGCCTTCGCGCTGGCCTCCGAGCACACGGCCGCCCTCCAGGCGGGCTTCCAGGCGCCGGACGCGGTGAAGGAGTACCTCGTCGTGGCCCGCGGCGTCGCACCGCTCGCGTTCGAGAGCCGCCGCCCGCTCACCGACGACAAGGGCGTGGCGCGTGACGCCTGGACCGAGGTCGCGCGGGTGATGCTCCTGCCCGACAGCCGCTGCTCGCTCCTGCGCGTGCGCATCCACACGGGCCGCCAGCACCAGATCCGGCGGCACCTGGCGCACGCCGCCCACCACGTGCTGGGCGACACGCGCTACGGCAAGGGGAAGGACAACCGCTACCACCGCCAGGCCCACGGCCTGCCGCGCCTGTGCCTGCACGCCTGGCGCCTCGACGTGGCCCACCCGGCCGGCGGCCGGCTGAGCGTCACCTGTCCGCTGGCGCCCGACCTGCGCGAGTTCCTGGGCCGGCTGCCGGACGTGGACCGGGCGGCGCTCGAGGCGCTGTAGTCGGCTGCCTGGCGCCGGCTGCACCGGCCGGCCACGCTGCACGGGTGGTCGTCGCCGCCCCGCTGCGCCGGACCGCGGTCGCCGTCGCGGCCGCGTGGCTGCTCATGGCCTTCGCGCTGTGCCGCGTCTGCGCGCCGTTCGAGGTCATGTACAAGGATGTGGGGATGCCCCCGACCGTCGCCGGCGAGTGGGTGCTCGTGGGTGTCCACGCCCTGCGCGCAGGATGGGGCGTGGTGCCGCTCGGCGGGCTGGTCGCCTTCCTGCTCCTGCCCGTCGTGCTCACGGGCGACGACGAAGGCGTCCGGCGCTGGCTGCGGCTGGCGATCGTCCAGGCGGCGGTCGTCGGGCTCTGCGCGGCGTTCGCCGCGACGTTCCTGACGCTCCTGTCGAACCCTCTCGGGTGGCAGTGCCTCTGCCCCCCAGGCTGCCCGCACCGGGTCGACGGTCGTCTCCTGGCCTCGCTCCCGATCCTCGTGATGGCGACCGTGCAGCTCCTGATCTGGTTCCAGGTCGCGCGGACGGCCCTGCGCCAGCCACGCAGCGCAGCCTGGTTCGAGGCCGCGTGCGTGGCCTTCCTGACCGTACCTCCGGCCGCCCTCCTCGCGGCGCTCGCCGGCGGCGTCGTCCTCGCGCTCGACCCGCCGCCGCCCGCGGGGCTGCTCGTCGGCGCCCCGGCCGCGGCCGCAGGGACGGCGGCGCTCCTGGCCCTCGGCGGCGCGATCGCCCTGCGCGCGCGCTCGAGCGCGGCCGGTCGCCACGCGACAGCGTAGGCACCGTCGCCCGTCCGGGTCCGCGGAGCGGACCCATGGACCACGACCTGCGCCTCCTCGAGCGGCGCGCCGCCCTGGGCGACGTCGCCGCGCGCGCCGCCCTGGCGCGCCTTCACCGGCGCTGCGGCCGCGGGTGGCGGGGCGAGCCGCTCCACCCGCGCATGGTCCTCGGCTCGCGCGAGCCGCTCTACCTCTACGACCCGGGCAAGGGCCACCGGATCGAGATGGTCTGGCTGCCGCCGACGGGCGACGAGCGCGGCCTGTGGATCTCGCGCGGCCCGATCGGCTGGGCGCTCTTCGTCACCTACTGCCGCGCGACCGGCGCCCCGGCGCCGCCGCGCGGCACGAGCGCCTTCTCGCTCGCGCAGGCCCGCGCCTACGCGCGCTGGGCCGGGCTGAAGCTGCCGACCCCGTCGAGCCGCGCGGGCGGCGGCCGGCGGTGGCGTGCCGGCGGTTGCGCTCGGCCGCCGCCGGCCTTCCACGTCGTGCCCGCGCGGCGGGTCTGAGCTCACCCGCCCCGCGCGCGGGCCGCGAGGACCTCGCGCTCGCGGTCGTTGCGCGCGAGCGCCGCCGCGCGCGCGAACTCGGCGCGCGCCTCGTCGCGGCGGCCGAGCTTGTCGAGCAGGTCGCCGCGCGCGGCGGGCAGGAGGTGGTAGCCGTCGAGGGCGCCCGTGGCCGCGAGCGCGTCGAGGAGGGCCAGGCCGGCCGCCGGGCCGTCGGCCATCCCGACGGCCACGGCCCGGTTCAGCTCGATCACCGGCGACGGCGCGACGCGGGCCAGGAGCCCGTAGAGAGCGGCGATCCGCCCCCAGTCGGTCCGCGCCGCCTCGGGCGCCCGCGCGTGGCAGGCGGCGATCGCCGCCTGGAGCGCGTAGAAGCCCAGCCCGCCGCCGAGGCGCTCCGCCCTGGCCAGCGCCTCGAGCCCGCGCCGGATCAGGAGGTGGTCCCAACGCCCGCGGTCCTGGTCGAGGAGGAGCACCGGCTCGCCCCGCGGGCCCGTGCGCGCGCGCAGGCGCGACGCCTGGAGCTCCAT
Source organism: Planctomycetota bacterium (assembly GCA_019636275.1). Classification (GTDB taxonomy): domain Bacteria; phylum Planctomycetota; class J058; order J058; family J058; genus JAMLIC01. The sequence continues at coordinate 41,499 of JAHBXY010000042.1, read as the reverse complement.
GAGCGCGACGAGCCCGTGGACCTCGGGCTCCTCGGGCGCCAGGCCGGCCAGGACGCGGCCGAGTCGCAGGGCCTCCTCGCACAGGGCCGGGCGCGTCCAGTCGGCGCCGCCGGTGGCCGCGTAGCCCTCGTTGAAGATCAGGTAGACGACCTCGAGCACCGAGCGCAGGCGCGCGTCCCGCTCGGGGCCGCGAGGGACGACGAAGGGGACCCCGGCCAGCGTCCGCTTCGCGCGCACCACCCGCTGCGCGACCGTGGCCTCCGAGGTGAGGAACGCGCGCGCGATCTCCTGGGTCGTCAGGCCGCCGAGGAGGCGCAGCGTGAGCGCGACCCGCGCCTCGGGCGAGAGCGCCGGGTGGCAGGTGATGAAGACGAGCCGCAGGAGGTCGTCGCCCACGTCGTCGTCGAGCGCGGCGTCGGCCCCGGCCAGCGGGTCGTCGGCCCCGCGCGCCCGGGCGCGGCCGAGGTCCTCGACCTTCTCCAGCCCGCGCCCTTCGCGACGCAGCCGGTCGATCGCGCGCCGCCGCGCGGTCGCCGCCAGCCACGCGCCCGGCCGGTCGGGGATCCCGTCCAGGGGCCAGCGCTCGAGGGCGGCCACGAGCGCGTCCTGCGCCAGGTCCTCGGCGAGGCCCACGTCGCGGACGAGCCGCGCCAGCCCGGCGACGAGCCGGGCCGACTCGATGCGCCAGACGGCCTCGATCGCCCTGCGGACCCGCTCGTCGTCCATCCCGCCGACGACAGCACCGGCGCGCCCGGGGCGCAAGCGCCCCCGGGCCGCCCGGCGTCACTTCCCCTGCTGGCGCTCGACCTCGGCCCGCAGGCGGTCCTCCTGCGCGCGCAGCTCCGGCGTGAACTCGGGGCCGAAGTCGTCGGCCTCGAGGACCGGCCGCAGCTCGAGCACGCTCTCGGGCTCGCCCGGATGCGGCGCCGGGCAGCGCCGGACCCACTCGATCGCCTCCTCCATCGACCGCACCTGCCACAGCCAGAAGCCCGCGATCAGCTCCTTCGTCTCGGCGAACGGCCCGTCGGTCACGGTGCGCCGGTCGCCCGCCAGCGTCACGCGCACTCCGCGTGAGCTCGGGTGCAGCCCCTCGCCCGCGAGCATGACCCCCGCCTTCACCAGCTCCTCGTTGAACGCGCCCATCTCGGCCATCAGCCGCTCGCCAGGCATGACGCCCGCCTCGGAGTCCTTGCTGGCCTTCACGATCACCATCACCCGCATGTCTTAGCTCCTGCTCCGGCGGACCTCGCGCCCGCCTCCATCCTCACGACGAACGGCGGGCGGCGAGATCGACACGGCCGCGAGATTTTCCGCAAGTCCTTGCGGTCTCTCAGGCAGCGTGGCGACTTGCCGCAGCCACCACCCGCCGGCGCCGCGGTACGCTCGGGTCGATGATCGACGCAGACCTGGCGCGCGGGCAGATGGCCATGTCGCTCGCCTTCCACATCGTCTTCGCCGCCGTCGGCGTGGCCATGCCCGCGCTCATGGTGGCCGCCGAGGCGCTGTGGCTGCGCACGGGGAACCGCGAGTACGAGGCGCTGGCGCGCGCCTGGGCCAAGGGCACGGCCGTGCTCTTCGCCGTCGGCGCCGTCTCGGGCACGGTGCTCTCGTTCGAGCTGGGCTTGCTGTTCCCGGGCTTCATGGCCCGCGCCGGGGCGCTGATCGGCCCCGGCTTCGCCCTCGAGGGCGTGGCCTTCTTCACCGAGGCGATCTTCCTCGGCATCTACCTCTATGGCCGCGAGCGCGTGCCCCCGCGCCTGCACCTCGCGGCCGGCGTCGCCGTGGCCGTGAGCGGCCTGGCGTCGGCGGCGCTCGTGACCCTCGTCAACGCCTGGATGCAGCACCCGCGCGGCTTCAGCGTCGACCCGGCCACCGGCGCCTGGCTCGACCTCGACCCCTGGGCCGCGCTCGTGAACCCCTACGCCGTGCACCAGCTCCTCCACTCGCTGCCCGGCTACTACATGGCCACCTGCCTGTGCGCGGCCGGCGTGCACGCGGTCGGCCTCCTGCGCGCGCCCGGCAGCGGGTTCCACCGCAAGGCCCTGGGGATCGCGCTGGCGGTGGCCGCGCCGGCGACGCTCGTCATGCCGCTGACCGGCCACCTGGCCGGGCAGCGCGTGGGCGAGATGCAGCCCATGAAGCTGGCCGCCATGGAGTCTCAGTTCGTCACCGAGACCTGGGCGCCGCTGCGCATCGGCGGCATCCCCGACGAGGAGGCCCGCGAGACCCGCTGGGCCATCGAGATCCCGGGCGGCCTGTCGTTCCTGGCGACCAACCGCCTCGACGGCGTCGTCCGCGGCCTCGAGGAGTTCCCGCGCGAGGACTGGCCGAGCCCGCTCGTGCACTACGCCTTCCAGGTCATGGTCGGCCTGGGCACGGCCCTGGCGGCGCTCATGGCCTGGGCCGGCTTCCTGCGCCTGCGCCGCAAGGCCTGGCCCGAGCACCCGTGGTTCCTCAGGGCGGTCGTGGCCGCGGGGCCGCTGGCGTTCGTGGCCCTCCAGGCGGGCTGGGTCGTGGCCGAGGTCGGGCGCCAGCCGTGGATCGCCTATGGCGCCCTGCGCACGAGAGACATGGCCACGCCCATGCCGGGGCTGATCGTGCCGTTCGTCACGATCGGCCTCGTCTACGTGGGCCTGGCCGCGGCGACGACGTTCGTGCTCCTGCGGATCTTCGGCGGCACGCCGGGCCTCGGCCGCGAGGCCGCCCCGTGAGCGGCGCCGACCTCCTGGCCGCGACGGCCCTCGTGACCCTCCTCGCCTACGTCCTGCTCGCCGGGGCCGACTTCGGCGGCGGCGTGTGGGACCTCCTGGCCACCGGCCCGCGCGCCCGCGCGCAGCGCCGCCTGATCGAGCAGGCGCTGGCCCCCGTGTGGGAGGCGAACCACGTGTGGCTGATCGCGCTCGTGGTGATCCTGTTCACCGGCTTCCCGCTGGCCTTCGCCGTGATCAGCACGGCGCTGCACATCCCGCTCACGCTGGTGCTCCTGGGGATCGTCCTGCGCGGCTCGGCCTTCGTGTTCCGCCAGTACGGCGACCCGGACGACCGCACGGCCCTGCGCTGGGGGCGCGTGTTCGCGGTCGCCAGCGTGGTCACGCCCGTGTTCCTGGGCGTGACGCTCGGCGCGGTCACGGCCGAGGGGATCCGTGTGGGCGACGACGGCGTGCCGACGACGGGCTTCGTCGCCCCGTGGCTGGGGGCCTTCCCCTTCTCGGTGGGCCTCCTGGCCCTGAGTGCGTTCGCGTTCCTCGCCGCCACCTACCTGACCGTCGAGGCCACCGACGACGCGCTCCGCGACGACTTCCGCCGGCGCGCCCTCGCCGCCGGCGTCGTCACCGCGCTGGCGGCCGCCCTGGCCGGCGCCCTGGCCTGGCGCGGGGCGCCGCGGTTCTTCGGCGCGCTCACCGGCTCCGGCTGGTCGCTCCCGGTGCTCCTCGGCGGCGCGCTCGTCCTCGCCGGCGCGCTCGAGGCGCTGCGCCGCCGGGCCTGGACCGCGGCCCGGGCCCTGGCGGCGGGCGCCGTGGGCCTCGTCGTCGTCGGCTGGGGCCTCGCCCAGCGCCCCTACCTCGTCGCCCCCGACCTCACGGTGGCCGACGCGGCCGCGCCGCCGCACATCGTGCGGCTGACGCTCTGGCTGCTGCTCGTGGCGCTCGTCGTCGTCGGGCCGTCGCTCTACGTGCTGTTGGCCGTGTTCAAGCGCCAGGGGGCGACCACGCAGCGCGAGGCCCTGGAGGCCGGCGACGAGGATTCCGCCCCGTAACCGGGGGAACTTCCCCCGTCCTATCTCCTTCAGGGCCGTCGCGGGCGCAGGATCCCCCGCGCCCACCGGGAGGCGACGCGACGGCACGAGAGGTGCCTGGGTCGCCGGCCACGCCGGCGGGCTCGCCGCGCGGCGCCACGGGCAGGAGGACGGTGTGAAGCGCTCCCCGGGGAGCCTCGAGGTGACGGCGGCGATCCCCGCCGGCTGCGAGCAGGTCCTGTCGGCCGAGGCGCTGGCCTTCGTGGCCGGCCTGGTGGAGGCCTTCGGCGCGCGGCGGGCCGCGCTCCTGCGCCGCCGCGCGGAGCGGCAGGCGCGCTTCGACGCGGGCGACCTGCCCGACTTCCTCGCCGACACGGCCGAGGTCCGCGCCGGCGACTGGCGCTGCGCGCCGGCGCCGGCCGAGCTCCTCGACCGGCGGGTCGAGATCACGGGCCCGGTCGACCGCAAGATGGTCATCAACGCGCTCAACTCGGGCGCGAACGTCTTCATGGCCGACTTCGAGGACAGCAACGCCCCCACCTGGGAGAACTGCATCCGCGGCCAGCAGAACCTGATCGACGCCGTGCGGCGCACGATCCGCCACGACGACCCGCGCACCGGCAAGCACTACGCGCTGAACGAGCGCACGGCCGTCCTCTTCGTCCGGCCGCGCGGCTGGCACCTGCCCGAGAAGCACCTGCGCGTCGCGGGGGAGCCCGCGCCGGCGTCGCTCGTCGACTTCGGCCTGTTCTTCTTCCACAACGCGCGCGAGCTCGTGGCGCGCGGCACGGCGCCGTACTTCTACCTGCCCAAGCTCGAGAGCCACCTCGAGGCGCGCCTGTGGAACGACGTGTTCACGTGGGCGCAGGCCGAGCTGGGCCTTCCGCGCGGCACGATCAAGGCCACGGTGCTGATCGAGACGCTCCCGGCGGCGTTCGAGATGGACGAGATCCTGCACGAGCTGCGCGAGCACTCGGCCGGGCTCAACTGCGGGCGCTGGGACTACATCTTCAGCTTCCTGAAGGTCTTCAGGGGCCACGCCGACCGGGTCCTCCCCGACCGCGCGCAGGTGACCATGAACCAGCCGTTCATGCGCGCCTACTCGCAGCTGCTGATCCGCACCTGCCACCGGCGCGGCGTGCACGCCATGGGCGGCATGGCCGCGCAGATCCCGCGCAACGATGACCCCGAGGCCAACCGGGCGGCCCTCGACAAGGTGCGCGAGGACAAGCTGCGCGAGGTCACCGACGGCCACGACGGCACGTGGGTGGCCCACCCGGGGCTCGTCGAGGTGGCGCGGGCGGTGTTCGACGAGCACCTGCGCGGGCCCAACCAGCTCCACGTCACGCGCGACGACGTGCACGTCCGCGCCGAGCACCTCCTGGCCACGCCCACCGGCACGCGCAGCGAGGCCGGCCTGCGCCAGAACGTCGACGTCGGCCTGCAGTACCTCGAGGCCTGGCTGCGCGGCGCCGGCTGCGTGCCGCTCTACCACCTCATGGAGGACGCGGCGACGGCCGAGATCTCGCGCACGCAGGTGTGGCACTGGGTGCGGCACGGCGCGGCGCTCTACGACGGCCGCCGCATCACCCCCGAGCTCGTGCGCGGGCTGCTCGCCCACGAGCTCGAGCGGCTGCGCGCCGCGCAGGGCCCGGAGCGCTTCGCCCGGGGCCGCTGGGCGCAGGCGCACGACCTGTTCCTGCGCCTGTGCGTCGAGCCGAGCTTCACCGACTTCCTCACCCTCCCCGCTTACGAGCTGCTCGACGAGCCCACGACGGCGCAAGCCGACGGCGCCCGCCGGGCCGGCTGAAACCCCTTCGAGTCCGCGCGTCACCGCCCAGAGGAGAGCTCCCATGTCGACCCAGGACCCCGCCCCGCGAACGCCGTCCACGCCGCCCGACCGCTGGGACGGCGTGACCCGCCCCTACTCCGTGGTCGACGTGGAGCGCCTGCGCCCCTCGGTGAAGGTCGAGCACACCCTCGCGCGCCGCGGCGCCGAGCGCCTGTGGGAGCTGATCCGGTCGGAGGACTACGTCGCCGCGCTCGGCGCGCTCACGGGCAACCAGGCCGTGCAGCAGGTGCGCGCCGGGCTCAAGGCGATCTACCTGAGCGGCTGGCAGGTGGCGGCCGACGCCAACCAGGCCGGCCAGACCTACCCCGACCAGTCGCTCTACCCGGCCAACTCGGTGCCCATGGTCGTGCGGCGCATCAACCAGGCGCTGCAGCGCGCCGACCAGATCGAGCGCGCCGAGGGCCAGCGGGCGCGGATCGACTGGTACGCGCCCATCGTCGCCGACGCCGAGGCCGGCTTCGGCGGGCCGCTCAACGCCTTCGAGCTGATGAAGGCCATGATCGAGGCGGGCGCCGCGGGCGTGCACTTCGAGGACCAGCTCTCGTCCGAGAAGAAGTGCGGCCACCTGGGCGGCAAGGTCCTCGTGCCCGTGTCGCAGTTCGTGCGCACGCTCGTGGCCGCGCGCCTGGCGGCCGACGTGCTCGACGTGCCCTCGGTGATCATCGCCCGCACCGACGCCGAGAGCGCGCGGCTGATCACGAGCGACGTCGACGAGCGCGACCGGCCCTTCCTCACCGGCGAGCGCACGCCGGAGGGCTTCTTCCGCATCAAGGGCGGCCTCGAGCAGGCGATCGCCCGCGGACGGATCTACGCGCGCTACGCCGACCTGGTGTGGTGCGAGACGTCGACGCCGGACATCGAGGAAGCGCGCCGCTTCGCCGAGGGCGTCCACGCGGAGCACCCGGGGAAGCCCTTGGCCTACAACTGCTCGCCGTCGTTCAACTGGAAGGCCAAGCTCGACGACGTGACGATCGCCCGCTTCCAGCGCGAGCTGGGCGCCATGGGCTACAAGTTCCAGTTCGTGACCCTGGCCGGCTTCCACGCCCTGAACCTGGGCATGTTCGAGCTGGCGCGGAAGTACAAGGACGCCGGCATGTCGGCCTACTCGGAGCTGCAGCAGGCCGAGTTCGCCGCCGAGCGCGACGGCTACACGGCGACGCGTCACCAGCGCGAGGTCGGCACCGGCTACTTCGACCAGATCACGCAGCTCCTCGCCGGCGACGGCCAGGCGGCCACCCTGGCCCTCGAGGGCTCGACCGAGCAGCAGCAGTTCAAGAAGACACCCGGCTCGAAGGCGGACGCCGCCTGAGCAGAACTTCTCCTCTGGCCGGTAGAGGCCGCCCGGGATGTGAGTCCTGGGCGGCCTCTACCCTCTCTACTTGTACGTACTGACCAGGACGACCTTCACTCACTCCACTCCTGCAAGCGCAGGTCACGCGCGCCCCGCCCGCGCGGGGCGTCCGGCGCCGCGCGGGTCCTCTCGTGCAGGCGCACGCCCCGCGCGGGCGGGGCGCGCGTGGTCCAAGCCTGGGGGGCCGCTGTCCAGCGCGGCCCGGCAAGGACGGGCCGGCGGTCGCCGACCACTTGCTACCCTGCGGGGCGTGACCGACGCCGAACAGCCGCCCGCCTGGCGACGCGCGCTGCGCTGGGCGCCTCCGGCGCTCGCGCGCGGCCTCGCCTGGGGCGCGTGCGTGGTGCTGCTCCTCGCCCCGCCGTTCGCCCTCGCGGTCGGCGTTCGCCCGACCGCGACCAACCTCCTCGCGCTGGCGCTGATCGCGGCCGTGTGCGTCGCCGCCGGGCTGCTCGGCGCGGGGCCCACCGTCCTCCTCGAGGCGCGCGCGCGCGAGCGCGCCGGCCCTGCCCGCTGGGGCCTCGTCGCCGCCTGCGGGCTCTCGGTCGCGGCCGGCTGGGTGGTGGTGATCGCGCAGACGGTCTACCTGGTCGGCGCCCTGCGCGGCGGGGTCGAGGGCGGGCTGAGCCAGCTCGGCGCCCTCGTCGGCGGGCTCGGGAGCGACCTCAACGAGTACCTCGGCGGCTCCCTCGGGCTCCTCGTCGCGGTGGCGACGTCGTTCACCCTGACCGTGCTCCTGCGGGTCCAGGACCGCGGCCGGGTGACCCAGGCCCTGGGCGGCTGCGCCATCGCGTGCGGCGGCGGGGCGGGTCTCCTCGTCGTGACGGCGATCGCCGGCGCCCTGCTCGGCGGCATGGGCGCCGATGCGTTCGCGCGGGCCAAGGCGCTCCCCGGCGTCGGGCTCGTCGTCGCGGCGGCCGGCGTGGGGAGCCTGGCGCTCATCACCCTCGGCGCCCCGCTGGCGCTGCTGGCGCCCCTGGCCCTCGGCCTCGCCGACCGGCTCGCGCCGCCGCCCGATCAGCCCGCCGACGACGCCAGCCACTGACGCGCGTGCGCGCGCGCCAGCGCCAGCGCCTCGCGCCCGCGGTCGAGGGCGAACGGCGTGACCAGCGGCAGGTCGGGGACCGTGAGCACGAGCGCCTCGACGCCGGGCGGGGCGACCGGGGGCCGGTCGAGCGCGCGCCGCTCGTGCGGAGTCAGGTGGTGCAGGAGCACGCGCTCGCCCGGGCGCAGGGCGCTCAGCCCGGGCCGGTCGCTCACGCCGCCGTCGACGAGCAGGCGCGCGTCCATGCGCACCGGGCGGAACAGGAGCGGCACGCAGCAGGACGCCCGGATCGCCAGGTCGATCGCGCCGCGCTCGAGCGCCACCGGCCGGCGGCGGAGCACGTCGTGCACGACCGGCGTGAACGGCACCCGCGTCTCCTCGACGCGCGTCACGCCGGTCGGCCGGAGCACGTCGAGGAGCTTCGCCGAGAAGCGCGCCCCCTTGAGCAGGCCGCCCAGCGGCAGGCCCGGGTCCCAGAACTCCGCGCGCCGCAGGGTGACGAGCGCGTCCTCGAGCGCGGCGGGCGGCAGGCCACTGGCCCACACGCCGCCGGCCAGCGCGCCCGCGCTCACGCCGACGACGCGCGCCGGCCGGAGGTCCGCCTCCTCGAGCGCGGCCAGGAGGCCGGTGTGCGCGAAGAAGCCGAAGAAGCCGCCCGAGAGGGCCAGCGTGAACGGGCCCGTGGCGAGCCACTCGCGGCGGGTGACGGTCCGGGGGAGGGTCGAGGTCACGCCGTGAGGTCGAGCGCGATCACGCGTTCCTGTGTGACCTCCGCCGCATACGCCAGACAGGCGCGCAGGTCTTCGCCCGTGAGGTAGGGATATGCGGTGAGCACCTCGGCGTCCCTCATCCCCTGCGCGAACATGTCCAGCACGGTGGCGACGGGGACCCGCGTGCCGCGAACACAAGGCACCCCGCCCATGACCGCCGCGTCGACGCTGATCCGCTCGTGTGCCATACCCAGAGCATACCGCCATGTAGCCCGTTCGAGGACCCGTTCACGGCGGCGCGACGTCCAGCGCCGGGTTTCGCGTGAAGAACCCGTGCGGCACGAGGCGGAACCCGGTCCGATGCACGGTCATCACCGGCCACTCCTCGACGCGCGGGCCGTGGGTCACGCCGAACGAGTACCACAGCACGACGTCCTCACCGACGAGCGCCGCGTCGTCCTCGACGTAGCGCGGCAGGCCCCCCGGATCGGCCGACTGGTTGGGGTGGTCGCCCGCGGCGTGGACCTCGCCCTCCTCGTGCCGCGTGACCCACAGGGCGTGCGCCGCGAACGCCGCCCGCCGCCGCGCGCCGGCCGACGGGCCGGGGAGGAACGCGGCGTTCTCGCCCGGCACGAGGGTGTAGCCGGGCAGGTGACCGAGCGCCGTCGGGGCGCCGGGGTTGAAGACCGTCCAGCGCCGGGCGCGCGCGGGGTCGACGTCGCGCCGCGCGGCGCGCTCGCTCGAGAGCAGCGCGCGCTCGACGACGAAGGCCGTCCCGCGCGGGTCGTCGGTCGCGGCCGCGGCGTTGGTCTCGAGCACGCTGTTCGTCGGCCCGTCGACGTCGAGGTCGAGCCGCACGCAGAACACGTGCTGGTGGTTGGGCGCGAGCACGCCCGGCGCGACGAGCGTCCCGTAGCGCGTCTCCGGCGGCTCGGGCGCGGGGCTCCGGCCGGCCGCCAGGTCGGGGCAGTAGCCGCAGGTGGACGGCGCCACGCCCTTGGCCAGGAGCAGCCCCGTGAGCCCCACCTCGAGCCCGAGCGCGCCGTCCTGCCCCAGGACCCACGCGAACGCGTAGTCGTAGTTGCCGATCGTGATCGTGATCCGGAGCACCAGCTCGCGCGCGCGCCGCGCGTCGAGGCGCCCCGTCTCCTCGTCGAGGTGCCGCCACAGGAGCCCGCCGTCGCGCTCGTAGATCGCCACGACCTCCTCGAGGACGGCCGGCGCGCCCCGGTCGTCGGCGAGCACGGCGTCGAGGAGCGTGGCGTGCGCCGGCACGTCGGCGCCGCGGGCCTGGCGCGTGGCCGAGCGCCCGAGGCCGTACTCGCCCTCGTCGAACGCCTGCCGCCAGGCCCAGGCCGGCGCCGGGTCGGCGTAGGGGACGACGATCTCCGAGAGCGACGCGCGGTAGAGGATCGACCGCACGCGCCCGCCGTCCTCGTGGCCCACCTGGTAGAGGACCAGTCCCTCGCGCGGGTGCAGGGCCCAGCGCAGGCGCCAGCCCTGCCACGCGACCTCCTGGCCGCGCAGCGTGAAGCTGGCGCCCTCGGGCTGCGCCGTCACCAGCGGCCGCGGCGCCGGCCGGCGCGGCGGCGCGTCGAGGTCGTGCGCGTCGCGGGTCACCGGCACGACGCCGTGGTCGTCGACGGCCACGACCTCCATGCGGCCGAGGTCGACGAGCGCCACGAGGCCCTCGATCGGGCGCCCGTAGGGGTTCGTGGCCCCGCCGCGCCAGAAGGCGATCGCCCGCGCCAGCCGCCGGGCCGGCCCGGCGGCGCCGGCGAGGACGGTCCCGGCGGGCGGGGCGACCTCATCGACGACGGGCCCGGGCGCCCACACGTCGAGGTGCACCTCGGCCGGGTCGTCGAGCCCGCGCCGGCGCAGCGCCTCGCGCCAGCGCGCGTCGGCGCGCACGAGCGCCGGCACGGCGTCCATCTCCGCGTCGGTCAGCCCGGGCTGCGCGCCGGGCAGGTCGCGCCAGGAGAGCAGCTCGCGCCGGGCGACGTCGAGCAGCGCCTCGCCGACCAGGCCCCGGCCCCGGTCGAGGACCACCGCGCGGGCGTGGCGGCGGTGCGGCGCGCCGGGGCGGAAGGCGAGCACCTCGGCCTTGGGCGGCTCGTCGAGGACCAGGAGCGGCAGGAGCGCGCCGTCGGGCAGCCGGCCGGCCGCGCGCAGGACGGCCGTCGCGGCCTCGACCTCGTCGGGGCGCAGCGGGTCGAGCGGGTGCGGCGCGCTCTCCGGCAGCGGCGCCAGCGGCGGCCGGGGCGCCGGCGCCGTGCAGCCGAGCGCCAGCGCGAGCACCACGAGCGAGCGACGCATGGGCACCTCCTCAGCGCGCGGCGGCGGGCGCCGCCGCCCGGCGCCGCACGCGCACGCGCATCCCCCGCCGCTCGAGCTCGCGCAGGAACGGGCGCACGGGCACGACGTCCTCGGGCGCCCACACCCCCGGCCGCGCCTCCAGCTCCCCCGAGGCCAGGAGCTGCACGGCGATCGAGGGCGGCGCCCCGGTGTCGATGTCCGGGCCCACACCGCCGCCGGCGTCCGGGCCCGCGAGGCAGTCGGCCGTGACCTCGACAGCGCGTCGGGCCCTTCGCCCGCGCACGACGACGCGCAGGACCTCGTGGCGCTCGCCGGCCCCGTTCGGCGCCGGCGGCGCCTGGCGGGCGAGCAGCGCCAGGAGCACCTGCCGCGGGGCCACGCCCAGGCGCGGCAGGGGAGCGGGGTCCAGCAGCCCCAGGCGGCCGAGGAGCCGGAGCCGCTCGGCGAAGCCGGGCTCGAACGACTGGCGGAAGGTCACCTCGCGCACGCCCCGGTCCGCGAAGGCGCGCGGCAACGTGGCCACCTCGGAGTGCAGCGTCGCGTCGAGCGTCTGCGCCCCGATCGGCGCCGGGAAGCGCACGCGCACGCGCTCGCGCGGGTCGAGCGGCGGCACCATGGCCCAGTCGCCCGCGCGGAACACGGCGGCGTCGAGGAGGAACTCGTCGAGGAGCGTGTCGGGCGAGTAGCCGAAGCCCAGCGCGTCGCCGTCTTCATCGCCGTGGGGCCGCCGCCCGCGCTCGGCCGCGCCCACCATGCAGTGGACCTCGCGCACGCGCTCGAGCCCCTCGGCCGCGCGCACGGCGAGCACGTTGAGGATCCCCGGCGCCGAGCCCATGCCGAGCAGCCCCAGGCGCCCGGCCTCCTCGAACGCGCCGCCCAGCCGGAGCTGCTCGCGCGTGACGTGGAACAGCCCGCCCAGGTCGACGTAGTGGGCGCGCGCGGCCAGGGCGCCGCGCATGGCCTCGAGGTTGAAGCGGTAGGGGAGCGAGGCGATCACGGCGAAGGCGCCCGACAGCGCGCGCCGGAGCGCCCGTGCGTCGGTCACGTCGACCCGGCGCCCCTCGACGCCGAGCGCACGCGCCGCGCCGGGGTCGCGGTCGCAGAGCACGGGCTCGAGGTCGCGCGCCGTGTCGCGCAGGTCGCCCAGCGTGATCCGCCCCATGGCGCCGGCGCCGCCGAGGACCACGACGCGGCGCCTCACCGGTCGAGCTCCAGCAGGCAGGCCTCGAGGACGTCGAGCGCCTCGTCGAGCTCCGCCGGAGTCATCGCCAGCGGCATGAGCGTGCGGATCACGTTGCCGTGGAGCCCGCAGGAGAGCACGAGCACGCCGCGCCGCGCGGCCGCCTCGACCAGCCGTTCGGCGCGCGCCTTGTCGGGCGCGAGCGTCGCGCGGTCGGAGACGAGCTCGAACGCCTGCATGGCGCCCAGGCCGCGCGCGTCGCCCACGCAGGCGAAGCGCTGCACGAAGCCGGCGAAGCGCGCGGCGGCTCGCGCGCCCAGCGCCGCGGCGGCCTCGAGCAGGCCGTCCTCGAGCAGGGCCTCGAGCGCCCCCAGCGCCGCCTCGCAGGCGACCGGGTTGCCCCCGAACGTGCCGCCGAGGCCGCCCGGCTGCGGCGCGTCCATGAGCTCGGCCCGGCCGACGACCGCCGACAGCGGCAGGCCGTTGGCGAGCGACTTGGCCAGCACGAGCAGGTCGGGCCGCAGGTCGAGGTGCTCGCACGCGAACAGCCGCCCCGTGCGGCCGAAGCCCGTCTGCACCTCGTCGGCGACGAGGAGGATCCCCGCGTCGCGGCACAGCCGCGCCAGGGCGTCGACGAACCGCGGCGGCAGGGGCAGGAAGCCGCCCTCGCCCAGGACCGGCTCGAACACGACGCAGGCGACCTGCGACGGCGCCACGCTGCTCCGGAAGGCCCGGCGCAGGTCGTCGACGGCGCGGTCGACCGCGGCCTCCGCGCTCAGCCCGGCCGGCCGGCGCAGCAGGTCGGGGACGGTCACGCGGTAGACCTCGGGCGCGAACGGGCCGAAGCCCTCCTTGTAGGGCGCCGCCTTGCTCGAGAGCGTGAGCGCCAGGAGCGTGCGCCCGTGGAAGCCCGGGTCGAGGGCCAGGACGGCCTGCCGCCCGGTGGCCCGGCGGGCGATCTTCACCGCGTTCTCCACCGCCTCGGCGCCGCTGTTGAACAGCGCCGCCTTGCGCGGACCCTCGAGCGGGGCCACCTCGCACAGGCGCCGGGCCAGGGCCACATAGGGCGCGTAGGGCGCCGTCATGAAGCAGCCGTGCTGTAGCCGCCCGAGCTGCTCCCGCGCGCGCGCCGTCGCGCGCGGCGCCAGGTGGCCGGCGTTGACGCAGCCGATCCCGCCGGCGAGGTCCAGGAGCACGTTGCCGTCGACGTCCTCGAGGCGCGCCGCGCCGACGGCGCGCGCGATGAACACGCCGGCGCGCGCCTCGGGCACGGCGGCCGACACCCAGCGCCGGCGCTCCTCGAGGAGCGCCCGGCTGCGCGGGCCGGGGACGGGGGTCCTGAGCTCGATGGCGCCCACTCAGTACCAGCCGATCGGCTTCTCGGACAGGTTCACGTGGACCTGCTTGAGCTCCAGGTAGCCCTCGACGCCGTAGCGGCCGAGCTCGCGCCCCAGGCCGCTCTGCTTCACGCCGCCCCAGGGGGCCTCGACGTACGTCGGCTGCATGTGGTTCACCCACACGACGCCGGCGCGCACGCGCTTCACGACGCGGAAGGCGCGGTTGATGTCGCGCGTCCACACGGCGGCGGCGAGGCCGTAGGGCGTGGCGTTGGCGATGCGCACCGCCTCCTCCTCGCCGTCGAAGGGGATCACGGCCACGACCGGGCCGAAGACCTCCTCCTGCGCCAGGCGCGCGCCCGGGTCGACCCCGTCGAAGATCGTCGGCTCGACGAAGTAGCCCGGCGCCAGGCCGCGCGGCGCGCCGCCGCCGAGCACGAGCCGCGCCCCGTCGCGCCGCGCGCGCTCGACGTGGCCCAGCACGCGCTCGCGGTGCGCCGCCGTGACCAGCGGCCCCATGCGCGTCGCCGGGTCGAGGGGGTCGCCCAGGCGGATCTGCCGCGCCTTCTCGACCATGGCCTCGACGAACCGGCCGTGGATCGAGCGCTCGACGAGCACGCGCGACCCGGCGGAGCACACCTCGCCCTGGTTGACGAACACGCCGAACACGGCGCCCTCGACGGCCGCCTCCCAGCCGGCGTCGGCGAAGAAGATGTTCGGCGACTTGCCGCCCAGCTCCAGCGTGACCTTCTTGAGGTTCGAGTCGGCCGCCGCGCGCAGGATCGCACGCCCGGTCGCCGTCGACCCGGTGAAGGCCACCTTGTCGACGTCCGGGCTCGCCGCCAGCGCCGCGCCGACGACCGGCCCGTCGCCCGTGACGACGTTGACCACGCCCCTGGGCAGGTCGGCGATCCCGTCGAGGACCCGCGCCAGCTCGAGCGCCGTGACCGGCGTGGCCTCGGCCGGCTTGAGGACCACCGCGCAGCCCGCGCACAGCGCCGGCGCGACCTTCCAGGCGGCCATGAGCAGCGGGTAGTTCCAGGGGATGATCTGGCCGCACACGCCCACGGGCTCCTTGAGCGTGAGCGACAGCGCGTCGTCCGGGACGGGGTTGACGTCGCCGGTGAGCTTCGTGGCCAGGCCGCCGTAGTACTCGAACACGCTCGCCGCGTCGGCCACGTCGAGCTCGGCCTCGGCGATCGGCTTGCCCATGTTCTCGGTCTCGAGCCGCGCCAGCTCGGGCGCGCGCGCGCGCAGGGCCTGCGCCACCTCGAGGAGCACGCGCCCACGCTGGGCGGCCGTCGCCGTGGCCCAGGGCCCGCGGTCGAACGCCTCCCGGGCGGCGGCGACGGCGGCGCGCGCCTCGTCGGGCGTGGCGCGGGCCGCCCGCGCGATCACCTCGCCGGTGGCCGGGTTGAACACGTCCTGGCCCGGGTCCTGCCCCTCGACGAAGCGGCCGCCGATGTAGAGGGGCAGGGCGCGGGTGGTGGTCGTCGGCATCTCCACGGTCTACTCCCTGCCCCGGCCGCGGGCGGCGTACGGGAACCAGTAGGGCTTGCGCTCCTGCACGTAGTCGATGTGCACGTGCTTGGGCTCGCGGAAGGCGTCGAGCCCCTCCTCGCCCAGCTCGCGGCCGATCCCGCTCTGGCGCATGCCGCCGAACGGGCCAGCCTCGTTGTCGGTCAGCGGGTCGTTGACCCAGAAGGTCCCCGCCTTGACCTCGTCCATGGCCCGGAGCGCGTGGCGCAGGCTCGTCGTGATGATCGTCGCGCCCAGGCCGTACTGGCTGTCGTTGGCCTTCTCGATCGCCTCGTCGACGTCCTTCACGCGGATGATCGCGGCCACGGGGCCGAAGACCTCCTCCCGCGTGGGCGACGAGCCGTGGCGCACGTGGTCGAGGACGGCCGGCGCGATGAAGTGCCCGCGGTCGAGCCCCGCCGGGCGCTCGCCGCCGGTGAGCAGGCGCGCGCCCTCGCCCACGGCGCGCTCGATCGCCGCCTGCACGCGCGCCAGCGCCTCGCGCGAGATCAGCGGGCCCAGGTCGGTGTCGGGCCGGCGCGGGTCGCCCACGACGAGCTGCCGCGTGAGCTCGACGAAGCGCTCGACGAAGCGCTCGGCCACCTGCTCGACGACGTAGATGCGCTTGGCGGAGGTGCACACCTGCCCCGCGTTGAGGTAGCGCGCCCACACGGCCGCGCGCGCGGCCAGGTCGACGTCGGCGTCCTCGCACACGATGAACGGGTCGATCCCGCTCGTCTCGAGGTTGACCTTCTTCAGCCCGTCGGCCGCCAGGCGCATGATCCGCTTGCCGGTCGCGGTCGAGCCGGTGAAGGCGACCATGTCGACGCCGGGGTGCGTGACGAGCGGCTCGCCCGCCTCGGGGCCGGTGCCGGTGACGATGCTCACCACGCCCGGGGGCAGGGCCTCGAAGGCCCGGGCGCAGGCGAGCGTGGCCAGGGGCGTCTGCTCGGCGGGCTTGATCACCAGCGTGTTGCCGGCCGCCAGGGCCGGGGCGACCTTCCACGACATGAGCAGGAGCGGGTAGTTGAAGGGCGCGATGACGCCGACGACGCCGAAGGGCTCCTTGATGGTGAAGTTGACCTGGTGCTCGAAGCCGGGCGGGATGCTCGTGCCGCGCGCGTGCCGCCCGACCTCGGCGTAGTAGTCGAAGCAGGCGGTCACCCACTCGAGCTCGTCCTGGTTCTCGACGCGCGGCTTGCCGCCCTCGGCGGTCAGCGTGTCGGCGAGGTCCTCGCTCGCGGCGCGCAGGCGCGCGGCGACCTCGTGCAGGAGGCGCGCCTTCTCGGGCGCCGGCAGGCGGCGCCAGGCGGGCTGCGCCCGGCGCGCGGCGGCCACGGCGGCGGCCACGTCGTCGGGGCCCGCCCGCGGGACGGTGGCCAGGACCTCCTCCGTGGCGGGGTCCTCGACCGGGAAGGTCTGGCCCGAGCGGGCCTCGACCTGCTCGTGACCGATCCACATCGACGCCGCGCGGACCATG
This sequence comes from Planctomycetota bacterium, assembly GCA_019636275.1. Lineage (GTDB taxonomy): Bacteria > Planctomycetota > J058 > J058 > J058 > JAMLIC01. The sequence continues at coordinate 24,974 of JAHBXY010000042.1, read as the reverse complement.
GTCGCTCCTTCCGGGCGCGAGCCGGTCCCCCCTGGCCTCCAGCCGGACCCTACGCCACGTCCGCACGGACGGCAAGGACGCGCTCCGCGCGTGCAAGGGCGTCCACGGCCCGTGTTGCGGGGCGGCGACGGGCGTGGTCGAGCGGAGGCCAGGTGGTCACCAGGTCGACCGGTCCTGGCGCGCGCGGGGCTCGCCGGCTACACCCCGAGCGGGAGGTCGGAGATGGACACGCACGAGGTCTACACGCACTCGGGCAAGCTGGGGACGGGGCTGTTCGTCATCCCGCTGGTCGGGATCCCGGCGGCGCTCGCCCTGGCGCTGATCTACGCCTACATCGACGTCTACTCGCCGATCGCCGGCGTGATCTCGATCCTGTTCGTGATCGGCTTCGCCGTGGCCCTGGGCATGACCCTGCGCGTCGTCGGCGCGTTCGCCAAGGTCCGCAGCGCGCCCTTCATGACCGCCGCCGGCATCCTCTGCGGGCTCGTCGGCCTCTACGCGGCCTGGGCCGGGTTCGAGGCGGCGCTCCTGAGCAAGGCCGCCAAGGCCGGCGAGGAGACGCCGGGCTTCCTCGAGCTGCTCGCCGCGCCGGGCGCGGTGTGGGAGCTGGCCAAGCTGATCAATCACCACGGGTGGTACTCGATCAAGTCGGCCACGCCGACGGGCGGCGTGCTGTGGGTCATGTGGGCGATCGAGGCGGCGATCGTCGTCGTCGGCGTCGCGATCATGGCCCCGAGCGGCGTCGTCGACGAGGTGTTCTGCGAGCGCTGCGACCGCTGGGCGGCCCTGGCCGGCGGGCCGGCGCGCCTCGGGCTGCCCGAGGACGACGCCACGATCGAGACGCTGGCGCTGGGCGGCCCCGAGGCGGTCGACGCGCTCGAGGCCTTGCCGTCGGTCGGCGAGGCGGCCGTGCGCCTGGAGGTCGAGCTCCGTCGCTGCGACGCCTGCGCCGAGACGGCCACCTACCAGGTCAAGCTCGCCCGCCAGACCGTCGACGACAAGGGCAACGTGGGCACGGAGCGCAAGGACCTCACGCCGAAGTACCTCGCGCCGCCCGACGCCTTCTCGCGGCTCGCGGCGCTGGCGGGGCGCCCCCCGACGAGCGCCCCGCCGGCGGGGGAGGCCCCGCCGGAGGACGCCGGAGACGCCGGAGCGTGACGCGCGGCGCGCGGGGGCTCGCGCCCCCGCGGCGCGCTAGCGCTGCACGTAGGCCGACGACACCCACAGCTCGCCCGCCGGCGCGCCCGGCCAGGTGACGCGGTGCCAGCCGGCGCGCTCCTCGAGGAGCCCGACCTCCGCGCCGCGCGAGAGCGTCGTGACGACGGCGTGCGAGGTGCCCGGGCCGCGGCGCACGTTGAGCGTCGTCGCCGTGACCGTGCCCACGGGCGCGCTCGGCGGCGGGGTCGTCGACGGCGGCGGCGGGGTCGTCGACGACGGCGGCGTGGACGCCGTGGGCGCCGCGCCGGGCGTCACGTAGAAGGACGAGAGCCACAGCTCGCCCGCCGGCGCGCCGGGCCAGGTGACGCGGTACCAGCCGTCGCGCTCGTCGTGGATGGCGAAGGCGTCGCCCTGGTTCAGCGTCGCGACGACCGCGTGGGCCGTGCCGGGGCCGCGGCGCACGTTGAGCGTCGGCGAGGCCACGGTCCCGCCGGCCGGCAGGGCCGTCGGCGCGTGGCGGCGCGACAGGTCGCCGTCGCGCGCCGCGTAGCGGCCGTCGGTGTAGCCCGACGGGTCGGCCATCCCGCGCAGGTGCGTGTCGAACCACGCGTTGGCGTAGCGGCGCGAGATCTGGCGCTGCTTGTTGGGCGAGATCAGCGTGAGCGGCAGGCTCAGGTCGCTGAAGTTGCTGTGGTTGCCGCGGGCGATCTCGACGTACTGCTTGTGGCGGTGCCGGATCGCGTCGTAGGCCGGCCGGCCGAAGGTCCCGGGCACGGCGATCGGGTCGTTCTGCGCCGCGATCACCAGGAGGGGCACGCCCGGGTTCGTGCTCGCGTAGTCGAGCAGCGTGCGCAGATGCCGCGCGCCCGGCGCCAGGGCCACGGCCGCCTTGACCCGCCGGTCGGTCGCCGCCAGGCCGAAGGTGGTCATCCCGCCGAACGAGTGGCCCATGGCCCCCAGGCGGTCGAGGTCCAGCGCGTCGAAGACCTCCGAGCGCGGGTCCACGTTGGCGCGGTGCAGGACGTCGATCGAGAAGCGCGCGGCGCGCACCCAGCCCTCGAGGTCGGTCGAGGCGCGCGGGAACTGGTCGAACAGCGCCACGGCGTAGCCGCGCGTGGCCAGGTTCTCCGCCAGGCCCTCGTAGATCGACGGGCTCGCCGTCAGGCCGTGGACGAAGAGGATGGTCGGATGCGTCCGGTCGGCGTCGACCGGGAGGATGACCCGGAGCGTCGACCGGGACCCATCGGCATGGGTCACGGGCAGGTCGGCGCGCCGGACGAGATGCGACCCGTTCGCGGACGGGTCGGACGCGCAGGCCGCGGGCGCGGCGAGCGCGAGCAGGACGAGGACACCCCTGATCGTTCTCATGAGCGGGAACTCCCTCCCGCTCTCCCGACCCGCTCGTGATACCGCCCGGAGCGCCGCGAAGGCAAGGACGCGTCCCATGACGCCATCGCTGGCCCTTCAGCCGCTTACGCGCAGGTCGTCCGGAATGGACGCGTTTTACCGGCTCGTGACGGGCGTCCACCGCGGACGACGTGCGCGCGCGGGCGATGACGTCGCGACCTACGTCGAAGCCCGCGCGCGCGCCGCCGCGGCGCCGGCATCGTCGCCCGCCGAACGGAGCAGCGAGAGAGGCGAGGCCGCGGAGGCTGAGGCGAGGCGGCGCGCGCGGGCGACGTCGTATCGGCATGCTTCGAGCCCGCGCGCGCGCCGCCCCGCCCAGCATCCGCGGGCGCAGCCGTCGAGCACATCAGTCAGGGGCGGAGCACGACCTTGATGCACTCGTCCTGCTTGCGCAGGAACATGTCGTACGCGCCGGGCGCCTCGTCGAGCGCCAGGCGGTGCGTGATCATGAAGCTCGGGTCGATCTCCCCGTTCTGGATGCGCTCGAGGAGCGGCCGCACGTAGCGCTGCACGTGCGTCTGGCCGGTCTTCAGCGTCAGCGAGCGGTTCATGACCGAGCCCAGCGGGACCTTGTCGACGACCCCGCCGTAGACGCCGGGCACCGAGACCGTCCCGCCGCCGCGGCAGGAGAGGATCGCCTGGCGCAGGGCGCCGGGGCGGTCGGTCTCGAGCATGAGCGCCTGCTTGAGGCGGTCGTAGCGCCCCTCGATGCCCGGTGTGTGCGCCTCCATGCCCACGGCGTCGATGCAGTGGTCGGGGCCCAGGCCGCCGGTCATCTCCTCGAGGGCCGCGCGGACGTCGACCTGCTCGTAGTCGAGCGTCTCGGCGCCGCAGCGCTCGCGCGCCAGGCGCAGCCGCTCGGGGAAGCGGTCGATCGCGATCACGCGCTCGGCGCCGAGCAGGAACGCGCTGGCGATCGCGAACAGGCCCACCGGCCCGCAGCCCCACACGGCCACCGTGTCGCCGGGCTCGAGCTCGCACGCCTCGGCGGCCATGTAGCCGGTGGGGAAGATGTCCGTCAGGAAGAGCACCTGGTCGTCGGGGAGCCCGTCGGGCACCTTCACCGGACCCACGTCGGCGTAGGGCACCCGCACGTACTCGGCCTGCCCCCCGGCGTAGCCGCCGGTGAGGTGCGAGTAGCCGAAGATCCCGCTCGTGGCGTGGCCCCACATCTTCTCGGCCATCCACGCGTTGGGGTTCGAGTTCTCGCACACGGAGAACATGCCGTCGACGCACGAGAAGCAGTCACCGCAGGCGATCGGGAAGGGCACGACGACGCGGTCGCCGACGGCCAGGCCGTCGCCCTCGATCCCCTTGCCCACCTCGACGACCTCGCCCATGAACTCGTGGCCGAGGATGTCGCCCTGGGCCATCGTCGGGACGAAGCCGTTGTAGAGGTGCAGGTCGGAGCCGCAGATCGCGGTGCTGCTGACCTTCACGATCGCGTCCCGCGGGTTGAGGAGCTCCGGGTCCTTCACCCGCTCCACGCGCACGTCGCGCGGGCCGAACCAGCACACCGCCTTCACGACACACCTCCCGTCAGCAGCCGCGCGAGCGTCCGGTGGACGACCTCGCGCCTCCCCGCCGGCTGGCCCTCCGTCGTCGCGATCTCGCCGGTCTCCAGGAGCGCCTTGAAGCGGCGCAGGTCCTCCTTGAGCTGGCGCTCCGGCGCCTCGAGCACGAGCGGCGCCGCGAGCCGGCCGAGCAGCCCGAGCGGCGGGCGGTACTCCAGGGCGACGCGCACGAGCGTCCCGCGCCCGCCGGGGCGCGCCTCGAAGCGCGCCTCGCCGGCGGTCTCGAGGTCGCCCTCGAGCGAGCGCCAGGCGATGAGCCTGTCGGGCTCGTCATGGACGACCTCGGCCTCCCACGTGATCGTCGTCCCGCCCGGCCCGCGCGCCGTCCAGCGCGAGCGCCGCGCGTCGTGCGCCTGCACGTCGACGATGTGCTCCATGACGCAGGCGAGGTTCTGCGGGTCGCGCCAGAAGGCGTAGCACTCGGCCGGCGTGCGGTTGACGGAGATCGTCCGCACGACCCGCCGCCTGCCGGAGGCCGGCCTGCGCCGCGTGTTGCGGACCGCGCACACGACGTCCACCGTCGTGACCCCGACCACGGCGGCCGTGGCCGCGATCAGCCGCACCGGGGCGCGGCCGCGCGCGGCCGCGCCGAGGAGCGCCAGGTCGATCGCGTCGCCGACGACGCGGCTCCACAGGGCCGTCCCGGGCCGCCGGTGCGAGAGGAGCCCCACGCCGCTGGCCAGCTCGCGCAGGCCGAGGGCGCGGAAGAGGAGCGGCCGCCGGCGAACGCCGATGAAGCGCGCCAGCCCGTCGGGGACGAGCAGCTCGGCCAGGCCCAGGCCCACGCTGAGCCAGCCCAGCCCGTCCACCACCCCGTCGCCGCCCCCCGCGCGCCGTCGTTCGCCCCCGTCGTGCTCCGGCGCCACGCGCGTCCCCTCGCGCGCGACCCGCTCCCGGGTCGTCGTCGTCATTGCTCCTCCTGGCGTGCGCCCCCTGTCGGGGCGCTCACCGGGGCGAATGCGAGCCCCGCGCCGGGGCGGCGGTTGGAGCCTCAGCGGGGAGGCGAGGGACACGCCCGCGCCCGGCGGGACAGCGCGGTCCGGGCGCGAGACGCGGGACGCTCGCTCACCCTGGCTTCAGCGCCCGGGATCTGCGGCCGCAGCCGTCGAGCACACCTCAATCAGAGCGTATGAAGCCACCGACGTCGCCGGCGAGTCCGGTGACCGACCAGCCTTCCAGCGGAGCAGCGCGCGCGACCCCCGTGGCCTGAAAGATCGGCGCTACCACGTCTCGCTGGTGACCAGCCTTCGATCGGAGCAGCACGTGAGGCGAGGGCGACGAGGCTGAGCCGCGGCGGCGAGGCGCGCGGGCGACGACGTAGCGACCTACTTCGAGCCCGCGCGCGCGCCGCCGCGGCCAGCATCGTCGTCCGCAGCCGTCGAGCACACCTCCCTCAGCGGCGGCGGGCCTTGGGCGGCTGCCGCCAGCCCTTGCGGAACGGGACGGCGGCCACACCCATGCCCTTGGGCGTCTCGAACTTGAGCATGAACCACAGGTCGCCGAACGGCTTCATGTTCATGCGCTTGTCGTTCTGCAGCCGCTTGAGGTTGTCGGCCGTGGGCTCGTCGGCCGGGTCGGCCTTGAGGGCGCGCGACAGGGCGTCCATGGCCGCGTCGCGGCGCCCCTCCTTGGCCAGGAGCCAGGCGAGCACGTTGTAGAGGATCGGGGACTTCTTGTTGTAGCGGATCCCCAGCTCGAGGGCCTTCTGCGCCTCCTCGAGCGAGCCGCCGCGGTAGAGCATGGCCCCGAGGACGAGGTGCCCCGTGGAGACCTTCGGGTAGCCGCGGCGCAGGCGCTCGATCGCCTTCTTCTCGTCGCCCTGCGCGTAGAGGAGGAGGCCGGCCTCGGTGTTGACCTGCTGCTCGAGGAAGAGCTGCCAGCGGCGCCAGGCGAGGGCGCCCTCGAGCGACTGGACCGCCTGGGCGAGGTTGCCGGTCTGCGCGTGCCGCTGGGCGGCCTCGAAGAACGGCCGCACCTTCTCGCCGATCCAGCGCGAGAGGAGCATGACCGTAGGGACGAAGGCGAGGAGGCCCAGGAAGGGGCCCAGGATGTAGGCCGGCTTCTCGGGGAGGACGAGCAGGCCGAGGACGATCGACAGGGCGAACCCGCCGGCGATGAGGAGGACGTACACGGGTGGCTCCGGCGCAAGGCGCTATGAGGTCGCCCCGATTCTGCCCGAAGTCCTTCGTCCTGGCTCGATCAAAAGCCTGACGCGGCCGGGACCCGGCGGGCCCCGGCCGTCGCCGGCCGCGTCGCGTAACGAGCAGCGGCCACGGCGGTTGAGGCGAGGCGCGCGCGGCGCCCCCGGCCGCCGCGCGGGCGCGGGGGGGCCGGGGGCTCGGGCTCGGGCGCCGGCCGCCCGAGCGTCTCCACGCGCCGGCGCGCCTGCGCCAGCAGGTCGTCGCCGTGCTCGCAGTCGCCGCGCGCGCCCGGCGCCGAGGCCAGGCCGACCGCGCGGTCGCAGAAGGCGCACAGGCGCAGGTAGAAGCGGCGGCTGTGCCGGACCACCCGCTCGGCGCGCAGGATCATGTCGGCCATGGGCCACCTCCTCCGCGCCTCTTACGCGCGGCGAGGCGAGTCCTGTCAGTCGTCGGCCGGCGGCGCGCTCCGGTCGGCCGCGACGCGGTCGAACGCGCGCTGGAGCTCCGTGCGCGAGAGCCCGGCCGAGAGCAGGCCCCGCTCCGGCCCCTCGCGCCCGATCCGGCGGCACACGGTGAGGGCCTTGCGCGGCGAGTCCTCGCAGAGCTGCACCAGCGCCTCGAACGTGACGACGGCCTGCCCGTAGTAGGCGCGCACGTCCTCGACCGTTCCGCCGCGGGCCACCTCGCCGCGGAGGAAGGTCATGAGGTCGGGGAGCTGCCCCGCCTGCTGGCGCCCGACGACCGCGTGGCGCAGCCAGGCGCGGCTGCGCAAGGGCTCGGTGAAGGTGGCCGCGCCCTCGCTCGCCCACCCGGGCAGGCCGGGGGCGACGTCGTGCAGGACGAGGTGCGCGACCTCGTGGCGGTAGGTGCGGCGGTAGAGGGTGCGGTCCGGGTAGGTGCGGATCATCTTCAGCCGCCCGTCGGGGGCGGCGAGCTCCTGCGCGTGGCCGCCGGCGAGCGTCATCGCCTCGGCGCGCTGGTAGTCGTCGGCGGTGCCGTAGATCACGACCTGGACGCGGCCGCTCAGCCGCAGCTCGCGCTCCTGGACCTTCAGGCGCTCGAGGACGTCGCGCAGCGCGGCCTCGGGCTCCTCGGTGAACCAGGGCTCGACGCGCTCGAACGGGTGGTAGATGGCGAAGCGGGGCGACTCGGCCCGGCGCCAGGCCGGGCCGACGCCCGGCGAGTCGGCCGTCAGCGCCTCGCCGGCCGCGGCGCGCCGCGCGAGCTCGCCCAGCCAGGCGGTCGGGCGCGCGTCGCGCCGGAAGTCGGGGCCGAGCACCGCCTGGTAGGCCTCGCGGGCCGGCCCGTCGGCGCGCGACAGCTCGCAGGCCCTGCCGAGCAGGTAGCGGAGCGTGGGGCTCTGCGGGCTCGCGGCGACGAGGTTCTCGAGCAGCCGGCGCGCGCGCGCCGCGTCGCCCTTCTCGAGCGCGTGGCGGGCCCGGTCGAGGTCGTCCTGCAGCGTCTGCCCCTCGACCGGCTGGCCCTGCGCCTCGTCGGGCATGGGCAGGGGCGTCGACGGCGCCGGCGTGTGGGCGCGCGCCTGCTCGCGGCGCGCGCGCACGGCGGCCTGTTCCTCGCGCGCGCGGCGCGCGACGGCCGGGTCGGGGTCGGCGGCGGCCTGCTCGTAGAGGCGCTCGGCCTCCTCGTGGGCGCCGGCGGTCGCGCGCTCCCGGGCCATGGCCAGGAGGGTCTCGCCGCGCCCCTGCCGCGTGATCGCCTTGACCAGGCGCCGGGGCAGGGTCACGCGCCCGTCGGGCGTCTTGATGACGACCTGCTCGTCGTCCTCGGAGACGATCGTCCCGCTGATCGTCCGCCCCGTGGTGAGCTGGACGACGTCGGCCCCGGCGGGGCCGGCCGCGAGGAGCAGCCCGAGGGCCGCCGAGATCAGGACGCCGCGCGCGCGCATGGCCGGAGTGTGGCCGACCCCGGCGCGTCGAGCCAGGCCCGAAGGCGCGGCCGGAGATACGCCAGGCAGCTGCCTCGGACGGGCCGGGCCGGGCCGACTCCGGCCGGGGGTCCCTGTGCTCGGCCTCGGTGTGTGAGACAGCAGCGGCCGAGCACACGGATCCACCGGCATCAGCGATGAAGCCAGAGGGCCGGCCTCACTCCTTCTTCGGCTCCGAGAAGAACATGTCCTTGATGTCCGGGAACTCGGGCGCCTCCTGGCGCACGTCGAGCGTGTAGAGGCGCGCGACGACGTCGGGCGGGAGGAGCCGGCGCAGGCGCGCGTCGAATTGCACCCACAGGACCGAGATCTCGGCGCTGTTGCGGGCCCAGTTCACGGCGACCCGCTCGCGCAGCTCGTCCTTGAGCGCCGGGTCGTGCTCGGCGCGGGCGAGCTGCGCCTTGAGCGGCTCGAGGTCGGCGTCGGCCGGCAGGCCGAAGAGGACGCGCATGCTCTGCCGCTCGATCCCGCGGTAGAGGTCGCGGAGCTGGCCCGTCTGGTGCGCGTCGAGCTGCAGCTCCCGGGCGGCCTCCTCGAGGGTCCGGCGCGGCCGCTCCGCCCAGGCCTTGGCCGCGGCGGCGCCGTCGCTCGCTGGTGGCGGCGCCTTGGCGCCGGCGCGCGCCTCGAGCGTGGCGGCGATGATCGCCGCCACCTCGCCGCGTCACGGGGCCGGCCGGGTCGCCGGGCCGGGCGCCGCGGCGGCCTCCTCCCCGCGCCCCTCCGCAGCGGCCGCCTGCGGCCGCGCGGCCAGCGGCGGCGTCAGCGGCTCGAGCCGGGCCAGGCGCGCCTCGAGCGCCTCGACGCGCGCGGCCAGGGCGGCGGCCTCGGGCGCGGCCGCCGCGCCCGGGCGGGCCGGCACCTCGCGGTCGACGAGCGCGTGGCCCGCGACCAGGCCGACCAGGGCCACGGTGTTCAGGCAGGTGAGCGCCAGCAGCGCCTTCGGCTTCATTCAGTCCTCCCACGCCCGCGAGAGCGGCGCGCCAGGGTCCATGTCGCGCCCGCGGCGGATCGCCGCCGGGCCCAGCCGGGCGCGGATCGCGTCCATCGCCCGGTCGAGCCGCGCCGGGTCGCCGGCGGTCGCCGCCAGCGGCGCCCCGCCGGGGCCGTCCTCGAACAGGAGCCGCTGGGCCGGGCGCTCCGCCCCGTCCTGCTGGAGCGCCACGCCGACGAGGCGCACCGCGGCGCCGGGGGCGACGTGCTCCTCGACGAGGCCCCAGGCCGTGTGGAAGATCGCCTCGGTCGCCTGCGTCGGCTCGGGCAGCGTGCGCGAGCGCGTGATCGTGCGGAAGTCGGGCCAGCGCACCTTGACCTGCACGGTGCGCCCCGCGAAGCCCTCGGCCCGGGCGCGCGCGCCGACCTCGTCGGCGAGCTGGCCGACGACGCGGCGCAGGGCCTCGCGGTCGCGCAGGTCGCGGGCGAAGGTCGTCTCGTGCGAGAGCGAGCGCGAGCGCCGGCCCGGCCGCCCCCCGCCCGCCGGCTCCAGCCCGACGGACATCGCCTGCCAGGCGAGCCCCCCCGCGCCCAGGCGCGCCTGCACCTCGCCGGGGGGGGGCGGCCGCCAGGGCCCCGAGCGTGGTCCAGCCGTGGGCGCGCAGCCGCGGCGCGGTCACCGGGCCGACGCCCGGCAGGCGCTCGATCGGTAGCGGGGCGAGGAACGCCGCCAGCGCGGCCGGGTCGCGCGGGACGACGACGAGGCCGTCGGGCTTGCCCAGGTCGCTGGCGATCTTGGCCACGTGGCGGCAGGCGGCCACGCCGACGGAGATCGTCAGCCCCGTCTCCGCTCGCACGCGCGCGCGGAGCGCGCGGGCGACGGCCTCGCCCGGGCCGAGGAGACGCTCGCTGCCGGTCACGTCGAGGAAGGCCTCGTCGAGCGACAGCGGCTCGACGTCGGGCGAGAAGTCGCCCAGGATCGCGAACACCTGCGCCGACAGCGCCTGGTAGCGCTCGAACCGGGGCGGGCGACGGACCGCCTGCGGGCAGCGGCGCAGGGCCTCGGCCATGGGCATGGCCGAGCGCACGCCGTGGCGCCGCGCCTCGTAGCTGCACGAGGCCACGACGCCGCGCGCGTCGGGCGCGCCGCCGACGACCACCGGCCGCCCGCGCAGCGACGGGTCGTCGAGCGCCTCGACGGCCGCGTAGAAGCAGTCCAGGTCGGCGTGGAGGAGCGTCCGGTCCACCCGGGTAGCGTAGCCGGGCCGTCGGACGGGCGCGCGGTAGACTCGCCGCATGGGTCGCCTGCGGAGCGCCGCCCCCCTCGTCGCCTTGCTCCTGGGCGGCTGCTTCGCCTTCGTCCCCGGGCGCGGGGTACTCGGCGGTCCCCAGGTGTGATCGACGGCTGCGGCCGCGGATGCCGGGCGAGGGGGGGCGCGCGCGGCCGATAGGATCCGGCGATCGATATCGGCCGCGCGCGCTCCCCCCTCGCCTCGGCCTCCGCGCCCTCGCCTCGCTCGCGGCTCCGCTCCACTCGGTTCGAGCGTGTCGATCACGTGTTCGCGGTTCGAAGACAGGGCCTGGCACCTCCCGCCCGAGCGGGAGGAGCGGCTGAACCGCGGGCTCGAGCGCGACGAGCGCGACGAGCGCGACGAGCGCGACGAGCGCGACGAGCGCGACGAGCGCGACGAGCGCGACGAGCGCGACGAGCGCGACGAGCGCGACGAGCGCGACGAGCGCGACGAGCGCGACGAGCGCGACGAGCGCGACGAGCGCGACGAGCGCGACGAGCGCGACGAGCGCGACGAGCGCGACGAGCGCGAGCGGCGCGCCCGGGAGGGCGGCGCCGGGCAGTGATCAGTCGTCGCCGTCGTCGTCGGCGGGCGCGCCCGGCGGCGCCGTCACGTCCTCGCGCGGCGGCGCGGCCTCGAGGGCCGCCCCGATCGCCCGCGCCAGGTCGACGGCGACGACGCGCAGCGCGGCCAGGCCCTCGGCCGAGGCCTCGTGGGCCTTGAGCAGGCGCCCGCGCCGGTCGAGCACGCGCACCTCGGCGCGGGCGCGGCCGCTGGCCGTGACCACGCGCCCGACCACGAACAGGCGCGCGGTGCACTCGCGCGCGATCGAGTCCAGGCGGTCGGCCGGCATGTCGAACACGGTCGTGCGCGCGCGCGGGTCGCGGTCGAGCGCCCGCTCGACCTCGGCGCGCGGGAGCACGGCCACGTCGGGGCCCAGCCCCGCCAGCGCCGAGCCCAGGTGGTCGGCGAGCTGCGGGCCGCGCAGGCGCCGGGCCATCTCCTCGTCGTCGAAGCCCAGGACCGCGATCGGCACGGGGCCGACGCCCGGCGGCAGCGTGATCCGCTGCATCTCCTGCCGGGCCTCCTTGGCCCGGGCGTCGGCCGCGCGGCGCAGGGCGCGCGAGAGCTTGCCCGCCGCGTCGTAGAGGGCGGCGACGCGCATGTCGTCGCGCCGCTCGGGCGGCAGCGCGTCGAGGTCGCTCACCTCGTCGACGGCCACGCCGCTGACCAGCCCCTCGAGCACGGCCGCGCCGGTCTGGTCGACGAGCCGGACCTCCACGTCGAAGCGCACCACGTAGCCGGTGGAGATCTTCCAGGAGTCGAAGACCTCGCCGGCCTCGGTCGACACCAGGCGCAGCTCCAGCCGCGACGCCCGCCGCCGCCCGCCCAGGTCGGGCGCGACCGGCTCGATCCGGTCGAACAGGTCGCGGCCCTCGAACTCGGTGCGCACGGCGCGCAGCAGGTCGGTCGTCGTCTGCGCGTCGGCGCCCTCGACCGCCACCTCGAGGATCCGCCCCAGCCCCGAGTGCACCGTCCCCTGGAGGTCGGTCCGGTCGAGGGCGGCCTTGTCGATGGACGGGCAGCCGGTCGCGACGAGGGCGGCCAGGCAGGCGGCGAAGCGAGCGGGGCGGGGGCGCACGGGCGCCCATGATACTCAGCCGGCGCGCGTCGTCCCGCCCGGCGTCACGCCCCGGCGCGCGGGACGAGGACGGGGTGCACGGTGCGCCGCGTCGGCGCGGTCCACTCCTGGCGCGCGGCGCCGCCCTCGGGCACGAAGCGGCCGACCCGGCCGTCGGGCAGCGTGGCCGTCGTCGGGTCGGTCGCGTCGGGCGCGCTCGCCCGGGCCAGCGCCTCGCGCGCCTCGGGGGTCAGCTCGTCCTCGCGCGGGGCGGCCACGGGCTCGTGGCGCTCGAGCTCGAGGGCCACCGCCTCGCCGGGCGTCCGGGCCTGGACCCAGCGCGCGAACGGCTCGGGGTCGACCGGCGCGGGCGCGCCGTTCATCGCCAGGAGCAGGTCGCCCACGCGCAGGTCCACCTCGGAGGCGGGCGAGCCCGGCGCGACCTGGGTCACGCGCAGCCCGCGCGGCGGCGCGCCGGCGACGCCGACGCCCAGCCACGGGCGCAGCCCCCCCAGCTCGCGCGGCGAGCCCGAGAGCTCCTGCGCCGGGCCGCCCGGGTGGTTGCGCGCCAGGACGCGCACGGTGTGGAAGCCGCCGTCGCGCAGGGCCTCGGGCGCGGGCACGCTCCAGCCGTGGTCGGGCTCGGGGCACACGACCGGCACGAGGTCGGGGCGGCGCTGGTCGGCCCGGACGACCGTCCACAGCGCGCCGTCGATCCACACCTCGACCTCGACCGGCCCGGCGCCCAGGTCGGCGTCGTAGGCCCAGCCGGCGATCAGGTCGTGGTTGGCCACGTCCACCCAGCCGGCCGGCGGGGTGTTCGTCGCGCTGCGGAAGGTCGCGGGCGAGCCGGCGAGCTCGGGGTTCGGCCCCTCGGGCTGGTTGACGGCGAACACGCTGATCGTGTGCGTGCGGCCGTCCTGGAGCTCGGGCGGGACGTCGACGACCCACAGGTGGTAGGGCGACGTGATCCCCGGCTGGTGGACGAGCGCGGCGAACTCCTGGTCGGCGACGAGTCGCCGCCAGAACGCGCCGTCGAAGTGGACGTCGACGGCGATCGGGGCGTCGCCGACGTCGGGGTCGAGGGCCCAGCCGGAGATCTGCGTCGGCGTGACGAAGGCGATCGCCCCGCGCGGGAGGCGGTTCTCCGGCTCGGCGAGCGCGCGCGGCGAGCCGCGGACCTCCTTCAGGAGGCCCGCGACCTGCGCGTCCTCGACGAGCACCTGCACCTGGTGCGGGCGGGCGGGGTCGTGCGGCGGGAGCGCGACGCGGAACCAGCCGGTCGCCGGCCCGTCGAGGCCGGCCGGTCGCGGGCCGTCCGCCGCGACCGGCGCGAGGGGTCGTCCGTCGAAGCGCACGTGCACCGCCGGCTGGCCGCCGTCGGGGTCGCGCGCCCAGCCGACGACCGCCTCGGCGTCGAGGTGCACGAGCGCGCCGTCGGGGACCTGGTTGCCGCCCACGCGGCGCGGGCTGCCGACGAGCTCGACGCCGGTCGCGTCGTCCGCGCGGCGCGCGAGCGCCTGCACGACGTGGCGCTCGCCGTCGAACAGCGCGGCCGGCGCCGCCGCGCGGAAGCCGCGCCGCGCGCTCCAGGCGGCGCCGTGACCCGCGCGCGGCGCGTCGGCGCGCACGCTGGCGACGGCGAAGCCGTCGACGAACAGGTCGACCGTGAGCACGGCGGCCGGGTCCTCGTGGTCGTAGGCGAAGCCGGCCAGGCCGTCGGGGCCGACGTCGGTGAGCGTGCCGACGACCGTGCCGCGGCGCGCGCGCACGCGCTCGGCCTCGGCGTCGAGGAGCGCCCGCTCGTCGGGCCCGTAGATCGGCACCAGGCCGTGCGGCCCCGGGACCCACGCCGTCGGCGCGCCCGGGAGCCCCGGCCCCACGGCGCCGGGCCGTCGCCGGGCGCGGCGGCCGGCGGCGCCCGGCCGGCGCGCCTACGGGCGAGGAGCTGCTGGATCGCGCGCGCCCGGCAGGCGCGCGTCGATCGGCTGGGGCGCGTCGATCGCGGGCTCGGCGGGCGCGTCCGGCGTCGACGCGGCGGCCTCGGCGCCGGCGTCAGGCGCGAGCGCGTCGGCCGCCGCGGGAAGGGCGGCCGCCTCGCGGGCGATCGGCGCGTCGCCGGTCACGGCGACGCGCGTCGGTCGTCGGGGCGGAGGCGCGTCGTCCTCGACGAGGGCGGCGAGGCCGATGGCGGCCAGCGCCAGGGCCGCGACGACCGCCGCGAGGCGCGCGCGCGGGCTCGCCGCCGTGACCAGGACCATCGGTCGCCTCCGCTCCTGCCCCGGCGGATCGTAGACCCGGCGGGTGGGCACCTCAAGGCGACGCCGAGCGCCTCGACGGTCGGGGTGACCGACGCGCCGACGCTGCTCACGGGGATCGGTCGCGCCCGGGATCGTCGCGAGGGCCGCCGGGGGGGCGGGGTCCCGTGAGCCACGTCGCCGCGTCGTCGGCCGGGCCGGTGGTCGTCGACGAGGGGGTCGGGTCCGGGATCCCGTGATCAGCGTGCCCCCGGTCGTCGGTCGGGCCGGTGATCGTCGACGAGGTCGTCGGGTTCGGGATCCCGTGAGCGGCGTGCCCGCGGTCGTCGGTCGGGCCGGTGGTCGTCGACGAGGTCGTCGGGGTGCGGGATCCCGTGAGCGGCGTGCCCGCGGTCGTCGGTCGGGCCGGTGATCGTCGACGGGGTCGTCGGGGTTCGGGTTCCCGTGAGCGGCGTGCCCGCGGTCGTCGGTCGGCGAGGTCGTTGGGGGCCGGGATCCCGTGAGCAGCGTGCCAGTGAGCCACAGAATGCACACATTTGAAACGTGCAGCCTGGAGGATTATCGGGTATTGCTCGGTGTCGGTCACGTGCTCGGGACCGGCCGTCCGTGCCGAGCGTCGACCTCCCTCAACAACATCAGCCACCTCACAGGAGGGCCCCGTGAAGACGACCTCGCGCCGAGGTTCCGCCTCGTCCCAGCCGCTCCCCAAGGCCGAGCTCGAGGCGCGGCTCGACGAGGCGCGGCGGATCGACGCCCAGCTCGCCGCCGTCGCCCGGCGCGAGCGGAAGGCCACGGCCGAGCTGGCCTACTTGCTCTCTTACGCCGAGCGGCAAGAGGTGCACCGGGCGCTCGGCCACGCTCGGATCGGGCAGTACGCGGTCGGGCGCGGCTTCGTCAGCTCGGACCGCAAGTGCCGCGAGCTGATCGACCTCGTCCGACAGCTCGAGCGCCTGCCGCGGCTGCGCGTGGCGTTCCGCGAGGGCGAGGTCGCCTGGACGAAGGCGCGCACGGTCGCGCGGGTGGCCACGGCGGAGACCGAGGACGCCTGGCTCGAGCGGGCGCAGACGCGCACGAGCCGCCAGCTCGAGGTGCTCGTGGCCGAGGCCAGGGGCGAGGCGGCGCCCGTGCGGCGGACGGTCAAGCAGACGAAGGAGCAGGCCGCCTGGCTGGAGGAGGCCTTGCGCCTGGCCCGTCAGAACAGCGACCGGCCGCTCACCGACGAGGAGGCGCTCGAGGTCGTGTGCCGGGGCTACGCCGAGGCCGTCGGCAGCCGCGGCGGCGGCGCGGGGCCGGCCTACAGGATCGTGCTCCACAAGTGCGAGTGCGGCGCGCCGGCGACGCTCCAGGGGCGCGACGGGCAGGTCGAACTGTCGCCGGCCGCCGAGGCGGCGGCCATGCGCACGGCCGAGGTGCACGACCTGCGCACGGGCACGGGCGAGGTGACGAAGGCGATCCCGGAGCGGGCGCGCCGCCTGGTCTACGACCGCGACGGCGGCACGTGCAAGGTCCCGGGCTGCGGCCAGCAGGGGAGCCTCCACGTGCACCACGAGCCCGGCCGCGCGGTCACCGGCCACGATCCGGATCGCATGTGCCTCCTGTGTGATGCCCACCACCCCGCCCGCCACGTCGGTTTTCTCGAGATCCGCGGCGACGCGCGCGTCGGGTTCCGCTTCTTCCTCGTCGACGGGACGGAGCTCACGGGCGCGCCGGCGCCGGTCGCGGCCCGCGTGAGCACGCCGCCCGCGCAGGACGACGAGCCGTCGCAGATCGCCGCGCTGGCGCTCGTGGGCCTGAAGTGTTCGAAGACCGAGGCGCGCGAGCTCGTCCGCCGCGCCGGCGAGCGGCTCGCCGCGAAGGGCGAGGAGCGCACGATCGAAGCGCTCACGGCCGAGGCCTTGCGCATCGTCGGCGAGGGCCTGGTCGGGCGTCGGGGCGAGCCGGTCGAGCCGGGCACCCGGACGGCGTAGCTGCCACCTACGACGAGGCCCGGGTCCAGGCCGTCGCCCGGGGCTGCTCGCGGCGTCGGCTCCTCGGCGCCCGACGGACGAAGGCCTCCCACCTGAACGCGAGGCTGTTCACGTGACTCGGTGCGCCCGCCGCGTCGTCGGCAAGGCGGACCCCTGCCGTCCAGGCTGCCCGACCGACGACCGCGGGACGCTGCTCACGGGATCCCGGACCCCGAAGACCTCATCGACGATCGCCGGCCCGACCGACGACCGCGGGGACGCTGCTCCGGGATCCCGGACCCCGACGACCTCGTCGACGATCGCCGGCCCAGACCGACGACCGCCGGCACGCTGCTCACCGGATCCCGGACCCCGACGACCTCGTCGACGATCGCCGGCCCGACCGGCGACCGCGGGGACGCTGCTCACGGGATCCCGGACCCCGACGACCTCGTCGACGATCGCCGGCCCGACCGACGACCGCGGGCACGCTGCTCACGGGATCCCGGCCCCCGACGACCTCGTCGACGATCGCCGGCCCGACCGACGACCGCTGGCACGCTGCTCACGGGATCCCGTCCCCCGACGGCCTCGTCGACGACCACGGGTCCGACCGCCAAAGCAGGGACGCTGCTCCGGGATCCCGTCCCCCGACAGGCCTCGACGACGATCGCCGGTCCGACAGACGACCGCGGGGACGCTGCTCACGGGATCCCGGACCCCGACGACCTCGTCAACGATCACGGGCCCGACCGACGACCGCTGGCACGCTGCTCACGGGATCCCGTCCCCCGACAGGCCTCGTCGACGACCACGAGCCCGACCGCCGAAGCGGCGACGCTGCTCCGGGATCCCGACGACCTCGTCGACGATCCACCGGGGGCGACCGCTGGCACGCTGCTCACGGGATCCGGTCGCTGGTCACCTCACGACGGCGTCACGTCGAACTGGAGTCGCTGACGGAGCGCGTGATCGAGGCTCCACTCCAGGCTCCGGACGAGCAGGCGCTCGGGGTCGAGCGCCGCGACGCACTCGGGTTCGTTCCCGCGACGACCCGAGACGACGAGGCGCCCGACTTCGGACCGGGTCGTCGGAGCGCCTCCGAAGAGGCCGACGAACCAGTCCACTCCGGGCGCCGACGCCAGGAGCAGGGACGGGACGAGCACCGATACGGCGCTCGTGACGCCCGCGCACGCGTGCAGCGCGACCTGCAGGGGATACCGCTTCTTCTTCTCCCCGTACAACGTCACGCTCACCGGCCCCGACGAGCTCAGGTCGGCCTCGAAGGCCACGTCCGCGCCGCGCCCGTCCCGAGAGACGCGCAACGTCAGCCGCTGCCCGCGCGCGAAGGACGTCGTGAACGTGGATGCGCGCCGCCACCCGTCGCGCTCGAGCCACGAGACCGCCCCCGTGTCCGAGTACCGCCCGAGCGTGGCGTAGGCGTCGAGCGTCCGCTGCAGGAGCGTCGAGGTCATGGCCCACCCGTCGCGCGCCGATCCTACCCCCCGCTCGCCCCCGCCGGCCTCGCCTGCTACGGTCAGCCCGTGCAGGTCGTCCTCACTCAGTTCGAGGGGATCGACTACACGCCGGCGCTGCCGCTGGCCGTGGGGCGCCTGGCCGCGACCGCGAGGAAGGACCCGCGCCTCGCCGCCGCCCGGTTCTCGATCCACGTCGCCCGCCGGCGGATCGACGAGGTCGTGGCCGCGCTCGGCGCGCCCGACGTGCTCGGCCTCTCGCTCTACCCGTGGAACGCGGTCTACTCGCTCGAGGTCGCGCGCGCGGCGCGCGCGGCGCTCCCGGGCGCGCTGCTCGTCGCCGGCGGGCCCGGCGTCCCGCGGCGCCCCGACTCGGCGCGCCGCTTCCTCGACCTGCACCCCGCCCTCGACGTCCTCGTGTTCGCCGAGGGCGAGCTGGCGTTCCGCGAGCTGCTCGCCGCCCTCGAGGCCGGCGGCGACCTCGACGCCCGCCTGGCGGCGATCGGCGGGATCGCCTTCCGCCCACGCGGCCAGCGCGACGCCTGCCGGATCACCGCGCCGCCCGACCGCGTGCACGACCTGGCCGAGACCGGGTCGCCCTACCTCGACGGGACCTTCGACGCGCTCCTCGCCGAGCAGCCGGGGGTGTTCAGCACCGCGCTCGTCGAGACCAACCGCGGCTGCCCGTTCTCGTGCAGCTTCTGCGACTGGTCGCTCACCAAGAAGGTGGTCGAGTTCCCGCAGGACCGCGTCGTGGCCGAGCTGGACTGGATCGCGCGCAACGGCTTCAACAGCGTGATCATCGCCGACGCCAACTTCGGCATCCGCCGGCGCGACCACGACCTCGCCCGGCACCTGGCCGCGCTCAAGGCGCGCACGGGCCGCCCGGGGCTGGTGTACTTCTACCTGACGAAGAACGACCACGAGCGGAACCTGGGGACGATCGAGCTCCTGCACGAGGCCGGGATCTCGTGCTGCGTGGG
Organism: Planctomycetota bacterium; assembly: GCA_019636275.1. Lineage (GTDB taxonomy): Bacteria > Planctomycetota > J058 > J058 > J058 > JAMLIC01. Next base: position 6,244 of record JAHBXY010000042.1, on the reverse strand, counting down.
GCTCGCCGTGCAGGACTTCGACGGCGAGGTGCTGAGCGCCGTCAAGCGCGACACGATCCAGACGGGCGAGGCCATGCGCCTGCGCGAGATCTGCGCCGCGCGCGGGATCCCCACCCTCAACGAGCTGATCCTCGGCCTCCCGCGCCAGACCTACGCCTCGTTCACGCGCACGGTCGTCGAGGCCATGCCGCCCTACCCGCGCCACACGTTCGTGCTCTACCAGTGCCGGCTCCTCGACAACACCGACATGGCCTCGCCCGCCGAGCGCGAGCGCTTCGGGATCGAGACCCGCCGCTGCCTGTGGCGCTCGCCGCGGACCGACTGGGACCCGGTCCTCGACGAGCACCAGGAGCTGGTCGTCGGCACGCGCGACATGCCCGTCCCCGACTGGCGGCGCACCTCCCGCTTCGCCTTCCTGGCCAGCGCGGCCTACAACTACCGCCTCCTGCGCGTCGTGCTGCAGTACGTCGGCGAGGCGCTGCGCGTCGACCTGGTCGACCTCCTCGGCTGGCTGTGCGAGCGCACGCAGGACGCCGCCCCCGGGAGCGCGTTCGCCGCGATCGGCCACGAGCTCGACCGGTTCCTCGACTCGATCCTCGCCGGCGGCGCCTTCACGCTGCCGCATCCGAGCGCCGGCCCCGCCCCGCTGGAGGTCGCCGAGGCCGTCGTCGCCGCCGCGCTCGAGCGGCCCGACGCCCTCTTCGCCGAGGCCGAGGCCCTCACGCGCCGCTACCTGGACGAGCGCGGGTTCGCGGCGCCGCTGCTGGCCGAGGCCTTCCGCTACCAGGCGCTGATCACCCCACGCCTCGGCCAGGCCGAGCCGGTCACGCTGGACCTCCGCCACGACTGGCCCGCGTTCGTGGCCGGCGGCGGCCAGGGGACGCCGCCGCCGGCGCGCCCGACGCGCACGACGTTCGTCCCGCCCGCCTACGCGGCGGTCCCGGACCGCGCGCAGTTCACGAGCTTCCACCTGGCCACGACGCGCGCCGGCCTGAGCACGGGCGAGGCGAGGGCGGAGCCGCTCGCCGTCCAGGCGGGGGCCTGACCCCTCACCCCGCCTCGAACGTCAGCCGCGCCGCCGCCGGCTGGAGCAGCGCGGTCGCCGTCGCGGGCAGGAGGAGCTCGAGCCACACGTGGTCGGCCAGGCCGATCACCTGCCGGTCCCGGACCAGGCGCGGCTCGCCGCGGGGCAGGGGGGCGCCGTCGATCCAGGTGCCGTTGCTCGACGCGTCGGTCACCGTCAGGCCGTCCGGCGCGCGCGCGAGCTGCAGGTGACGGCTCGAGATCGACGGCAGGTCGAGCCGGAGGTCCGCCTCGGGCGCGCGGCCGAGGGTGACGCTCGGGCCGCGCACGGCGACGAAGCGGCCGAGGAAGGTCGTGCGGCCGCCGAGCGGGCGCTCGCGCCGGGCGAGGAGCAGCGGGACGCGCCCGAGCGCCTCGACGACGGCCTCGGCGCCGTGGGCGGCCGCGACGCGGCGCACCTCCTCCCAGCCGACGAAGCCCTCCTGCGGCAAGGCTGGCAGCGGGCGCGGCGGGGCGGTCGGGCGCGGCGCGGCCGCCGCGCGCCGCAGGCCGCGGACGAGCCTCCTGCGCGGCCGGCCGGTGCGCCGGCGCGCGCGAGGGCGTGGCGCGAGTGTCGGCCAGCCTCCAGACCGCTGGCGCCGCCTCGTCGATGCCGGGCGGCTGGCCGAACACGGCTGGTGGAGCATGGCCCCCAGGGTGAAGACGTCGGCCGCCGGCCCCGGCTCGCCGCGCGCCTGCTCGGGCGCGGCGAGCGCGGGCGCGACCGGCGGCGGCAGGGGCGGCGCCTCGCCCAGGTCGCGGCAGCGGGCGGCCTCGAACCCGAGCAGGTGGACGCCGTCCACGCCGCCCTCCCGGGCGACGACGACGCGGGCCGGGCACAGGTCGAGGTGGCACACCCCCAGCTTGTGCACCTCGGCCACGACGGCCGCGGCCTCGGCCAGGAGCCCGAGCCGCTCGGGCGTCGGCCCGCCCGAGAGGTCCAGCGGGCGCCCGCCCGGCACGAGGTCGAGGGCCTGGAACACGACGCCTGCGCCCTCGCCCCAGTCCAGCCCACGCACGACGCCGGCCGTGCGCGCCAGGCGCTGCACGACGCGCGCGGCCCAGGCGGCGCGCGCGCGGTCATCGGGCCGGGCGCTGACGCGCAAGTGCACCCGCACGCCGAACTTGAGGTCGGTGGCCACCCATGAGGCCCAGGCCGGATCGCCCGTCGCCACCGGCTCGACCAGGGCGTACCGGTCGCCCAGGCGCTGCCCGGCCTCGAGCGACGTCCCCCCGGGCCCCTGGTGAGCGTCCACGTGCTCGTCGTGTACCCGCCGGCCGCGCGGCGCACAACCCGAGCCAGTTACCGTCTCAGGACATGGCACCGCCCGCTCGGGGGGGATAGACCTTGGGGTATGCCCCGGTGCCCCCCGAGGACCCCGACGTCGACGACCGGGCTCACCCTGGTCGAGGTGGTCGCCGCCGCCGCGATCCTCGTCGTCATGCTCCTCGCGGTCGGCACCTCGCTCGTCCACTCCGTCCGCAGCGCCGGCCAGGCGCGCGGGCTGCAGGTCGCGCGGCAGGCCGCGGCCGAGCTCGTCGAGCGCATGCGGGCCACGCCCCCGGCGCTCGTCGCCGACGCGTTCTGGATCCACTCGTCGGTGACGACGACCACGATCGACGACGTCGAGTGGGTCGTGGCCGACGCGAACCTCACGGGCGGCGTCGACACCATCACCGCCACGCGCGTCGCCGTGCTCGACCCGGCCCTCGCGGCCGGGCTCCTCCTGCCGCCGCCGGGCGGCGAGCCCCTGCTGGCCCTGCGCTTCCTCTCGGAGGCGGAGTGGTCCGTGCTCGCCGGCGCCCCGCTCGACCTCGACCTCGACGGGCTCGTGGCCACGCCGGCGCCGGCGCCGGGGCTGGGCGTGGCGCCGAGCCCCGCGTGGGTCTACCACCCGGTCGTCGTGCGCGTCGCCTGGGTGGGCGAGGGCGGGGTGCAGCGCCACACGCTCGTCACGGTCCTCGGCGCCGACCTGGAGCCCGACGATGCCCCGTGAGCGCGGCCTCACGCTCGTCGAGGTGATGATCGGCGTGGTGCTCACGTCGGTCGTGCTCGGGCTCTCGTTCGTGGCCGCGGCCACGACGGCCGACGTCCTCTCGGTCACGCAGGCCACGACGCGCGCGCACCTCGAGGCGGAGCGCTGCCTGCGCCTGTGCCTGACGGAGCTGCGCCGCGCCCGGCGCGACGGCGCGAGCAGCCCGGCCTGGTCGGCCTCGGGCCTCCAGCCGGGCGACCCCGACGACGTGCTGGAGTTCCGCCAGGCGCTGGGCGTCGACCCCGCCGATCCGCGCCAGGTGCTCTGGGGCGACACCCTGCGCATCGCCTTCGCGGCCGACGGCGAGGAGGTCCCGAGCAACGGGGTGGACGACGACGGCGACGGGCGCGTCGACGAGGGGCAGGTGCTGATCCACATCGTGGGCTCGGGCGCGCCGCCGGTGGTCGCCGCCCGCGACGTGACGCGCTTCGCGGTCACGGTCGAGCAGCCCGCGCCCGGGGCGCTGCGGATCGCGCTCGAGGTGCGCGTCGAGCAGGTGATCGACCGCGCGGCGAAGGGCGACAGCGGCCCGACGCGGCCGCGCGCGAGCTACACGGCCCGCGGGTCCGTGACGCTGCTGAACTGAGGGAGGTGGCGCGTGAGGGTGAGGCGTGACGACGGGCGAGGCGGGCGGCGGCGCGGGCACGCGCTGCTGGCCGCGCTCATCGTGACGCTGTCGGTCGGCGCGCTGGGCGTCGTCGTCGCCAGCCTGGGAGAGCTCAACGCCCGGCGCGCGTCGACCGCCCGCGACGAGGACCAGCTCCGGCAGGCCTGCCGCGCCGGGCTGGCCCAGGCGCGGCTGGTCCTGTGGGACCGCCACGCCCGCCTCGCGCCCCCGACCCTCGACTCGGTCCGCGCGCACCTCGACGAGCTGGGCCTGAGCGACGGCGACGTCCGCTGGCTGGCCCCCGGCGGCGCGGGCCTGGCGGACGCGCCGGGGGCGGCGCTGACCCTGAGCCCGGGGGCGGGCGTGCTCCTCGTGACGACCGCGGTCGAGGTCTCGACGCGCCGCCAGGACGGCCCCGAGGACACGTTCCTGTTCCTGCGCGCCGACGCCGCCTGCGGCGGCGAGCGGCGCTTCGCCGAGGAGGTCGTGCGCCTGGGGCGGCGGCCGTTCGAGGGCTTCCGCTACGCGCTGCTCGCCGACTCGATCGACCGCGTCCTCGACCGGGCGACCTTCGACAACGCCGACCGCACGCGCCTGGGCAAGGACGGCCCGCACGCGCGGGTGAAGGTCGGGTCGATCGGCCCCCTGCGCCTCTCGGCGACGCCCCGCACGCGCATCTCGGGCACGCTCTACACGCCGCGGGCGGTCCTGAACCCGGGCGGGGCCGAGGTGGCCGCGCCGCCGGGCGGGACCAACGGTCTGCGCGCCGAGGGGATCGACGCGGGCGACGGCACGCTCACGGGCCCGCCCTACAACGACCTCGTCGACTCGACGCCGGGCGGGCAGCCGTTCGGCAACCTCTACGCCCGCTACCCCGAGGAGCCGGCCGAGCAGTTCGACGGCTTCTTCCCCGCCGGCGGGATCCCCGCCCCGATCCCCGACCCCGACGGCGACCGGCGCATCAGCGACGGCGAGTGGAGCGCGTTCGCGGCCGACAAGGGCGGCCGCGTCCACGGGAGCGTCCTCCTGGGCGTCCTGCCCACCGACCCGCTGCCCTTGCCGGTCGGGCTGCCCTCGCTCGGCAACCTGCTGCAGTTCGAGGGGGCGCCCTCCGACACGAACCTGCTCGTCGTCGGCACCGCGCTCACGCCCACGCGGATCGACGGCGACGTGGCGGTCGACGGGGACCTGGTGATCACGGGCCCGATCACCGGGACCGGCGTGTTCTACGTGCGCGGGAACATCTACCTGCTCGGCGACGTGACCTACGCCGACCCCCAGGGCGACACGGTCGGCTTCGTCGCCGGCGGGAGCATCGTCACGGGCGACTACCGCACGACGCCGGCCCTGCCCTTGCCGCCGCCGCTGCCCCAGCTCCCGCCGATCATGGTGAGCGACTCGACGCTCTCCGGCTGGGTCGCCCGCGAGATGGCCGCCTACAACCGCATGGAGTGGACGCGCGCGCAGCCGTTCTACGACGAGGTCACGCGCCGGCCGACGGGCGTCGACACGGGTGTGGCCAACAGCGCCTACGTGCCCGGCTACGTGCCCCGTTACTACACGCTCGCGCCGGGCGCCGACCCGCGCATGTTCCTGGGCGCGGCCGAGTGGCGCAACGGGACGGGCGTGTGGACGGGGGGCGCGGGCGACCCGGACACGGTGATCGGCGTCGCGGCCGGCGGCGCGGTGGTCGCGCCGCTCGACCCGACGAGCGGCTGGCTCTCGCCGCTGGCGCTCTACACCCTGCAGACGAGCGCCGCCCTGCTGCGCCTGGGGTCGACGACGCGGATCGACGGGCTGCTCTACTCGAACAACGCGATCCTGCTCCGCGGGCCGACGTCCGGCGCCGTGCGGGTCATGGGCGCGATCATCGGGCGCGACGTGGGCGTGCAGGGGCCGGCGGGCATCTGGGTCGACTACGACGACCGGGTGCGCGAGCTGCTCGACCTCGAGGACGCCGGCCCGGAGACGGTCGCCGCGCGCTCGATCCTGCGGCGCGAGCAGTGACGCGAGCCCGGCGCACGTCGCGGCTGGCCGGCGCGCTCCTGGCGCTGCTCGCCGCCCCCGCGGGGGCGAGCGACGCGCTGCTGGGCGAGTTCGTGGTCACCCTCGGGAGCCCCGCGCCCGGCGACCCGGACGCGCTGGTGCTCCACGTGACGTTCGCCGGGGCCGCCGGCGACGAGCTGCAGGTCCAGGCGCGCTGGGGCGCGACGCCCCTGCTGGCCCGGGGGCGCCGGCTGGGGCCGGGGACGTTCGAGCTGGCGCTCGCCGCGCGCGGGGTCCCGGCGCTCGTCGTCAAGGACCCCGAGGACGCCGGTGACGTCGACCCGGCGGCGGCGCGGCCGATCGACGTCCACTGGACCCTCCGGGGCCGGCGGGTCCTCTCGGGCGAGGTCGACGACGTCCGCGCGCGGCTCGAGGGCCTGGCGGAGATGGTCGAGGTCCAGGGCGAGCTCATGCGCACCTCGAGCGCGCGCTTCCGCGGCGTGCCCGCGTGGGAGGTCGAGGAGGCGCTCGTCGAGGGCGGCGAGGCGACCCC
>JAHBXY010000041.1 GCA_019636275.1 Planctomycetota bacterium | reverse complement strand
TCGGCGGGCTCGAGCGACTCGCGGCTGACCCAGCGGCCGTCGACCTGCACGAGGCCCTGCTCGAGCTTCTCGTGCTCGTCGGCCGTGACCCAGCGGTCCTCGTAGCGCTTGTAGCCGCGCGCCTCGAAGTACTCGCCCTCGGTGACCCAGCGCCCCTCGTGACGGCGGTAGCCCAGCTCGAAGCGGGCGTCGGCGTGGTCCGGCTCGATCGCCAGGACCTCGTGGAAGCAGTCGATCGCCTGCGGGTAGAGGCCCTGGTTCTGGCACCACGTCCCCAGCTCGAACCAGGCGTGCAGGTCGCCCGTCTTGACCTGCCCCCGGCGCTGCTCGAACTGGCGGAAGACGTCGCCCTCGCGCTCGATCCGGTCGATGTCGCTGCGCCGGACCGTGATCCGTCCGCCGGGCGTGTCGATCACGACGGACGTGCGGTTCTCGGAGACGATCTTGCCGCGCAGGCGTCCGCCGTCGTTCTTCCAGATCACGTCCTGCGCCGACGCCGGCGCGAAGCTGACCAGCGCCAGCAGGGCGGCGAGCACCGTGAGGCAGACCGCACGACGGGCCATCCCGGCACCTCCTCGGGGCCGGCGATCTTAGCGGTCCAGCCTCGGACCGTGCGTCAGGAGACTGCAAAGCGTCCGCGGGCGGACCGCCGTTCAGGTTCCGGGAAGACGGGCCGCGCGCGGCGACGGAGCGAGCGGAGGTTGCGGCCTGGTACGCCCGTCGCAATGGAGGGAGGCGTCGCCTCGCACGTCGCGGGGCGCGCGATTCCCTTCCTTCCTTCCACGACTCGACCCCGGCCGCGTTGGTCGGGGTCGTGTTGTTTACCCACTCGTACTTCCTGGGAATCCGCAGTCCACGCGCGCGAGGGCGCGCGGCACACGTCGCGTGGTTCTCGGAGCGACACGCCGGCGCCCGCGCGCGTGTGGACAAGGCTGCGGGGCCGGGCGCAAGACTCGCCCCGACGCAGGGACGGGCCGTCCTCCCCCCCGGTACTTCCTGGGAATCCGCAGTCCACTCGCGCGCGGGCGCGCGGCACACCTCACGTGTTCGCCGGGCAAGACGCCGGCGCCCGCGCGCGTGTGGACAAGGCTGCGGGGCCGCGCGCAAGACTCGCCCCGGCGCAGGGGCGGGCCGCCCCCCCGAGCTGTCATGCAGCCCGGCCATCTCGTCGGCGGCGAACGCGGTGTCAACCCACCGCCGCGACCCGCGGCTCTGCTGGCGTCACGACGCCGGCCCCGCAGCCTTGTCCGCGCGCACGCGCGGGCGCGGCGTCAGGGCCGGAGCGACTCCCCCTCTGCAGATCGCGCCCGCGCGTGCGCGCGGACTGCGGATTCCACATGCAGAACGGGGGAGGATGGGCGATACAGGACTCGAACCTGTGACCTCTTGGGTGTGATCCAAGCGCGCTACCAACTGCGCCAATCGCCCGAAGGACCCCATTCTACCGCCGGTCCGGGCCGGATCAACTAGATCCGCTGGAGGACGGTCCGGACCAGCTCCTCGGTGGTCGCGTGGGGCAGGGTCGCCCGGGCGTCCTTCAGGAGCCGGCGGGCCTCCTCCGGCTCGAACTCCAGCGTGCGCAGGGCCAGGAAGGCCTCCTCGACGGCCCGGTCGACCGAGGCCGCCGGCCGGGCGTAGGCTCCCGACGACCAGGCGGCGGCCTCGGCCAGGCCCCCGACCTTGTCCTTGAGCTCGGTCACGAGGCGCTTGGCCAGCTTGGGGCCGACGCCCTTGACCTTGAGCGCCTCGTCGTCGCCCCGGGCGATCGCGGCCGAGAGGCTGGCCGCGTCGGCGTGGCCGGCCATGATCCGCAGGCCGGTCGACGGCCCGATCCCCGCGACGCTGGTGAGCAGCCGGAAGAGCGCCCGCGCCTCGGCGGTGTCGAAGCCGAAGAGGCGCGGCGGCTGGTCCTGCACGACGACGAGCTGGGCGAGGAGGCTGGCCCGGCTCCCGGGCGGGCCCACCTTCTCGGCGACCTGGGGGGTGACCTCGACCCGGAAGCCCAGGCCGGCCACGTCCACGATCACCGCCGCCGGCTCGACGGCCAGGACGCTGCCCGAGATCGACTCGATCATCTCCGCCCCCGTACGCGCGCCGGCCCCCCGGGCGCGCGCCGATTCTCGCGTCCGGGGGGCCGCCAGGGAACCGCGCGTCGTCACGGGCCGGTGAGGCCGCCCCCGTCGATCGCCGCCAGCTCGTCCGCGGGCGCCAGGCCCAGCCACGGGTCGTCGTCGGGCGTCCTGAACAGCTCGGCGTAGACCCGCCGGTTGAGCGCCGCGAGGTCGGCGCCCGCGCCCGCGAGCAGCCAGGCGAGGAGCGTCGGCCGGTGGCGGAGCTCGTTCTGCGCCGTGTCCCGGGCCATGACCTCCTCGAAGCGCCGGGTCACGGCGACGAGGCCGTCGCGGCGGTCCGCCGGGAGCTTGCGCCCGAGCAGCCGGCGCGAGCGCGCGTCGAGGCGGCAGCGCTCGAGGTAGGCCGCGCCGGCGACGGTCCACGCCGGGTCGTCGGGCGGCGGCGTCTGCCCGAGGGCCGTCAGCATGGGCCGCTCGACCATCGCCTTGCCCATGGCCAGCGGTGCCGCGTCGGCCGCGGTCGGCAGCCCACCGCGCCGCCCACCACCGGCCCACGTGTCGTTCCGCGCGTCGTCCCCCGCGCCCATCCGGCCGCCGTCCCGCATGCCCGGCCGCGCGCCCGGCCGCGCGCCGACCTGGGCTCCGTCCTGAGCGGCGCCGACCTGGGCCGCCGCCTGCGACAGCCGCAGGTGCGCTGCGCGCTGGTAGCTGGCGATCACCGCCGCGCGCCGCTGCTCCGGCAGCGTCAAGGCCACGCGCGCCGCCTGGACCGCCGGCCGGAGGGCGTCCGCGAACGCGCCGGGGCCGTAGAGGCCGGGCAGGGCGTCGACGACGGTCCCGTCGGGCAGCAGCAGGTAGTGGATGCTGTTGCCGGCGATCGTGCGCTCGAGCTTCCGCCCGTCGCCCATGTCGATCGTGATCCGCGGCGCGGGCCGCACGCTCTCCCAGTGCAGGACCACGTCGTCGCGGAGCCAGCGCGCCAGCTCGACGTCGGCATACAGGGCCACGCGGAAGAACCGGCTGTTGGCGCAGCTCCGCTCGCTCGTCAGCTCGCCCAGGAGGCGCAGCGACAGGACCGGCTTGCCCTCGGCCGCCGCGACCTGCCGCGCCTGCGCCAGGTCGCGGTGCCAGAACAACCCCGAGAACGCCGCGTCGCGCGCCCCGGCGACCTCGTCGATCCGCGCCTCCAGCTCGGCCAGCGCCTCCGGCCCCTCGCCCGCCGCCTCGCGCCGCGCGTGCTCCGCCAGCAGGTGCTCGAGCGTCTCCTCCGGCCCGTAGCCGCACGCCCACGCCGCCGGCGCCAACCCGACCATCAACCCCATCAGCCACCCCGCAGTTCGCATGGTCGTCCTCCTCCCGATGCAAGGAGATTGGACGCGCGAACCCGCCCCCCCGACCGCCCGGCCCTCGCAAACGGCCCCGGGCGGCGAGATGCAATCCGGATGCAACCTCGCCTCGCCGCCGGCGAGCTGCGTTCTCAGGCCGCCGCCGGCGCCGAGAGTCGCGTCAGTTGCGCGGTCGCCGCGCCGCGGGCGAAGTGCGAAGCGGCTGCGAGGTCTCCCCGCCGGCGACGCATCCGGACGCAAGCTCGTCTCGCATGCGGGTCGGCCGCGAGGTCGTGCCACGGCGGACGAGGCGCATCGGCTGCGAGGTCGCCACGACGACACTCCCGTGTTCGGGTGACGGGTGCGTCGTTCGCAACGCACCAGGTCGGTCGGCATGGTGTGACCGAGCCAGGGCGTTGGGCTATCGGCCGACGGAGGCCTTTGGCCTGGCGAGGGCGCTCGCCGCGCTCATGCGTGGCGCCCGCGCCCGAGCGGCAGCGACCTACGCTCTTCCAAGCTAGACCCAACCCGCCCCGCCGCCCCCGAGCACACCACCCCGGGCGTTCGCAGCCAGAGCCTCAGGCGAGGCCGACGAGGGCGAGGCGATGCGGCGCGAAGGCGACCGACGGCGGCCTCCTGGCCGCCTAGGGAGCCTGAGCGCCGCAGCGCCCGCCATCGTCGGCCGCAGCCGCGATCACACCAAGGGAGCCTGAGCGCGGCAGCGCCCGCCATCGTCGGCCGCAGCCGCTAGTAAGGAGCGTCCTTGAGGCGGAGCCCCCGCTCCTCGAGGCGGAGCTTGATCTCGTTCAGCGACGTCTGGCCGAAGTTCTTGGCCGACAGGAGCTCGGCCTCGGTGCGGCTCATGAGCTGCCCGATCGACGTGATCCCCAGGCGCTCCATGCACTTGCGCGAGCGGACCGACAGGTCCAGCGAGTCGATGTGCTGGGCGAGGATCTCCTGCGAGACCTCGGCCGGCTTGGGCGGCGCGGGCAGCGGGGCGCCGCCCTCGATCTTGCCCTGGCCCAGGCGCAGGCCCTTCTGCGCGAGCATCTGCTTGACCTCCATGAGCGAGGTCTCGCCGAAGTTCTTGTGCGCGAGGAGCTCGGGCTCGGTCATCTGGATCAGGTCGCCGAGCGTCTTGATGTTCATCTTGTTGAGGCAGTTGCGCGAGCGCACCGACAGCTCGAAGTCGGTGACCGGGATCTTGAGCACCGCGCTCTGGCGGTCCGCCCGGCGCTCGCCGTCCTCGTCGTAGAACATCGTCCGGCTGGACTGCGCGTCCGACAGGAACATGATCGCGCGCGCGTGGTTCGGGATCGAGTTCAGCACCTCGCGGTAGCACTCGACCGCCTGGTCGTAGCGCTGCAGGTCCTCGTAGAGGTTGCCCAGGTTCAGCAGCGCGTGCGCGTAGGTCGGCTGCATGTCGCGGAGCTGCTCGTAGAGCTCGAGCGCCTCGTCCTCGTCGCCCCAGGTCTGGTGCCAGTGCGCCAGGCGGAACACCGACTCCGAGTGCCGGGCGTCGAGCTCCATGGCCTTCATGTAGAGCTGGCGCGCCTGGTCGTACTCGCCCGTGAGCTCGGCGTGGAAGCCGCGCAGGAACACGGTCTCGGCGTTCTGGCCGAAGCGCTTCTCGGCCTTGTCGAGCACCTGGCTGGCCTCGTCCTGCTCGCCCAGGCGCAGCATGGCGCCGATCAGGCCGTAGGCGATCGGCTGCGAGTCGGGGTGCTTGGCCAGCGCCTCGCGGTACTTCACCTTGGCCTGCTTGGGCCGCTCGAGGTCGACGTAGGCGCGGCCGAGGAAGATCGAGGCGAGCTCCTCCTGCGGGTGCGCGCTCTCGAGCGTGTCGAGCGCCGCCTGCGTGCGGCCGAGGATCCACTGCGCGATCCCCTTCTTGACCGCGTTCTTCGGCGACTTGCCGTCGAGCTCGTCGACGAGCTTCTCGAGCTGCCGCGTGTTGGCCTCGTTGGTGAGGGCCGCGTCGCGGAGCTGCGGGTAGTTCGCGAGCGTGATCTCGCTCCCGAACAGGGTCTTCATGTCGACGTAGGCGGGGGCTTCGGTGGTCATGGCGTGTCTCGGGACTGGTCCGGACGGTGGGCCCGGATGGAACGCGGGATTCTCGCCGCATCTCGCGCCCAGTCAAGGGGCCGCACCCCGGGTTGCACCCTGGCCCCGGCCAGATCGTAGGACGTTTGCGGCGCGCATCCTCCCGCGGGAGGGGAGTCGGGTGCAGGTGACTGAAGAGGCGGCGTGCGACGGCGAGCTCATCGGCCGCTGCCTCGCCGACCCGCACGAGGCGGCGCCGTTCGACGCGCTCTACGGGCGGCACGCCGGCCCGGTGCTCGCGTTCGCGCGCGGCCTGTCGCGCGGTGACGAGCACGCGGCGCGCGACGCGCTCCAGGAGACCTTCCTGCGCTTCCTCGGGGCGCTGCCGGCGTTCGACCGGGGGCGGCCCGTGCGGCCGTGGCTCCTGCGGATCGCCCGCAACGTCTGCCTCGACCAGCAGAAGCGCGCGAGCCACCGGAGCGAGGTGCCTCACGGGCCCGAGGCCCTGGGCGAGCTGGCGGTCGACCGGCAGGCGGGCGCGCCGCCCGACCTCGCCGAGCGCCGGGAGGCCGCCGGCCTCCTGCGCCGGGCCGTCGAGGCCCTGCCGCCCGACGAGCTGGCGGTGTTCGTGCTCAAGCACGACCTGGGACAGACCTACGAGCAGGCGGCCGACGTCCTCGCCTGCTCGGTGCGAACGGCGAAGTACCGCATGCGCTCGGCGCTGGAGCGCCTCGGGCGCGAGGCCGAGCGGCTGGGGGTGAGGCCATGAGCGACGCGCGCTGCCCGGGCCCGGAGCTCGTGCTCCTGGCCGCCCACGACCTCCTCGACGACGACGACGCGGCCAGGTCGCACGTCGAGGGATGCGCGGCCTGCCGCGCCCTGGGCGCGGCGCTCGAGCGCGAGCTCGCGCCCCCGCCCCCGGCGTGCGCGCCCGAGGCGCTGCTGCCCGGCCTGCGCGAGCGGCTCGCGGCGCTCGACCCGCGGACGCCGTCCGCCGACCCGGCGCTGGCGCTGCGGCTCCTGTGCACCTACTGCCGCGGCGCGCTCGAGCGGCCGGACGCCGCCTACTGCGCCGGCTGTCTCGCGCCGCACCACGCCGACTGCTTCGCCGAGCACGGGCGCTGCGCGGCCCCGGGCTGCCACGGCCTCGAGGTGGTGCGCACGGCGCCCCCGCCGCCCGCGCGCCCGCGCCGCGCGAGGACCTGGCTCCTGCTCGGCTCGGCGCTGGCCGCCGCGGCCGGCGGCGGCGCCGTGGCCGCGCTCGTCGCAGCCCCGGCCCCGGAGGCGCAGACCCTGCGCGTCGAGGTCCACGCGCTCGACGAGGTCCTGCCCGCCCTCGCGGCCCTCCCCGCCGCGCCCGGCGAGGCCTCCGACGCCGAGCCCGCGTGGCTCACCGAGTACCGCGCCGCGCTCGCCTCCCGGAGGGTGACCCTCAACTTCCCGGGGACCTCGCTGGCCGACGTCGTCGCGTTCATGCAGGGCATCACCGGCCGCAACGTCGTCGTCGGCCCGGGCGTCGACCCGGACGCGCTCCAGGTGAGCCTGCGCGTGCGTTCCATGGTCCTGGACGACGCGCTGCGCCTCGTCGCCGGACAGGCGGGCCTGGTCGTCGGTCTGCGCGACGAGGCCATCGTGCTCGGCGCGCCCGGGGCGCGTCGGGTCGTGGATCCACGCTTCTCCCCGAGCCGCCCCCAGCCTGGCCCGCCCCCGCGCGAGGTTCTCCTGCGCCGCGCCGCGGCCTCGGCCACGCAGGCCCTGGTGACGGCGCTGGGGGCGGGGGCGCTGCGCGCCCCCGCCGGGGTGGACCTCACCGACGAGGGTCGCCTGCTCGTCACGCAGACCGACGCGGGGCACCGGGTCGTCCAGGCCTGGCTGAAGGAGCTCCGGGCCGACGCGGGGACGCCCTGGCCCGAGGACCTGGCCGGGGCATGGTTCGCGCCCGCGCCCGCGCCGCTCGAGCACCCTCCCACGAACCCTGACGCCGCGCGGGCGCTGCATCACGCGCAGGCGCTCGACGAGCGGCGCGTCGACCTCGACGTCGCGGGGCCCCTCGGCGAGGCGCTGGAGGCGCTCGCGGGCATGCTCTCGCCCGACCTCCCGCTGCGGCTCGACCCCGCGGCGCGCGCGGAGGCCGCCCCGGTCCGCCTGCAGCTGCGGAGGGTCTCGGTGGGGGCGGCGCTGCGCCACCTCCTGGCGCACGGGCCGACCCTGGTCCTGGACGTCGACCGCGACGGGCTCCTCGTCCGACCCCACGACGTCCCCTCGCTCGAGCACCGCCTGGCGACGGCCCGGCGGCGCGTTCGCCCGGACGAGGCCGCCGCCGAGGCGACGCAACGGCTGGAGGGGCGGCGAATCACGCTGAGCCTGGACCGGCGGCCGCTGGCCGAGGCCCTGGACCTCGTGCGGGACGGCACCGGCCTGGACGTCGTCCTGGACCCGCGCGCGCCGGGCGACGCGCGCGTCAGCCTCCGGGTCGAGGACGTGAGCGTCGCCGAGGCGCTGGACGCGCTGCTCGCCCCGCGCGGGCTGGGGGTTCGGCTCGCGGGCGAGGTGCTGCACGTCGGCCCCCGGCAGGAGGCCTCGCTCCGCCCGGAGCTGGCCACGCGCCCGCCCCCCGAGGGCACCTTCACGGCCGCGCGCGCGCTCGAGGTGGGCCCCCTGACCCTGGAGCTCGAGCGCCTCACCGGCGCCCGCGTGAGCCTCTCGCCCGGCGCGGAGGCCTGCCGGGGCCGCGTCCTCGTGCCCGCCGGCGCCACGGTGGCGGAGGCCCTGTCCCTGGCCGAGGCGCAGGTGGGCCTGCGCGGGGTGTGGACCTGGCTAGACGGCAGCGAGGAGCCGCTCTTGCTCCTCTGGGCGGACGCGGGCGACGGACCGCTGGCCCGCGCCGGCCGGCGCCTCGGCCAGGAGGGGGGCTGGCCGGAGGCGCCGGCCGCGGCGCGCGCCGCGCTCGAGGGGGCCCGCTCGCGGCTGCGCGGGGCGCTGACCGCGCTCGCGCGCGCCGAGCAGGGAGCCGACGTGGCGGCCCTGCGCCCGGCCATGGAGAGGGCGCGACAGGCCGACCGGGCGCTCGAGGAGGTCCTCGCCGGGCGCTCCGTCCTGGGCGCGGACCTGGGCGCCCATAGGAAAGAGGTCGCGGGCGCGGTGGCGGACCTCCTCCTCCAGCACTGGGAGGTCGCCCTGGCCGACCTCCGCCGGGCTTCGTCGGAGCGGCAGGTCGAGGAGTCGGAGCGCGCGCTGGCCGCCGCGCCGACCGAGGGCGAGCGCCAGGCCCTGCGGGCGCGGCACGAGGCGTTCGTGAAGGAGCGGGACAGCGTGCGCCGCGACGCGGCGCTGGAGGCGGCGCGGGCGAGGTCGCAGGTCGCGATCCACGAGGCCGGCCTGCGGGACCTCGGCGGCATCGGCCCGGGCCTGCTCTCGGCCCTCGCCGCGGCCCGCGCCGCGCTGGCCGCCGGTCGGGCCTGGGACGAGGTCTTCCCCGGCGGCTGGTCCGCGTGGTGGCAGGCCGAGCAGGCGCGCGCCGCGCGCGCGCTGTGCGTCGGGGCGGCGAGGTTCCACCGGGCCGGGTTCTGGTCCCCTAACACCGACGAGGGCGACGTGGCCTGGCGGGGCGCCGAGGCGCCGTCCGAGCCCGGCGAGCTCGGCTGGCTCGTCGTCGCCGTCGACGGCGCGCCGGTCGCCGACCTGCTCGACGTCGTCGAGCCGCTCGGCGCCGCGGCGCAGGCCGGCGCCTCGCTCACGCTCACCCTCGTCCGGGGCGACGCGCGGCGAGAGGTGCGGGTCGTGCTCGGCGACTGACCGTGAACCTCACGCCCGGCCGCGCGGGTCGAGCACGTCGCGCAGGCCGTCGCCGACGAGGTTGAACCCGAGCACCAGCAAAACGATCGCCGCGCCCGGCGTGATCACGGCCCACGGCGCGCGGGAGATCAGGTTGCGGCTCTCGGAGATCATGAGGCCCCACTCGGGCGTCCCGGGCTCGGGGCCGAGGCCGACGAAGCCCAGGCCCGCCGTCTCGAGGATCGCCGTCGCCGTCCCGAGGGTCGCCAGGACGATGATCGGCGCCAGGCAGTTGGGCAGGACGTGCAGGCCGAGGACGCGCAGGTGCCCGGCGCCGAGGGCGCGCGCGGCCTGCACGTACTCGAGCTCGCGCACGACGAGCACCTGCGCCCTGAGCTGTCGCGCGACGCCGGGGACGCCGACGAGGCCGACGGCGATCATCAGGTTCGTGAGCGACTGCCCGAGCACGGTCACGATCCCGATCGCCAGGAGGATCGTGGGGAAGGCCATGACGACGTCCAGGCAGCGCATGATCAGCCCGTCGAGCCGGCCGCCGTAGTAGCCGGAGACGAGGCCCAGCGGCACGCCGAGCGCGACCGAGATCGCCACGGCCACGAAGCCGATCACGAGGGAGTAGCGCGCGCCGTAGAGGACGCGCCCGAGGACGTCGTTGCCGCCGTCGTCGGTCCCGGCGAGGAAGCGGCGCGGCTCGACGTCGGGCGGCAGCTCGACCGACCGCAGCCACGAGGGCGGCAGGCTCTGGTAGTCGAGCGCCAGGTCGGGGTCGACGGTCCCCGGCGACCAGCCGGTGAGCGGCACGGCGAGCAGCGCCAGCACGACCCACACGAGGACGATCACGCCGCCCACCCACATGCCCTTGTGGCGCGCCGCGCGGCGCAGGGCCCGGCTCACGACGTCCCCCCGAGGCGCACGCGCGGGTCGAGCCGCGCGTAGAGCACGTCGACGAGCAGGTTCACGAGCACGAACGTCGTGGCGAACAGGAGCACCCCGCCCTGGATCGCCGGGTAGTCGCGCTCGCCGATCGCCGTGACGACGAAGCGGCCGAGGCCCGGCCAGGCGAACACGGTCTCCGTGAGCACGGCGCCGCCCAGCAGGTAGCCCGTCTGCACGCCCAGCACGGTGACGATCGGGATCGTGGCGTTGCGCAGCGCGTGCCGCAGGACGACCGCCGCGCGCGAGAGGCCCTTGGCGCGGGCGGTGCGCACGTAGTCCTGCGAGAGCACCTCGAGCATGGACGACCGCGTGATCCGGGCGACGACCGCCAGGGGCACCGTCGACAGCGCCAGCGCCGGCAGCGCCAGGTGGGCGACGACGCTCCGGAGCGCGGCCCACTCGCCGCGGACGAGCGCCTCGACGAGGTAGAAGGGCGTGCGCGGGGCGAAGCCGTCCCGTAGCCCCTCGTCGAGGCGCCCGGCGTAGGGCATGTGGTCGCCGACGGCGATGATCAGCACGTAGCCCAGGCAGAAGACCGGGAGCGACACGCCGACGAGCGCGCCGCCCATGGTCACGAGGTCGAGGACGGACCCGGGCCGCAGGCTGGCCACGATCCCCAGCGCCACGCCGATCACGGTCGCCAGCAGCACGGCGCAGAGGGTCAGCTCGATCGTGGCCGGGAAGCGCGCGGCGATCTCGCGCGTGACCGGCTCGTTGGTCTGGAGCGACGTGCCCAGGTCGCCCTGAGCGATCCGCCCGAGGAAGCGCGCGTACTGCGCCGGCAGCGGCTCGTCGAGGCCGTGGACCCGGCGCACCTGCGCCAGGATCTCCTCGTTGGCGCGCTCGCCGGCGATGTTCCGCGCCGGGTCGCCCGGGATCATGCGCACGAAGAGGAACGCCAGGACGGTCACGCCGAAGAGGACCGGGACGGCCCCCAGCAGGCGCTGCAGGACGTAGCCGTTCACCCCGCTACTCGGCCAGCCAGGTGCGGCGGAAGTCGAGGATCCCGGTCGGGTGCAGGCGGAAGCCGCGCACCTTGCTCCGGAACGCCGCCACCTGCGTCGTGTGCACGAGCGGCACCATGGGGCAGTCGGCGTGGATCTTCTCCTGCGCCTGCCGGTAGAGCGCCTCGCGCCTCGGCGGGTCGGCCTCGATCCGCGCGCGCCCGAGCAGGTCGTGGACGACCTCGTCCTCGTAGAAGCTGTAGTTCGACGCCGACCCGACGCGCGCGTTGTCCTTGTCGAGCAGCACGTAGAGGAAGTTGTCCGGGTCGCCCGTGTCCCCCGTCCAGCCGAGGAAGCACATGTCGTGCTCGGCCTTCTGCACCTCCTCGAGGTAGCTGGCCCACTCCTTGGGGACGATCGTGGCCTCGACGCCGATCTGGGCCAGCGCCGCCTTGACGTACTGGGCCATCTTGTCGGGCTGCGGCAGGTAGGGCCGCGGGTTGGTCATCGTCCAGAGCGTCGTCTTGAAGCCCCTCGGGTGGCCGGCCTCGGCCAGGAGCTTCTTGGCCGCCTCGCGGTCCTGCTTGCGCGGCCGCAGGTCGTCGTGGTGGCCGAAGAGCGTCGGCGGCAGCGGGTTCGCCGCCGGCGTCGCCAGGCCGTAGTAGATCCGGGCGGCCACGCGGTCGAGGTCGAGCGCCATGGCGCAGGCCTGCCGCACGCGCGGGTCGTCGAAGGGCTTCCTCTTGTTGTTGAAGGCCAGGTAGGCCACGTTCATGCCAGGCTGCGCCAGCACGGTCACGTCCTTGGCCTGCGCGGCGAGCCCGACGTCGGCCAGGTTCAGCCCGTCCATGGCCTGCAGGTCGCCCTTCTTCAGCAGCTCGAAGCGCGTGTTGTTGTCGGGGATCGTGCGCAGGACGAGCTTGTCGAGGTGCGGCCGCCCGCCCCAGTGGTCGTCGAACGCCTCGAGGACGATCGCGTCGCCGCGCCGCCAGTCGGCCAGCTTGAACGGCCCCGTCCCGACCGGCTGCGAGGCGGGGGAGACGCCCTTCTCCTTGGCCACGCGGAAGCCCGCCGGCGAGACGATCGAGGCCGTGAACATGGCCAGGTTGGTGAGGAAAGGCACGAACGGCCGGTCGAGCTCGAACACGACCGTTCGGTCGTCCCTCTTCGACACGCGGGTGACGAAGCTGAACTGGTCCTGCCAGTAGACGAACTCGCCCTGGTGGAACTCGTGCGCGGGGTCACGCTGGCGCTCGAAGCTGAAGACCACGGCGTCCGCGTCGAGCGCCGTCCCGTCGTGGAACTTGACGCCCTCGCGCAGGGTGAAGGTCCAGGTCTTGCGATCGTCCGAGACCTCCCAGGCGGTCGCCAGGGCCGGCTCGACCTCGGTGCCGCCGGCCTCGTAGCGCACGAGCGTGTCGAAGATCGCCTCGATCGCCTTGACCGACTCGCCGTCGGTCACGTCGGCCGGGTCGAGGCTGACGGTGTCCGCGCCGCGGCCGAAGATCAGGGTGCCGCCGCGCCGCGGCTCGCCGTCGGACGGCAAGGCGTCGGTCAGCCCGTCCAGGCTCACCGACGGGCCCTCGCCCTCGGCCGGACCGGGGGTCGTCGGCGAGGACGGCCCCTGGGGGCAGCCCGCGAGGAGCAGGGCGCAGGCGACGAGCGGGAGCAGGGGCGCGCGCGGGGTCATGGGCCCTCCGTGGGAAGGGGGGGATTCTACTGGGGTTGGCGCGGCGGGGGCAGCGAAACCATCCTGGACCAGCCGCGTTGTCTACTGGACCCCCCCGGAAGCTCGAGGACCCCCCGTGCCCGACCTGCACCGCCTCGTCTCGTGCCTCGCCGCGACCCTGACCGCCGGCGCCCTGCTGGCGCCCGGCCTCCCGCTCGGCCCCTCGTGGGCCGCCGGCCAGGACGGCCCGCCGCCGCCCGACGCGCCGCCGCCCGGCGACGAGCCCGACGCCGAGCCCGACGGCGGTGACCGGCCGGACCGTCCGGGGCGCCGGGCGCGCGAGCCGCGCGGGCGCCAGCTCGACCGCGACTCGCCCGTGGCGCGGGCGCTGGCGGACCTGCTGACGATCGACCCGAAGTACGCCGCCGACGGCACGGTCGAGCTGGAGTACGACTTCAAGAGCGCCGAGCACGTCAACGACTGGGACCTGCAGGGGCTCGACCGCGCCGAGGAGGCCAACCGCCGCGGCGTGCAGGGGCGCGGGATCGCGCGCGGCGCCGCCAAGCCGCAGGCGCTGTCGCTCGCGGCCGGGAGCAGCTCGCAGGGGCTGTTCCTGCACCGCCTCGAGCTCAAGGGCGACTACGAGGTCTCGTTCCGCTGCCACACCGAGCGGACGACGACGCGCTCGGAGCTGGTGTTCCTGCTGGGCAAGGGCGGCGCGAGCTGGGGGACGCAGCTCGTGCAGCGCGGGACGCGCGGCTTCTCGGTCGTCGGGCGCGACGCGGTCGACAAGAACGCCTGGACGGGCGGGCGCGTGGTCACGGTCACGGTCGCCGCGCGCGGCGGCGAGCTGGTGACGAGCGTCAACGGCGTGCGGGTCGACGCGACGCGACGGCTCGCCGACAAGCTCGACGGGCGGGTGGGGATCTACCTGACCGACATGCACCTCGTGGTGCACCACGTGACGATCAAGGGGACGGTGAACCCGGCCAAGCTGTGAGGTCGACCGCGGAGCGCACGGAGGAGGCCTCTCCAGCCTGCTCCTCCGTGTCCTCCGCGGTGGGGCTCGTCCTCCGGGTCACGGCGGCCGTCGCTTGTCATGATGTCCACGTCGCGGAGCGGGACCCTTGCTCGATCCGCAGTGACGCACCTGTCGCCCTCGCTCCGGCCGCTTCGCGGCCTTCGCTCGGGGATGCGCGCCACCGCTCGATCTGCTCGCTTCGCGCTCAGATCAAGCGGTGAGCGCGGTCAGTTCAGGTTCACGTCGAACTTCGTCGTCGGCGTGAACGTGATGTCGAAGTCGCGCCCGGTGTCCAACCAGTAGATGATGCTCCCGATCACGTCCACGAGGCTGCGGTGGTTCTCGGCCACCGGCATCCACGGGCTGATCGTGACCTTCCGCTCGCGGGTCCCGTCCTCGGGCGGGGTCCAGTCGTTGAGCCCCACGACGAAGTCGCGCCCCTCCTCGAACCAGCTGATCAGGTCGCGGATCGCGTCGATCGCCTTGAACTTGTTCTTGAGGAGCGTCGTCAGCTCCTCGCCCGCCTTCGGGCGTTTGATGAAGTAGACCTTCTTCAGGACGGACGCGTCCTGGCCCTCCTCCTGCATGTGTCCACCGCCTCCCGGTCCCCTTTTCGACGCCGGCCGGCGCCGTCTTTACTCCCTCTCTGGCAATGATCTCTGCCCATCGTCGCGGCCATCGCTGCGCCCAATGTCGCGATGGGCCGGGGATGGCCGGCCGAGGGCCAGGGCCAGGGCGGCCCCCAGCGCGC
This sequence comes from Planctomycetota bacterium, assembly GCA_019636275.1. Taxonomy (GTDB): domain Bacteria; phylum Planctomycetota; class J058; order J058; family J058; genus JAMLIC01. Next base: position 44,593 of record JAHBXY010000041.1, on the reverse strand, counting down.
CCGCCGTGAGGGCGACGAGCAGGAGGAGGAGCGCGAGGCGCCAGGTGAGCCGCCGCGGGCGGCCGGCCGCCGGGCGCCAGGGGGGGACCGCGACCGGCGCGGGCAGGTGGCCGGGGCGGGGGAAGCGCGACCCGCAGGCGAAGCAGCGCACGGCGTCGCGGGTCGACGGCCAGCGGAAGCTCATGTCGGTGCCGCAGCGGCACACGACGAGCACGTCTTCGGGCTCGCGCGCGCGGGCCCCCGGCAGGCGCCACGTGGGGCCGTGGGCCGGCTGGCGGCCGGTCACAGCTCGTCCTCGATCCGGCGGCGCAGGGCCTCGACGTCCGCCCGGCGCGGGGCGGAGAGCTCGAGCCCGTCGAGGCGCTGGAGGACGGCGCGGGCCTCCTCGAAGCGGGCCGGGTCGTCGAACCGGTACCACGGGCGCTTGCCCTGGCGGAAGAGCCGCTCGGCCTGCTCGAGGGCCATGGCGGCCAGGAGGTCGCGCGGGCGGAGGTCGCCCGGGGCGCGGGCGGCGGCCTCCTCGAGGGCGGTCAGCGCCCGGGCGAGGTCGCCGCGCGCCTCGTGCGCGCGGCCGAGCAGCAGGAGGGGCTCGACCTGCGCCACGTAGGGCGGCCCGCGGCCGCGCAGCGCCTCGAGCAGCACGACGGCGTCGTCGGGGTGGCCGGCGGCCAGGCGCGCCTGCGCGGCCTCGAGCGCCCGGGCGACCTCGACCTGGACCTGGTCGGCGAACAGCCGATCGAGGCGCTCGCCGAGGGCGGCGTCGATCGCCGCCGTGTCGGTCGTGAAGCGGTCCATGTCGCGGCCGGGGTCGTAGTCGGCGAGGGCGAGCCCCGCCTCGCCGGTCCACAGGGCGGCCCCGCCGTCGAGGTCGCGCAGGGTGACGACGAAGGCGCCGCGGCGGGCGTCGAGGCGCCCCTCGAGCGCCAGCCCGGCGGAGAGCGCGCGGCGGACCTCGCCGCCCGACTCGCGCAGGCGCTCGACGACCCCGGGCCGCGCCCGGACCGCCACGCGGCCGCGCCCGGCGGTGACCAGTGCCGCCAGCAGGTCGGCGTCGAGGGCGGCGGTGGTCCTGTTGGAGACGCCGCGCTCGTGGTCGAGGGCCGGCACGACGACGACCGGCCGCTGCTCGCCGCGCTGCAGGAGGTAGGTCGCCGCCCGCCGGCCCAGGTCGGCCACGGCCGGGTCGCGCGGCGGGGTCGCCGCCAGCACCGACCAGGCGCCGAGGTCGACGAGCGTCAGCCAGGCGCCCTCGCGGTCGTCGGCCAGGACGGCGTGGGCCACCACCTCGCAGCCGGCGGCGCGCGAGAGCTCCGCGCGTGCGTCGCGGCGGTAGAGCGCGGGCAGGTCGAGCCGCGCCGGCGCGCATGGTGGGGCCCGGCCGGCGAAGCTGGCCACGGCCGCCTCAGGCGCGGCGCGCCGCGCGACCGCCGGCCCCTCGCCGCGCGCCGCAAGGTCCAGCAGCGGCAGGACGGCCACCCGCGCGCCCGGCGGGAGGCTCCGCCAGGAGCAGGGTCCAGCGCCTGCGGAGCAGGTCGGGCGCCGCCTCGGGCGACCAGGACGCCAGGCGCGCTCGCTGCAGGCCACGCCGCCCGCACCTGAGCACGCCTGACCGAGCGCCAACGCCAGCGGGCGCGCGCGGCCGCGGCGAGGCGTCGTCGCGCCTGGCGTCGCTGCGACAGGGGAGCCGGCGCTCAGGGCTGAGCAGGGTCGGCCGCCAGGGCGCCCGCCGACAGCGTTCGCCGCTCGGGGCTCCGCGCCAACGCGTGCTCGAGGGCCGCGTCGACGGCGCGCGGCAGCGCCGGCGCGAGCTCGCTCGGGCGGTCGAGCCCCAGCGGCAGGCGCCCGGTCAGGAGCTCGTAGGCCAGCACGCCCAGGCTGTAGACGTCCGCCCGCCGGTCGACGCGCCCCGCCCCCTCGCGCACCTCGGGCGCCGCGTAGTCGCGCGTGCTCGCCACACGCGCGTCGCCCGTGAGCCGCAGCGAGTGGGCCAGCGCGCCCGCGTCGGCCTCCGGCCGCGGGCCGCCGAAGTCGGCCAGCTTGTAGAGGTCGCGCCCGCCGTCGACGAGGACGTTCTCGGGCTTCACGTCGAGGTGCAGGAGCCCCTGCGCGTGCGCGTGGTCGAGCGCGGCGGCGACCTGCGTGACGACGGCCAGCGCGCGCCCGGCGGGCAGCGGCCCCGCGCGCAGGGCGTCGCGCAGGCTGCCGTCCGGGACCAGCTCGAGCGCCAGGAAGGGCGGGTCGTGGTCGAGGTGCGCCTCGAGCGTCCGCACGACGCCCGGGTGCTCGACGGCCACCAGGCGCAGGTCGCGGCGGTCGCGCGCGACCTTCAGGGCCGCCGCCGCGCCGCTCGTGGCGTGCCGCGCCCGGAACACCTGGCCGAAGCCGCCCTGGCCGAGCGGGGCCTCGATGATCCAGTCGCCGAGCCAGCAGCCGGGCGCGAGGTCCACCGCGCACCTCCGTCCCCAGCGTATCACCCGGTCGCCGCGCCCTCCGGACGTCGTCCCCGTACGAAGACGCGCAGCGTGGCCGGGGCCACGCTGCGCGCGAGAAAGAGATCGGTGTTGCTCCGCGCCCTACCAGGGCATGGAGGGCATGGGCGGCTCGCCGCCGCCGCCGGGCGGTGGTGGGGTGGTGCCGCCTGATGCGGTCTTCTTGCCGGCCTTCTTCTTGCCGGCCTTCTTCTTGCCGCCGGCCTTCTTCTTGGCGCCGCCGGCCTTCTTGCCGGCCTTCTTCTTCGCGCCGCCGGCCTTCTTGCCGGCCTTCTTCTTGGCGCCGCCGGCCTTCTTGCCGGCCTTCTTCTTCGCGCCGCCGGCCTTCTTCTTCGCGCCGCCGGCCTTCTTGCCAGCCTTCTTCTTCGCCATGGTCGTCTACTCCCTGGTTGGGTTGGGTCCGGCCGCTGGCGAGCGGTGGACGGGAGCCGTCCCCGGATCCCCGTCAGCGTGCGTCGAGATCGGCGCCTTCGCGCCGATCGGACTCGCCCGAGGGCACGTCCGGGTTCCCCTCCGAGCCCGGAACGTGAACTCGCTCGACTCCAATCAGGGATATAACCGAACGCTCCGACAGTTTTTAGGGGACCATCGGAGATTTTTTCCGTCCGCCTGTCGGTGGGCGCCGTTAAGCGCGCCATAAGAAATTGTCCTGCAATTGTTTGCGCGCGTGGTCTCGGCGGCCCGCGACCGGGTCGAAGGGACTGTCGCTCGTACGCGTTGGCCTTCCTCGGGTTCCAACGACGGGCGCCCGATCGACGCCTTTGCGGCGCAAGTGCATTTGGTCTAGTGCCTTAGGGGCGCCGGGCGAGCCCGCGCGCGCGCCGGGCCGCCCGCTCAGCGGCCTGCGAGGCCGGGGAGCGGGGGGCGGAGGGAGGGGAAGGCGGGGCCGGGACAGGCGAAGAAGAAGAAGAAGAGTCCCGAGAGATGCGGGTCCGTGCAGCCCCGCCCTCCCCTCTCTCCGCCCGGCCGAAGCGGGCCCGTGCTGCGGAGAAGGAGAGCGGCCGCCCGAGATGACCAGGGACCTCAGGGGGGCGCGCGCGAGCGCGCGCCCCCCCGAGGTCGCTCAGACCTGAGTCGTAGTCCCCCCTCCGACACCGAGGCCCGAGACTCCGCGCGCGAGCGCGGAGCGTGAGGCGCGCGCGGACGCGCGGCTCACCTCCTAGCGTGCCCCCCCCGGCGAACACCCCGGGCGGGCAAGCCCGGGGTGCCTTGTGTGTGCGTCGTCAGATCGCCTGGTTCAGGCGGGAGAGCGCGGTGCGGACCTGCGTGGCCTGCGGCGCCTGCGGCGACAGCTCGAGGAAGCGCTCGAGGTCGCGCACGGCGCCGGGCACGTCGCCGGTCAGCGCGCGGACGCTGCCGCGCGCGAGGTAGGCGGGGGCGAAGCGCTCGTCGAGGGCCAGGGCCGCCTCGAAGTCCTCGACGCTGCCGGGCATGTCGCCGAGCATCTTCCGGGCGAGGCCGCGGTTGCAGTAGATCGCGGCCACGTCGCCCGAGCGGGTGAGGGCCCGGTCGTAGTCGAGGAGCGCCTCCTGGTACTTGGCCAGCTTCGTGAGCGCGTTGCCGCGGTTGCTGTAGGCCTGCGCCAGCGAGTCGTCGAGCGAGATCGCGTGGGTGTAGTCGTCGATCGCGCCCTTCACGTCGCCCTCGGACGCGCGGGCCGCGCCGCGGTTGTTGAGCAGGGCCGCGTCGGCGCTCTCGGCGAGGAGCTCGTCGTAGAGCGAGATCGCCTGCTTCGTGTCGCCGCGGGCGTGCATGGCCGAGGCCAGGAGCGCGCGGGCGCGGCGGTCCTCGCCCGGCTCCTGCTGGCTGCCGCTCGCGCGGACCTTGCCCTCGTCGTCGGCGGTCGGGTCGACCGTGGCCCACTTCGCGCGGGCGTCGCGCGGCGAGGTCCAGCGCAGGACGAGCTTCCAGGCGCCCTCGTGCTCGAACCACAGCGCGTGGCTCACGGACACCGTCTCGAGGACGTCGCACTCCTCGTCGGCGCCGATCGCGATCGTCACGCCGCGGTCGTCCTCGGCGCGCTCGTCGTTGACCTTCTTGAGGATCACCCGCCAGGCCACCGGCGTCTCGGAGCGGAGGGTGAGGGACTCGCCGACGCGCACGTCACTGAACCGCATGGGGGACCAACCTTCCTTGCGCTGGACCCTCTGCGCAGGAACCGTTCCAAAGCTGCGGGCGCTTGTGACGGCTATGGTTGTGTCGGATACCCCCCCCGCCCTGAACCAAGCCGTGCAGAGCGCGCTGCACCCATGCACCAACTGGTTTGATCGCGGCGGCGGCCTGCCATGGCGACGCACCGCCCGGCTCGGGGCGGTGCGCGATCGACGGCCGTGGATCGGGGGTGTCGGGCGAGCCGGCGCGCGAGCCGGCGTCGACCTACTTCTCGACGTGCTGGAAGGAGAAGCCGGGGCAGGCGTGGGCGTCGATGTCGGCCTGGTCGAGGGGATAGCGGCCGCAGGTCCCGTAGTACCAGTAATCGGTCCCGTAGACCTTGCAGTAGAACTCCTTCGTCTGCTCGTCACGGCCGAGGAAGATGCACTCGAACTGCTGGCAGCACTTCGCGCAGCGGGTGCAGGCGCCGCGGCGCTGCGCGATCCGGCGCTTCACCTCGTCGGGGCCCATGAGCAGGTTGTACTTGAGGAGCCGGACGAACGACCCGAAGCGGATCTGCTGCACGATCACGGTGAAGCAGTAGAGGAGCGTCCTGAAGTAGTTGCGCGCGATCGACCAGTCCTTGGCCTCGCGGGCGATGAAGAACGGCCACAGGGGCAGGAAGGGCAGCTTGAAGAGGATCAGGACCGTGTAGAAGACGCCCTTCCAGCGGTTGTAGACGAAGCCCTCCACCTCGTTGCTCTTGCGGGCCTCGCCCTGGAAGGACGTCGGCTGGAAGGTGGTCTGGAGCGTGGGCGCCGCGGCCACGACCGGCAAGGGGCGCGGCTTGGCGGTGGGCAACTCGATGGAGGAGCTCATGTCTCACGACCTCGGGATGCGACGAGGAGAGCGAACCGGCGTCCGGACCGGCCGGCGGGGGCCAGCGTGGCGCACGGGCGCCGGAGGCGTTCAGCGCCGGACACGGAGGGTCAACTCCTCACCGCGGCGGCGGACCTTGAGGGCGTGGGCGCCGGGCGCGACGAGGCGCGCCCGGAGGTCACCCAGGCCGGCCACCGGGGCGCCGGCGACCTCGAGCAGCAGGTCGCCCGGGCGCAGGCCGGCGCGCGAGGCGGCGCCGTCGGGCTCGACCTCGAGGACCACGGCGCCGGTGACCGTGTGGGGCAGGCCGGCGTCCTCGCGGTCGTGGAAGGTGAGCGCGCGCACGAGCAGGCCCACCTCGGGGAGGGCCGCCCGCTCGGCGTCGCGCGGGCGCACGGGGCCGCGGGCCAGCTCGACCTCGACCTGGCGCGCCTGGCCGCGGCGGCGCACGCCGAGCGTGACCTTGCTGCCGACGGGGAAGTCCTCGATGAGGTCGTCGAACGACTCGCCCGGGTCGAGGTCGAGCGGCTCGCCGTCGAGCGTCTGCAGGACGTCGCCCGGCTGGAGGCCGGCGACCTTCGCCGGGCCGTCGTAGACGGCCGCCACGCGCACGCCGGTGTCGACGTCGAGGCCGTGGACCTGCGCCAGCTCGGGGGTCAGGACCTCGTGCTTGATCCCCAGCCAGGCGCGAGCGCGGCTGGCCGCGGCGACCGGGCCGCCCGGCTCGACCGGCGGCGAGGCCACGAGCGCCTGGAAGGCCGGCGCGAGGAGGACGTGCCCGGCGCGCTGCTCGGCGAGGAGGTCGGGCGTGAGCAGGTCGGGGCGCTCGGTCGGCGCGGCCAGCGGGGCGAGGAGGCCGAGCGGCGTCCCGTCGAGGGCCACGACGAGGCCGCCCAGGGCGTGCGGCAGGCGCGGCGTCGTGCCCAGGTGCCGCGCCGTCCGGTAGGAGACGCGCGCCGCGTCGACGCGCCGCGGGCGCTCGAGGCGCGCGGGGCCGACGCTGAGGACGAGGAGCGGGTCGCCGAGGTCGGGGGCGGCCTGGCCGAAGGTCACCGGGGCCAGGCCGGCGCGGCCGGCCTCGACGACGCGCAGGAAGCCCAGGCCCAGCGCGAGGTCGCGGCCGACCCACTCGGCGTCGCGCACGCGGCCGTCGGCGCCCACGACGGAGATCGCCAGGACCTCGGCCCGCGGGCGCGCGCCGAGGAGGGCGAAGACGTCGCCGGCGGGGTCGAGGGCCGCCGCCGGGAAGACCACCAGCCCGTCGCCCGCGACCACGACCCCGGCCGTCGACACCTCGTGCGTGCGGCGCGCGCCGCGGCCGAGGCCGGGGAGGCCCTCGACGCCGAGCGTCGCGGTGGCCTCGACGCGCACGAGCGCCGCGGCGTGGCGCTCGACGGCCTTGCGCATGGCGACGGCCTGCTCGTCGGCCCGGGCGACGGCGCCGAGGGCCGCGGCCAGGGCGAGGGCGGCGATGGACGGGCGGATGCGCACGGGGATCCCCTGAACGGCTAGGGGGACCGAGGGTAGCAAAGGCGCCCCGAGGCCGCCTCCGGAAACTGGACCTGCGGGGTCGGCCCTCGCAGGGGACGTAGCTCGTGGCGGCGCAGGAGGCTACGCGCGTTACAATCCGCGCGCGTGTCGGTCGCCGGACGGTGGTCGGCGGCGATGGAGAGGAGCCGCGTTGGACCCGGGCCTGGCCTTCCTCCTCGGCGGGCTCTGCGCGCTGGCGGCCGCCGCGGCGTCGCTGTCGGTGTGGGGGCTGCCCGCGCTCCGCCGGCGGCTCCTCGACGACGAGCGGGCGCGGCTGCGGGCCGACGCCGAGGTCGCGGCCCGCGAGCAGGCGCTGCGCGAGCGCGCCGACCTCGAGGCGGGGCTGGCGACGCGCCGGCGCGAGCTCGAGCAGCTCGAGGCGCGCGGCCGCGGGCGCGAGGACGCCCTCGACCGGCGCACGGAGGCGATCGAGGACCGCGAGCGGCGCCTGTCGGTGCGTGAGGCCGAGCTCAAGGGGGCGCAGGCGACGCTCGACGCCGAGCGGGCCGAGGTCGAGCGGCTGCAGCAGCGCGAGCTGCGCGAGCTGGAGCGGATCTCGGGCCTGCGCCGCGAGGAGGCCGAGGACCTGCTGCTCGAGCGCGTCGAGCAGCGCTGCCAGGCCGAGGCGGCCGAGGTGCGCGCGCGGGCCGACGCGGCCCTGGCGCACGACCTCGCCCGGCGCGCGCGCGAGGCGCTCGTCGCGGCGCTGCAGCGCGCGGCCTGGGCGCACGGGCACCCGACGATGATCACGGTCGTGCCCCTGCCCTCGGACGACCTCAAGGGGCTGCTCGTCGGGCGCGAGGCGCGCAACGTGCGCACGTTCGAGCAGGAGGCGGGCGTCGACCTGCTGATCGACGACACGCCCGGCGTCGTCGTGCTCTCGTCGTTCGACCCGCTGCGGCGCGAGGTGGCCCGGCGCGCGCTCGGGCGGCTCCTGGACGACGGCCGCGTCCAGCCCGACCGGATCGTCGAGGCCGTCGTCGCGGCGCGCGTCGAGGTGGAGGAGACGACCGAGGCGCTGGGGCGGGCGGCCGCCGCCGAGGCGCGGGTCGAGCCGCTGCATCCACGGCTGCTGACGTTGCTCGGGCGGCTCGAGTACCGCACGTCGGAGGGCCAGAACGTGCGCCTGCACGCGGTCGAGACGGCGCGCCTGGCGGGGCTGCTCGCGGCCGAGCTGGGGCTCGACGAGGCGCTCGCGCGGCGCGCCGGGCTCCTGCACGACGTGGGCCTGGCCGTCGAGCACGAGGTCGAGGGCAGCCACGCGGCGGTCGGCGCCGACTTCGCGCGGCGCTGCGACGAGGACCCGCTGGTCGTCGACGCGATCGCGGCCCACCACGAGGAGGTCCAGGCCGCGTCGCCCTACGCGGCGCTCGTCCAGCTCGCCAACGCGCTCTCCACCTCGCGGCCCGGCGCCCGCGACGGGGCGCTCGAGCAGGCGATCCGCCGCCGCGCCGAGGTCGAGGCCCTGGCGCTCAAGCAGCCGGGCGTCCTGCGCGCGCTGGCGCTGCAGGCCGGGCGCGAGCTGCGGATCGTCGTCGACCCGCAGAAGCACTCCGACCGCACCGCGCAGCGCCTCGCGCGCGACGTCGCCCGCGCCGTCGAGGCGGCGGAGCTCGGCCCGGGCGAGATCAAGGTGACCGTGGTGCGCGAGGTCCGGGTCGAGGAGACCGCCCGGTAGCGTCGGCGACGGCTGCGGCCGCCACGTGATCCGTCGAGGCGACGTCAGCGCCCTGGCCGCGCGGTGTTCCTCTGCGAGCCGGCCCGTCCGTCGTCACGGGCGGACCGGAGCGGCATCGAACGTCCGGTCTTGACGTGGTGCCGAATGGTTAGCGTTAGCGTTAGCGGCCAACTCTCAGTCGAGTCTTCCGTTCCCGTTCCCGTTCCCGTTCCCGTTCCCGCACCTCCGAGGTTGTTGATCATGCGAGTGAGCATGGAGACCACACGGAGGAGGAGGTCTCGACCCGCGCTCGTGGTCGAAGTTCATGTGGCCCCAACAACCGGGAACGGGAACGGGAACGGGTCGACGCAGCAGTTGACGCGCTGACCATTCGGCGTGGGTTCATGACGCCCGGACCACGGGTGGAACGCAGCAGCACGTGAGGCGAGGCCGCGGAGGACGAGGCGAGGCCGCGCGCGCGCGGACGATATCGATCGCCTGATCCTATCGGCCGCGCGCGCGCGGCCTCGCCCGTCATCCGCGGCCGCAGCCGTCGAGTTACCTGCGAGTTCGTTCGCGCATGCGCACCAGCTCGAGGAACGCCCACAGCCCGCGCGGCGTGTGGAACGTGCCCTCGACCTGCGTGCCGAGGGCGATCAGGGCGCCGTCCTCGAGCGGGGCCGAGGCGCCGGGGTCGAGCTGCACGCGGTTCACGTAGAGCCCGTTCTTCGCCTTGCGGTCGGAGACCTTCCAGCTCGCGCCGACGCACGTGAACACGGCGTGGACCTTGGAGACGCTCGAGTGGTCGATGCACACGTCGTTGCTCGCGGCGCGGCCGACGCTGATGATGTTCCCGAACGGGTTGCGCTGGCTCTTCAGCAGGAAGGCCACGTGCGTGCGGTCGAGCGGGTCGCCGAGGAGCGCCATCACCCCCTCGTCGTCGAGCGTGTCGTTGAGGCTCACCTGCTTGGCCGGCGCCGCCGGGGCGCCGGTCGGGACGCGGAGCGTCAGCGCCGGGTGCGGGTAGGCCAGGGCGAAGCCGGCCGCGTCGGTCAGGGGCGCCGTCTGACGGAGGAACTCGTCGAGCCGGATCATCGCGGGGCGTTCACTCCATCTCGTAGGCGAGGAGGCGCAGCCGCCAGCGCGCGACCGACGCCTGCCTGTCGAGGACGTAGACGAAGCGGCCGCTGACCGCCACGTCCTGGGCCAGCTGGGGGCGCGGCCCCTTGACCTGCACCTCGCGCGGCTCACCATCGCCGGCCGGGACGACGAGCACGCCGCCGCCCTCCTTGCGGTGCTGGATGGCCAGGGCCCCGTCCCCGCACGGCGCGACGGCCAGCGCGCCCCACGAGCGCGCGGCCGGCCGGGTCGCCGGGGCGCCGGGGTCGAGGATGCGGCCGGCGAGCGGCCAGGTGTCGTTGAGCTCCGCCTCGCCGAACATGCTGCCGGGCGGCAGGTTCGGGGCGAGGCCGGCGAGGAGCCAGCCGCCGCCGGGGAGGGCCGCGATCCGCCGCGGCAGCTTGTCGTCGGACGTGAAGTCCCGCTGCACGATGGCCACCGCGCCGGCCCCGGGGCCGGCGACCGTGCGCACGTCCCGGGCGGTCGCCACGTGCAGGGCCCCGTCGGGGGAGACGTCGAGGTCGAGGATCACGGGCGACCCGCTGAGCGAGATCGCCTCCTGGCCGACGAGCCGTCCGCCCACGAGGCTGAAGCGACGGACCTCGTGGCCGTTGAACTCGGCGATCCAGAAGTTGTCCTTGCCGGCCGGCGCCAGGTAGGCCGGATTGGTGAGGGGCACCTCCGCCTGCGCCTCGACGCGGAGCCCGCTCCCGTCGGGTCGGAGCACGAACAGGAGCTTCTGCCGCGCGCCGGCGGGGCAGAGGACGGCGACCCGCCCGTCGGACGCGGGGCAGATCGCGAAGTAGTAGGGCTGCTCCGACTGCCCGGTGAGCTTGCCCGCGAACTCCTCGGCCACCTTGCGCAGCCCGCGCGGCGTGGGGCCCCGGAGCGCCACCACCTCGCCGCTCAGCTGGCCGAGCGCGGCCACGCCCGCGACCGGCTCGAGCCGCCGGGCCCGGTCGTAGCGGTCGCGCAGCGGGGCCAGCGTCGCCTCCTCGACGCGCAGCGCGGCGAGGTCGAGGGCGAGGCGCACGCGGTCCTCGAGGCGCCTGACCCGCAGCCCCTGCAGGCGCCGGACGAGCGCGGGCCACTCGCGCGCCTGCTCGTGCGGCAGGAGGCTGTCGAGCCGCGCGTAGTCGGCGTCGATCCGGCCGAGCTCGTCGCGGTCGGCCTCCTCGGCGCGGGCCCGGCCGAGGAGGTCGTCGAGCAGCGTCTTGAACGCGCCCCGCGCCGTCTGGCGGACGGCCGTGCGGGCGCCCTCGACCTGCGCCACGGCCTCCTCGGCGCCCTCGTCGCGGAGCTTCGCCGCGGTCTTCTCGGCGGCGCGCGCCCCGACGAGCGCGCGCTCCAGCTCGGCCATGCCGCCCGCCAGGCGGGCGGCCTCCTCGAGGAGCGGGAGCTCGCGCGCGAGGTCGGCGGCCGCCGCCTGGTACTTCTCCAGGAGCGCGCCCTGGAGGCCCTTCACCGCGGGCCGGGGCTCCACGGGGTCGGGCCTGGTCTCCGTCGTCGGCCTCGGCGGCGTCTCGGTGGTCGGCCTCGGCGGCGTCTCGGTGGTCGGCCTCGGCGGCGCCTCCGTCGTCGGCCCGGGCGGCGTCTCGGTCGCCGGCCTCGGGGGCGTCTCGGTCGCCGGCTTCGGGGGCGTCTCGGTCGCCGGCTTCGGGGGCGTCTCGGTCGCCGGCTTCGGGGGCGTCTCGGTCGCCGGCCTCGGGGGCGTCTCGGTCGCCGGCCTCGGAGGCGTCTCGGTCGCCGGCTTCGGGGGCGTCTCGGTCGCCGGCTTCGGGGGCGTCTCGGTGACGGGCTTCGGGGGCGTCTCGGTGGTGGGCTTCGGGGGCGTCTCGGTGGTCGTCCCGCCGCCGCCCGCGACCTGCTTGTCCCGGAGCTTCAGCGGGTCGACGACGAAGAACGCGCCGCCGCCCCCGCCCAGACCGATCAGCAGCAGCAGGCAGCAGGCGACGAGCTTGCCCTTGCCGCCCTGCTCGCCGGCCACGGCCGTGAGCGTGCGCTCGGCGGCGTCGCGCACCGAGCGCACGAGCGTGCCGCCCTTCGACGCCTCGCGCGCCTGCTGCAGGTCGGCGCGCAGGGCGTCCATGGTCGCGTAGCGGTCGACCGGGTCGGCCTCCAGGCACTTCGAGACGACCTCGTCGAGCTTGCGCGGCAGCTTGGCGTTGAGCTGGCTGGGGAGCTTGAACTTCCCCAGCGGCAGCTTGCCCGTGAACATCTCGTAGATCATGACCCCGAGCGAGTAGATGTCCGCCCGGTGGTCGACGGCGGCCGCGTCCGTCTTCTGCTCCGGCGCCATGTAGTTCATGGTGCCCATGCCCACGTTCTGCGCCGTGAGCGTGATCATGTCCATCTCTTTGTTCGTGACGCGGGCGATGCCGAAGTCGGCCACCTTCGCCAGGCCCGTGCCCTTCTCGTAGAGGATGTTCGCCGGCTTGATGTCGCGGTGGACGATCCCCTTCTTGTGGGCGTAGCCCAGGCCCTCGGACACCTGCGCGCAGATGTCGAACAGGAGGTCCATGCTCACGGTCTCCTGCTTGAGCAGGTCCTTGAGCGACGGCCCCTCGACGAACTCCATGGCGAAGTAGTAGAGGCCGCGGTCCTGGCCCTTGTCGATGATCTGGACGATGTTCGAGTGGTTGAGCGAGACCATGGCCTCGGCCTCGCGGTGGAAGCGGCTGACCATGTCGCGGTCGGCCGACATCTCCGCCGGCAAGGTCTTGATCGCCACCCAGCGGTCGAGCGAGGGCTGGTAGCCCTTGTAGACGACGGCCATGCCGCCGCGGCCCAGCTCCTCCTTGATCTGGAACTGGCCCAGCGTCTCGTTGACGAGCGAGCGCGGCCCCGGCGCGCCGCGGCCGCCCCCCGCCTTGTCCGTCGGCCCGTTCGCCACCCCGGCCCCCTCTCCCCTGCCCCCCGCGGAACGGGCGCGCGGCGCTACTCGGCCTCGAGCTCCACGACCAGGCGGCGGCCGCCCTCGTCGAAGACGTAGACGCGGCCGAAGTCGTCCGTGGCCACGTCGAACGGCCGCTGCAGCCGGTCGCTCGTGGCCAGCGTCGCCGCGACCGAGCCGTCGGGGTTCAGCAGCACCACCTTGCGCTCGCCCCGGTCGACGACGAGCACGTGGCCGCTCGCGAGCGGCTCGAGGTCGCTGATCTCGTCGAACGTCAGCGGGAGCGCGGCCTCCGGCGCCGCCGGGTACTGGGTGCGGAACACCCGCTCGCGGTCCTCGTCGACCGACCAGAACCACGGCTTGTCGGAGTGCTGCCCCTGCCCCTCCGGGCGCCCGTCGAGGCGCCCGGTCACGCCGGTGACGCAGCCGAAGCGCGGCGTCATCTCGCCCGTGAGCTGGCCCCAGGCCCGGTCGGAGCGGCCGGTGCCCGGGTCGAACAGGTTGAAGTTCGGCTCGTTGCGCTGCTGCGTGACGAGCAGGTACGAGCGGTCGTTGACCGTGCTGAGGTCGCGCACCCCGGTGAGCTCGCTCGAGCCCTCGCCCGCGCGGCCGATGAGCTCCAGGAACGCGCCCTGCGGCGAGAACTTGTGCAGCTGCTGCTTGCCCGCGTCGAGGACGAAGATGTCGCCCACCTGGCTCACGGCGATGTCGACCGGGTCCGTGAACTCGCCCGGCTTGCTGCCCTTGCCGCCGAAGCGCGCCGTCACCCAGCCGTCCTGGTCGAAGCAGGTGACCCGCCGGTCGCCGCGGTCGAGCGCCGCCACGCCGCCGCCGGGGAGCCCGGCGACGCGCACCGACGACGAGAACTCGACCGCCTGCATGCGCCCGAGGAAGGCGCCGCCCTCGGCGTCGAAGCGCGACACGGCCGCCCCGTCGCCCTCGACCACCCACAGCACGCGCGTCGGCTCCATGCGCAGGCGCACGGCCGCCGACAGGTGCGCGATCGTGCCCGGCTCGCCGCCCATGCGGCCGACGAGGCGCCCGTCGGTGGTGTACTGCCGCACGGCGCCCGCCGTGCGGTCGAGCACGAAGAGGTTGCTGGTGAACGGGTCGACGGCCAGGCCCACGAGCTCGTCCTGGGCGCCGCCGACGCTCAGCTCGCCCAGCGCCCGCCAGCCGCGGAACATGACGACCGCCTTGCGCCCGTCATCGAGCACGTAGACGGTGTCGTCCGCGCCGACGGCGAGCGCGCGCGGGCGCTCGAGCTCGAGCGAGCGCGTCCCGGGCCGGCCGAAGCTGACCACGAACGTCCCCTCGGGGCTGAACACCTGCACGGCGCGCTGCCCGGCGTCGAGCACGTAGACGTCGCCCGAGGACGAGAGCGCCAGGTCGATCGGGTCCTGGAAGCGGGCGTTGCCCGTGCCGCCGTCGGGCTCGCCGATCACCTGCGGGGCGCGCTTGAACACCTGGCCCCACTCGCCGCCGAAGGGGAAGCGCAGCACCGAGCGCGACTTGCCGTCGAGGCAGTAGAGCGCCCCCGGCGCCGACGGGCTGGGGCTGGCGGCCGCGAGCGCCCGGATGTCGTAGGACGACACCGGGAGCCGCGCCAGCCAGTCGCGCCCCCGCTCGGGCTGCTCGACGAGGACGCTCGGCTCGGCGCCCCAGCCCACGCCGGCGTCGAGGATGTAGCGGCGGCTGGGGGTGTTGCGCAGCCGGTCGAACGTCACGTCGCGCACGCGCGCGTAGCGCGAGGGGCCGCCGATCGTGCGCCCGCCCGGGCGCAGCCCGGCGACGCGCGCGCCGTCGAGGCCGTTCGACTGCACGGTGAAGGCGGTGCGCGCCACGTTGCCCGCCCCGTCGCGCGCCTCGACCGTGACCCGGTAGCTGCCCGCGGACGGCGGCGCCGTCCACGTGTTGGCCGGCAGGAGCGTGCGCTCGTGGTCGAGCCGCCCGCCGGTCGCCCGCCAGGTGAACACGATCGGGTCGTCCGCCTCGTTGGAGACGTTGAGGCGCAGCTCCTGGCGCGCGCGCCAGGCGACGGCCGGGAGCTGCGGGGTGCCCACGAACACCGGCGCCCGGTTGGGCGGCGTGATCGTCGGGTTCTGCACGGCGATCTGGCCCCGCTCGAGCGGCACGGGGGTCCCCCCCTCACGCTGCTCGCGCGCGATCACCATGGCGCGGGCGGTCGTCGGCTCGGCGTCGAACACGAGCACCCGCCCCACCCGCTCCTGCGTGTGCACGAGCGGCACCTCGCCCTTGGTGAGCGGCAGCATGAACACGCGGGCCTCGCGGTACAGGTCGAACACCTGCCCCACGCCGACCCCGTGCTCGCGGCCCTTGTTCAGCTTGACCTGGTCGCCGCTCACCTCGAGGAGCTGGGCCTCCACGGGGGTCGCGGCGCGCGCCTGTCCGCCCAGGAGCGCGAGCGCGCCGGCGGCGAGCAGGGCGGGCAGCGGCCGGGGCCGCGGGCGGTCAACGACGGGACGGTTCGGCACGGGGCTCCCCCTCCACCTCGAACTGGGACACGAGCCAGCGCCCGCCGTTGACGCGGCGCAGGAGCACACGGTGCTGCGCCGCCACCTGACGGGGCGGCTCGCCGAGCACCTCGATCGCGAACTCCCAGGTGCCCGTGGCGACGGCGTGGTCGCCGTCCACCCGGACCTGCAGGTCCTTGTGCTGGCTGCTGACGAAGCGCGCCTTCACCTGCGCCAGGTCGGCCAGCGCGGCGAGCTCGGCCTTGTAGCTGGGCGACTGCGGGTCGAGCAGGCGGATGGCGTCGTCGAGCGCGCCCTTCACCAGCGCCTCGTCGACGCCGCGCACGGCGTCGAGGATCGCGCTCCGGCTGAGCTCGAGCTCGGCGCGGGCGCGGACCCTCTGCGCCTCGGCGTCCTCGGTGTCCTCGCGCAGGAGGGCCTGGGCCAGCCGCTGGGCCTCCTGCCACTTGCCCTCCTGCTCGAGCTGCCTCAGCTGCACCCGGCGCCGGGCGCGCGACTCCTGCGCCTGCGCCAGCGTCGACAGGTCCTCGAGGCGGCGCCGGGCGTCGGCGTCGTCGGGGCCGTAGGTCTCGAGGTAGGTGCGGAGGCGGCCGAGGGCAGCCGGCACGTCGGCGCCCGGCTCGGCCATGGCCAGCCCGCGCAGCCGCTGCGCCTCGGTCAGGCGCGCCTCGACGGCGGCGAGCTGCGGGTTGCCGGGGTCGGCCGCGCGCAGCTCCCCGAGCTTGGTCCGGGCCGCCTGGTGCGCGCCCCGCCGGAGCTCGGCCTCGACGGACGCGCGCAGCGCGTCGCCCTCGCGCGCCTTGTCGTCGCAGCGCGTGATGTCCTTCTCCACGAGCGACCGCTCGGGTCCGGCCGGGAGGCGGGCCAGGAGCTTGGTCAGCAGCTCGCGCGCGGCGCGCCACTGGCGCTGCTCCATCTGGTCGCGCGCGATGTTCGTCTCCGTCTCGAGCCGCGCGTCGGTGCGCTCCGCCGCCTCGATCGCCGCCTGCGCCTCGAGGAGGAGCTCCTGCACGCTCTTCTGGTCGTCGGCCGGGCGGTACTCGGGATCGAACGCCGCGGCCCGCTCGAGCGCCCGGCGCGCCCCGCGCAGGTCCTGCTGCGAGAGCGCGCTGTGGCCGACCCGGTAGGCCTCCTTGAGCTCGTCGGTGGCGCCCCACGTCACGGGGACGCGCAGGGCGTCGCGGTCGTTCTCGTCGATCAGCACGCCGCGGCCGTCGTCGCCGCGCTTCATCTGCACGGGGTGGCGCGACGGGATGTAGCCGGCGCGGCTCAGCTCGAGCATGTACTTGCCGACCGGGTAGGTGCCCTCCTCGCTGGTGCGCAGCTCGTAGCGCTTGCCCGGCACCTCGAGGGCCACGCGGATCCCGGGCGAGAGCACGCCCGGCGCGATCATGAACGGCACCGACTCGACCGTCGGCGCCGGCGCCGCCAGCCAGGGGAGCTCGATGCCGTGGCGCGCGGCCAGGGCGCGCGCGTGGTCGGGGTACTGCACGGAGGCGAGGTAGCCGCCGCCGGCGGCGGCCAGGAGGAGCAGCAGCAGGACCACCGGCCAGCGCGCGCGGCGGCGCGGCGGGGGCAGGCGCGTGCCCGTGGTGATCGGCCGCGACTTCGGCCGGGCCTCCTCGTCGTCGACCGCCGCCCCGCGCGGCGGCGTCCGGCGCGCCGGGCGGCGCGGGGGCTCGTCGTGGTCGTCGTCGGCCGGCTCGGCGCGCGTCGGTCGGGTGATCTCCTCGGTGGCGGCGTTGCGCTCGGGCGGGCGGCGGCGCGCCAGCGCGGCCGACGCGTAGGCGCCCGAGTTGGCGATGCGCTGCTGGTCCTCCGCGCCGGCCCCGGCGCGGCGCTTGCCGCCGCCCTTGTAGTGGTCGGCGTTGTCGAAGAACTCGGTCATGTCGGCCAGGAACTCGTGGGCCGACGCGTAGCGGTCGTCGGGGTCCTTCTCCAGGAGCTTGAGGCAGATCTCGACCAGGAACGGCGGCGCCTCGGGGTTGAGCTCGCCCGGCGGCGGCGGCGGCTCGTAGACGTGCTTGAAGATCAGCCCGGCGGGCGTGTCGGCGCGGAACGGGAGCTGCCCGGTGAGGAGCTCGTAGAGCACGACGCCGAGCGAGTAGAGGTCGGAGCGCCCGTCGAGCGGGTCGCCGCGCCCCTGCTCGGGCGACAGGTAGTTCGGCGTGCCCATGATCAGGCCCGCGCTGGTGAGGCTCTTGTTCCCGCCCGTCGTGGCCTTGGCCAGGCCGAAGTCCATGACCTTCACCTGGCCCGGACGGTCGATCATGATGTTCGACGGCTTGATGTCGCGGTGGATGAGCCCCTTGTCGTGGGCGGCCGCCAGCGCGCTGCCCACGCCGATCATGATGCGGGCCATCTCCGCCCAGTCGAGGCCGCCGCCGCGCCGCATGCGCTGCTGCAGGTCCTCGCCCTCGACGAACTCCATGGCGAAGTAGGGCGTCCCCTCGCTCACGCCGAAGGAGTAGATCTGCAGGACGTTGGGGTGCACGAGCGACGCGGCGGCCTTGGCCTCGCGCTGGAAGCGCTCGATGAAGTTGTCCTGGTTGGCGAGGCTGCGCGGGAGGACCTTCACCGCGACGGGGCGGTCGAGCGAGATCTGGCGCGCCAGCCACACCTCGCCCATGCCGCCCTGCCCGACCTTGCGCTCGAGCTCGAAGTCGCCCAGGCGGCGGCGCGTCTGCGGCTCGGGGACGGCCTCGGCGTCGAAGATCACCGTCTCCTCGGACGAGCCGTCGGCGGCCTCGGCGCGCTCGACCCAGCCCTCCTGCGACTTCCGCTTGTCCACCCAGCCGGCCTTGCTCTGCCCCTGCACCCAGCCGGTCTGGTTGGTTGCGTCCTCGTTGACCCACTCGGCGCGCGAGGGCCCGCGGGGTCCGAGCCTGGGCACCTCGCCCGAAAGCGGGGGAGTCGCCGACCGGGTGGCGCGGTCGTCAGCGTCGTCGCTCATCCCTGCTCCCGCTCCTGCGCGCCGCGCACATCGCCCGCGCGCGGGGGTCCGCCGTCGCACCATCGCTCCGGCGCCCGACGGACTTGCGACGAGAGTCTACGGCAAATCGCACGCGACAGGGAGGGTCGCCGGGAGCGAACTCACCCCGGCCCCTCCTCGCTCGCGGCCTGGGAGTTGCGCGGCTAGAATCGCGCCCCACGCCGTGATCGCCGGGCGGGATCAGGCGCGCCACGAGGACCCGGATGCCGGATCGCCTGGCCATCGGGGTGATCACCAACCCCCACTCCCGTAAGAACCGCGGGCGCCACGCGCGCGCCGGGGCGCTCCAGGAGCTCCTCGCCGGGCGGGGCCTCGTGCGTGAGACCCGCTCGACCGAGGAGATCGGCGCGGTCCTCGACGAGTTCCGGGCCAGCGGTGTCTCCTACTGGGTCACCGACGGCGGGGACGGCAGCCTGCACTGGATGCTCAACTCGGCGGCGTCGCGCTTCGGGCTCGACGAGGTGGCGGCGGCGGTCCCCTGGGCCGTGCCGGCCAACGGGGGGACGATCGACTTCGTCGCCCGCCACGTGGGCGTGCGGGGGCGCGCCGAGCAGATCGTGCGCCGCCTGCTGGCCGAGGACGCGGCCGGGCGCACGCCGCCCGGGGCGCTCGTGCCGACGCTGATCATGCGCGGCGTGCGGCGCGACGCCGCGGGCGTCGAGCGGCCGTTCGAGCGCCTCGGCTTCGCCGCGGCGGTCGCCGGGATCGGCAGCGGCTTCTTCGACCAGTACTACGCCAGCCGCTTCCAGGGGGCGCCGGCGATCCTCGAGGTGATCGCGCGCGCCGGCGGCTCGCTCCTCCTCGACGCCGGCCCGTGGCGGCGGCTGACGCCGGCGCGCTGGCTGCGCTACGGGCAGGTGGCGCTGGGCCGCGTCGCCGGGCGCGTGACGCTCGACGGGGCGGCGCTGCCCTACCAGGAGCTCACCGCGTTGAACGTGGGCGCCTTCCCGATCAACCTGGGCGGCGTGATCAAGGTCTTCCCGCAGGCCGGCGCCGGCCGCCTGCACGTCAACGCGGGCGACCTGTCGGTGTTCGGCATGATCGCCAACCTGCCGCGCCTGTTCACCGGGCGCGCCCTGCGCTCGCGGGCGCTCTTCGACGGCGCGGCGCGCGAGGTCACGGCCGAGGCCACGGGCGAGGCCTCCCTCCGCCCCGTGATGGACGGTGAGCTGATCGACGGCGTGCGCGCGCTGACGATCACCGGCGGGCCGGCGGTGCGCGTGCCGTGCATCGACGCGAGGCGCGCGTGAGCCGTGCCCTGCGGCGGCGCCGCGTCCTCGACACGCTGGGCGTCGTCTCGGACAAGATCGCGCAGCTCCTCGCCGGACAGGACCTCGACCTCTCGCAGGTCAAGCTGCCTCAGGACATGGAGCCGGGCGAGACGCCGCTCGAGCGCCTGCGCCGCTACAAGGACCTGCTGCAGGAGACGCTCGCGACCTTGAACCGCGGAGAGGACCCCGTCTGCCGCGGGTGCGGCGGGGCGATCCCCGAGGCGGCGCTCGACGAGATGCCCTGGGCAACCGCCTGCGGCCGCTGCCCTCCGGCCTGACGTGGCGGGCGGGACACGGCTGACCCACCCTTGCCCCCGGGCGCCGTTCGGGTAGACTGCGGTCGTCGCTGCCGGATCGTCTAACGGTAGGACGGCGGACTCTGGATCCGCTAGTCTAGGTTCGAATCCTAGTCCGGCAAACACAGGCGTAGACCCCAGACCTACGCGCCGAAGATCGAGACGGAGCCCCGGCCACCAGGTCGGGGCTCCGTTGTTTCTGGGCCGCGAACGGCCTCACGAGCGCTCGATCCGCTCCAGCAGCCGGTTCAGGTCGACCGGCTTGAGCACGTGGTCGTCGACGCCGGCCTCTTCGCTCTGGCGCCGGTCCTCCTCCTGCCCGTAGCCGGTGAGCGCGATGACCCGCGCGGCCGGGCCGCCGGGCAGGGCGCGGAGGCGCCGCGCGACCTCGAGGCCGTCGAGGTCGGGGAGGCCGAGGTCGAGGAGGACGACCTCGGCCGGGCGCTCGGCGAAGGCGCGCAGGGCGTCGCCGCCGCCGTAGGCCACGCGCACGGCGTAGCCCAGGCCGACGAGCGCCTCGGCGAGCGTGTCGGCGGCGTCGCGGCTGTCCTCGACGACGAGCACCTCGCCGACCCGGCGCGGGGCCCCGGCCGCGGCGTGCCGGCCGGAGGCGCTGCGCGCGGCGGCGTCGCCCGGCCGCTGCGGGAGGCTCACGACGAAGGTGCTCCCGGAGCCGGCGCCGTCGCTGTGCACCTCGACGGCGCCGCCGTGCAGCTCGACGAGGCTCTTGACCAGGGCCAGGCCGATCCCGAGGCCCTGCCCGCCGCGGCCGGAGCGGCCGTCCTGGAGCTGCACGAACGGGGAGAAGATCCGCGCGTGCAGCTCGGGCGCGATCCCGGGGCCGTCGTCGGCCACGCGGATCACCAGCCCGCCGCCCTCGAGGTGCGCCGAGAGGCGCACGTGCCCGCCCGGCTCGGTGTAGCGGGCGGCGTTGGTGAGGAGATTGCCGACGACCTGCGCCAGGCGCACGGCGTCGGCCTGCGCGCGCAGGCCGGGCGCCACGTCGACCGCCAGCCGGTGGCGCCGCTGCTCGAGGAGCGGCAGGGCGTGCTCGACCGCGCGCGCCAGCGTGGTCGCGACGTCGACGCCGTCCTCGACGGACAGGCGCAAGGTGCCCCGGGCGATGCGCGACACGTCGAGCAGGTCGTCGGCCAGGCGCACGATGTGCCGCACGTGGTCGTGGATGATCCGCTGCTCGCGCTCGCCGCCGGCGCCGCGCAGGCGCAGGAGCTCGAGCGCCGTGAGGATCGTCGCCAGCGGGTTCCGCAGCTCGTGGCCGAGGACGGCCAGGAACTCGTCCTTGCGCCGCCCCTCCTCGACGGCGGCGTGGAGCCGCCGCGCGTCGTGCGCGGCGCGGACCAGCCGCTCGAGGGCGGGGCCGTCCTCGCGCTCGTCGAAGGGCTCCGCCCGCCGCGCGACGACCAGCGTCAGGTCGCCGGCGAGCCGCTCGAGCGCCGACCGCGCCGGGTCGGCCGCGCCCGGCGCAGCCACGAGCGCGGCGTCGCCCGAGACCCTGGGCGCCTCGCGCCCGCCCAGGAGCGCGGCGGCCTCGGCGCGGCAGAGCCGCTGGGCCGACTCGGCCGCCCGGCACGCGGCCACCTCCGCGTCGGGGGCCTCGAGCACGGCCGCGGCGGCCGCCTCGACCTCGCCCGCGCGCCGGCACACCGGGCACTCGGCCGCCGCGTCGCCGGCCACCGCGCCGAGGTAGCCCGGGGCGTCGGCCGCGCGCACCGCGCGCAGCACGACGTCGCGGTAGCTGGCGCTGGCCGCGTGCCACAGCCGCCCCGTCGCCTCGAGGCGCCCGGTGGCCCCGGCCTGGCCGCACGCGCCCTCGACGGCGGCGCGGTCGGCCGCCCGGAAGGCGCGCAGCCAGCCGCGGCCGGCGTGCTCCCCCCAGGTCTGGCCCGTGAACCGCTCCCACCCCGGCTGCGGGGTGGCGAAGCGCAGGTCCTCGTCGGCCGTCCACAGCGCCCCGACCGTGACGGTCAGGAGCTGGCGTGCGTCTCCTGGATCGATCGACATGCAGAATGCGGGTCTCCGCGGCGCCAAGTAACAAACACCGCGCCAACATGGTCGCCACGGAGACGCCGAGAGTTTCGCGCGCTCGGCCCCGCCGGCGCGCGAACTCGCCCGCGGCTGAGCCTGCGGAATCGGCCGCTCCGGGGAAGGTCCTGTTACCGGCGAGCCACTTGCGCGGACTCGTCCGCGTTTCCCGGGCGAATCCGGACGAAGCGGGACGGACGAAACCCCGGGATCAAGGGGGTGCCACGGAACGATGGGATCGATCCGTAGGCACGAACCATTCCAGGCGCTACTCGCCGTAGGGGGGCGGCGGCTCGTCGTCGGCGTGCGTGCTGCTGTCGATCGGCGAGGCGCTCGACAGGTCGGCGGGCGGGCCGGGCTGGCGGCCGACCTTCGCCTCGCCGGCGAGGACGCGGAGCAGGTGCTCGTAGGCGGCGGCGACCTGCGGGTCGTCGCGGTGGAGGCGCTCCTCGGGGCCGCCGGCCGCCTCGTGGCGGGCGAGCGCCTTGAGGCGCTCCATGTCGCGCTCGGCCTCGGCCTGAGCCAGCCGCTGGCGGAGCTGCGGGTCGAGGCGCACGGCGAGGTCGGGCAGGAGGCCCCAGCGCGCGTCGGTCGGCGGCAGGTCGCCCCGGTGAATCCGGCGGCCGCTGGGGGTGAAGTAGTGCTGCGTCGTCAGCTTGAGCTGCGCCCTGCCGCCGAGGACGGAGATCAGGCTCTGGACCGACCCCTTGCCGTAGGAGCGCTGGCCGACGAGCGTGGCCACGCCGTTGTCGGCCAGGGCGCCGCCGAGGATCTCCGACGCGCTGGCGCTGCCGCCGTCGATCAGGACGGCGACCGGCAGGCCCAGGGTCCGCGGCACGACGGCGCGGATCGTCGACACCTCGTCGGGCCCGCGGGCGCGCGTCTCGACGATCGTGCGCCCCTTCTCGAGGAACAGGTCGGCGACCTCGGTGGCGGCGTGCAGGTAGCCGCCCGGGTTGCCGCGCAGGTCGAGGATCAGCGCCCGGGCGCCCTCGGCCTCGAGGCGCGCCGCCGCCGCCTTGAACTCGTCGACGGTGCCCGAGTTGAAGGCCGTGATCCGCGCGTAGCCGACCTTCTGCTCGGGGTCGAGCAGGCGCGTCCCCTTGACCGAGGTGACCTGGATCACCTCGCGCGTGAGCGTGATGTCGCGCGGCGGGGCGTCGCCCTGCCGGACCGTCAGCGTGATCTTCGTCCCCGGCGGGCCCTTGAGGGCGGCGACGGCCTCGCTCGACGTGGCGAACTCGTAGGCGCCGCCGTCGATGCGCAGGATCACGTCGCCCGGGAGGATCCCGCCGCGGAAGGCCGGCGTGTCCTCGATCGGCGAGATCACGACGACGAGGCCCTCCTCGAGCGAGATGTAGATCCCCAGGCCGCCGAACTGCCCGGTCGTGTCCTCCTCGAACTGGGCGAGCTGCTGCGCGCTGATGAACTCGCTGTGCTCGTCGAGGTGGCGCACCATGCCGCGCAGGGCGCCGTCGGTGAGCGCGTCGTCGTCGGGCGGCTCGACCCAGCGCTCGAGGATCACCTGCCGCACCTCGGCCAGGGCCGCGAGGCTGTTCGCCCGCGGGTCCTCCGGCGCGTGCAGCATGGAGCCCTGGTGGAGGAACAGCACCAGGGGCGTGGCGATCAGCCCGGCGAGCGCCCAGCGCGCGGCGGCGGGGAGCGGGGGGGCGGGCGGCGGGTCGTCCGGCGTCACGGACTCCTTTGTACCACGGGTCGGAGCGGCGAGGCTCCGCGCTCGTTCGACGGAGAGCGGTCAGCCCACGGTCGCCAGGTACTCGCGCACCCGCTGCAGGACCTGCCCCGGGCTCAGCCCGAAGTGCTCGGCCAGCGCGCCCGCCGGGGCCGACGCGCCGAAGCGGTCGACGCCGACGCGCAGGCCCAGCTCGCCCGTGTAGCGCTCCCAGCCGAAGGTCACGCCGGCCTCGATCGACACGCGCGCCCCGCAGGCGGGCGGGAGGACGGCCTCGCGGTAGGCCGGCTCCTGCTCCTCGAACACCTCCCAGCAGGGGAGCGACACGACGCGCACGGCGCGGCCGTCGTCCCGGTGGAGGGCGCGCGCCACGTCGAGGGCGACGTGCACCTCGGAGCCCGTGGCCACGAGGACCACCTGCGGCTCCTGGCCGCCGCGCTCCCACAGGACGTAGCCGCCGCGCAGGGCGCCCTCGGCGTCGCCGTGCTCGGCGCGGTCGAGCACGGGGAGGTTCTGGCGGGTGAGCGCCAGCACCGTCGGCCCCTCGTGCTCGAGGGCCATGCGCCAGGCGAGCGCCGTCTCGGCCGCGTCCGAGGGCCGGATCAGGCGCATGCCGGGGATCACCCGCATGGCCATGAGGTGCTCGACGGGCTGGTGCGTCGGGCCGTCCTCGCCCAGGAAGATGCTGTCGTGGGTCATCACGTAGACGGTCCGCGTGCCCATGAGCGCGCCGAGGCGCATGGCCGGGCGCGCGTAGTCGGTGAAGGTGAGGAACGTGGCGCCGAAGGGGATCAGCAGGCCGTGCAGCGCCATGCCGTTCATCACCGCGCCCATGGCGTGCTCGCGCACGCCGAAGCGCAGGTTGCGCCCGGCGTACTTGCCGCGCTCGAAGTCGCCGCCGCCGGCGTTGAGGTAGGTCTTCGTCGACGGCGTCAGGTCGGCGCTGCCGCCGATCAGGTTGGGCACGCCCTCGCACAGGGCCTGGAGCACCTTGCCCGACGACCCGCGCGTGGCGTCCTTCTCGCCCGGCTTGAACGCCGGCCACTTCACGCCCGACAGGTCGGGGGCCGCGCCCGAGGACCAGCGGCGGAGCGTCGTGGCCGTCTGCGGGTGGGCCCGCTCGAGCGCCTTCCAGGCGTCGTCCCAGCGCGCGCGCGCGGCGCGCCACTCGGCCTGGCGCCGGGCCCAGCGCTCGCGGACGGCGCCCGGGACCAGGAACGGCTCCGGCGGCCAGCCCATGGCCGCCTTGGTCGCGGCCAGCTCCTTGTCGCCCAGCGGCTCGCCGTGCGCCTTGGCCGTGCCGGCCTTGGTCGGCGCGTGCTTGCCGATCACCGTCCGGCAGGCGATCAGGCTCGGCCGCGCGTCCTGCGCCAGGGCCGCCTCGATCGCGCGGCGCACGGCGCCCCGGTCGTGGCCGTCGACGCGCTCGGTGCGCCAGCCGTGGCCCTCGAAGCGGCGCAGGACGTCCTCGGAGAAGGCCAGCGCCGTCGACCCGTCGATCGAGATCTCGTTGTCGTCGTAGAGGACGACCAGCCGCGAGAGCCCCAGGTGCCCGGCCATGCTGGCCGCCTCGGACGAGATCCCCTCCATGAGGTCGCCGTCGCCGCAGATCACGAACGTCCGCTGCGCGAGCACGTCGGCCGCCTCGGGGAAGCGGGCCACGAGGTGCCGCTCGGCCATGGCCATGCCGACCGCGTTGGCGAAGCCCTGCCCCAGCGGCCCGGTCGTCGTCTCGACGCCGGCCGTGACGAAGCTCTCCGGGTGGCCCGGCGTCTTGCTGTGGAGCTGACGGAAGCGCTTCAGCTCGTCGAGCGTCAGCTCCTCGAAGCCGGCCAGGTGCATGAGCCCGTAGAGGAGCATGGAGCCGTGGCCGGCCGACAGGACGAAGCGGTCGCGCCCGAGCCAGCGCGGCTCGCGCGGGTCGAGGCGCAGGAACTCCGTCCACAGCAGGTGCGCCGCGTCCGCCATGCCCATGGGCATGCCGGGGTGGCCCGAGTCGGCCTTCTGCACGGCGTCCATGGCCAGGACGCGCAGCGTGTCGGCGGCGAGCTGCTCGAGCTGCTCGCCCGTGGCGGCGGCGCCGAACTCGGTGGCGGTGGTGCTCACGGGGGTCCTCCTCGGGGGGCCGGAGAGTGTAGCGGCGCGGTTACCCGGCGCCTACCGGTGGGCGGGGGGAGGGAGAGGGTTCACAACAGAGGAGCAGAGGGAGCAGAGGGCGTGCGGTCGTCACCGCAGCCGTCACTTGATATGGGATCGAGGTTCGGCCGTCTCGCCTGGCTCACGGCGGACGCGAAGGCGACGGAGGTCCTGGAGTCTGGGGGCCTCGGCGGCAGCCTCTTTTCCTTACCTTAGCGTCCGAAGGGCCCACGCCTCGCCTCAGGCCTCCATGTCGACGAGGGCCGAACGCGAGCGGCCGGCGCGGCCGGCGCGGCAACACGCCCTCTGCTCCCTCTGCTCCTCTGCGGTGAAGACTAACTCCCCCCCGCCGCCTCCAGCTCCAGCATCGCCGCCTCCAGCGCCTCGTAGCCGCGGGCGACCTCGTCCTTGAGGGACCGGTGCTCGGCGACGGCCGGCGTGCTGCGTTCGGGCGCCTCGAAGAAGCCGGGCTGGCTCATGAGCGCCTCGAGCTCCCCGAGCCGCGCCTCCTGGCGCTCGAGCCGCTGCTCGAGCGTCTGCACCTGCTTCTCGAGCCGGCGCAGCTCCTTCTGCTTCTCCCGCGTGGCCTCGCGGTCGTCGGCCCTGGTCGGGGCCGCCTTCGTGACCGGCGCCGTCTGCGCGGCCTTCGCCGCCGCGACCTGGGCGGCCTTCTGGTCCTGGGCCACCCGCCAGCGGTACTGCTCGTAGCCGCCGGGGAAGAGCCGCGCCCGGCCGTCGCGGAACTCGAGCACGTGCGTGGCGAGCGCCGCCAGGAACTGCCGGTCGTGCGAGACGAAGACCGACGTCCCGGTGAAGTCGGCCATGGCCGCCAGCAGGAGGTCCTTGCTGTGGATGTCGAGGTGGTTCGTCGGCTCGTCGAGGACGAGCAGGTTGCTCGGCCGCAGCAGCATGCGCGCGAGCTTCATGCGCGCCCGCTCGCCGCCCGAGAGGACGCCCAGGCGCTTCTCGGCGTCGTCGCCCGAGAAGAGGAAGCAGCCGAGGACGGTGCGCAGCCGGCCGATCGTGGCGTCCTTCGGGGCCACCGCCTCGAGCGCCTGCACGAGGTTCCACGACGGGTCGGGGAGGTCGTCCTCGTACTGCGAGAAGTACTGGATCGACACGTTGTGGCCCAGCGTGAGCGTCCCCTGGGACGGCGTGTCCTTGCCTGCGACCAGGCGCAGGAAGGTCGACTTGCCCGCGCCGTTGACGCCGACGACCGCGAGGCGCGCGCCGGCCTCGAGCTCGAGGTCGAGGCCCGAGAAGACCTCGGTGGCGCCGTAGGCCTTGCCCACGCCCTGGCAGCGCACGACGACGGCGCCCGAGGACGGCGGCTCGGGGAAGCGCAGGCGGATGTCCTGCGGCGCCTCGGGCGGCAGCTCGATCTTGTCGAGCTTGTCCAGCAGCTTGATCCGGCTCTGCACGTTGCTCGCCGTGGCCGCCCGGGCGCGGTTCTTCTCGATGAACTCCTCCTGCTGGCGCAGGTAGGCCTGCTGCTTGGCGTACGACGCCTTGAGCCGCTCGAGCCGCTCCCGCTTCTCCACCTCGTAGGCGCTGTAGTTGCCCGTGTAGACCTCGAGGCGCCCGGACTCGAGCTCGTAGACCTTCGAGACCAGCGCGTCGAGGAAGTAGCGGTCGTGGCTGGTGAGGACGATCGCGCCCGGGAAGCCGCGCAGGAACTCGAGCAGCCACTCGCGCGTCTCGATGTCGAGGTGGTTCGTGGGCTCGTCGAGGAGCAGGAGGTCGGGCGCCATGAGCAGCAGCCGCGCGAGCTGCGAGCGCATGAGCCAGCCGCCCGAGAGCTCGCGCAACGGCCCGTCGATCCGCGCCTGCGAGAAGCCCAGCCCGGCGAGCACCTCCTTCGCCCGGGCCTCGGCCGCGTAGCCGCCCAGCGCCTCGTAGGCCGCCTGCGCCTTGCCGTAGCGGGCCAGGAGCGCCTGGTCGTCGGGGCGCTCGCCCAGCGCGTGGGTCAGGCGGCGCACCTCCTGCTCGAGGCGCACGACCTCGGCCTTGCCCGAGAGCCCCTCCTCGAGCACCGTCCGGTCGTCCTCCGGCGGGCGCACGTCCTGCGGCAGGTAGCCGACCGTGCGCCCCTTGGCGAGCGACACCTGCCCGCGCTCCGGCGCCTGCTGCCCGGCGACGACCTTCATGAGCGTCGACTTGCCCTGGCCGTTGCGCCCGGCGAGGGCCACGCGCTGGCCCTCGTTGACGCGGAGCGTGATCCCGTCGAAGAGCGGGCGCTCGCCGAAGCGGACGAACAGGTTCTCGACGGAGAGCATGGGGGCGATTCTACGGCCGGCGACGCGATGACGAGAGGACGGTCACCGCCGGAGGAGCCCCTCCACCACGGCCGTCGCGCCGACCCCGCGCGGCGCCTCGCGCGTCGTGGCCGCGGGCCGGTAGGCGTCGGCGAAGCCGGCCAGGCGGCCGTCGTCCGAGAGCGCGACGACGCGCACGTGGCCGCCGGGCGCCAGCGTGCCGCGCGGCAGGCGCGCGCGGAAGCGGCCCTGGCGGTCGAGGTTCACCGAGGTCACCGGCTGGCCGTCGACCGCCAGCCACACGTAGGCCGGCGGCGAGGTGGGCGCGCCGTGGTCGTCGACCTCGCGCCCGCGCCCGACGCGGCCCGTGACCTCGACCACGCCGCCCGCCCCCGGCCGCACGGCGACCTCGACCGGCGCGAAGCGGTCCATGCACACGGGCGCGCCGACCGCGCAGGCCTCGCGGACCGCCGGCAGGGCGGCGGTCGCCCCGTGCTCGTGGAAGGGGATCGCCCGCACGGCCTCGACGTCGGCGTACATGGCCGGGTCGCGGTCGGCGCGCGGGTGGGGCCCGAGGCCGCGGGCCGGGTCGAAGGGCCAGGCGATCGACTCGCCCGGGAAGTTCGGGTCGTAGGTGCGGAGGGCGCCGGCGGCGTACCCATAGATGACGACCGTGTGCCCGCCGCCCGGCGTCCAGAAGGCCAGGACCTCGGGGACGCCCGTGCGGTCGATCCGCTCCAGCGCCTCGAGGATCGCCGCCGGGTCGGTGGGCGGCCGGCGGCCGGCCCAGACGCGCGCCAGGTCGTCCTCGGTCGCCCGGGCGTTGACGGCCGACGCCGACGCCTGGTCGTCGAGGTGGCCCTCCTCCGGGAAGGCGATCACGGGGCCGGCGACCGGCCGCTCGCCGGCCTGGCGGCGCAGGTAGTTGTCGATCGCCAGGAGCGACATGCCCCAGCAGTTGCCGACCGAGGCGTAGTCGCCCGTGTTGGGGAAGCGGGGGCCGTCGAGGGCCGGGTCGAAGCCGGTCGTGACGTCGGGGTGGGCCCGCGCCGGGAGGGCGAGCAGGGCCAGCAGGACGAACACGACGAGGGGCCTCACGCCCGCGGTCGTCAGCACGTCGCTTGCCGGCGCAAGTCCTGCGCTCACGTCGCGGACCCCGTCAACGCCGGCGACGTTCGGTTCCAGCCCCGGACCGCTCCGTCCGGAGGTGGAACGTCCCGGGCCCGAGGCCGGGGAGGCGGCGTAGGCGACCCGGAGGGCGCGTGTTAGAGTCTCGCGCCCTTGCCCCGGAGGTGAGACCGTGACGCGGACCGCCCACCTGCCGCTCGTCCTGGCGCTCGTCCTGGCCCTCGTCGCCCTGGCCGCGCCGGCCTCGGCCCAGCAGGCCCTCCCGGCCGACTGGAAGGCCAAGGTCCAGCCGGAGAGCGACGACTGGAAGAAGGCCCGCCAGGTCTTCACGTTCAACAACGGCGCCGAGCCCGAGACGCTCGACCCGCAGATCGTCACGGGCGTGCCCGAGCACCGGCTCACGGGCAACCTGTTCGAGACGCTCGTCACGCAGCACCCCGAGACCCTCCAGACGGTCCCCGGCGTGGCCGAGCGCTGGGAGGTGAGCCGCGACGGCCTCGTCTACACCTTCCACCTGCGCAAGAACGCGAAGTGGAGCGACGGCCAGCCGCTCACGGCGACCGACTTCCGCGACTCCTGGCAGCGGCTCCTCGAGCCCGCCACGGCGGCGCAGTACGCCTACATGCTCTACCCGGTCAAGGGCGCCGAGGCCTACAACAAGCAGGGCTCCGAGGGGCCCGACGGGGTCAAGCGCCCGGCGGTGCCCTACGAGCAGGTGGGCGTGCAGGCCGTCGACGCCCACACGCTCCGCGTGACGCTCGAGCGGCCGTGCGCCTACTTCCTGGACCTCGCGGCCTTCGACTCGCTCGCGCCGGTGCCCCTGCGCGTGATCCGCGCCCACGGCGACCGCTGGGTCCGGCCCGAGACGCTCGTGTGCAACGGCCCGTTCAAGCTGGGCGAGTGGCGGCCGAACCAGCGCATCGTGCTGGTGAAGAACGAGCACTACTGGGACCGCGACTTCGTCAAGCTCGAGCAGGTGGTCGCCCTGCCGCTCGAGGACATGGACACCGCCTTCAAGATGTTCCAGCAGGGCGAGTGCGACTGGCTCAACGACGTCCCCCTGGGCAAGCTGGCCGAGATCCAGCGCCTGCCCGAGTTCTACGTCTCGCCCTACCTGGGGACGTACTTCTACCGCTTCAACGTGACGAAGAAGCCCTTCGACGACGCGCGCGTGCGCCGGGCGCTGTCCATGTGCATCGACCGCGAGGCGATCACGCGCGACCTCCTGCGCGCGGGGCAGGTCCCGGCCACCTGGTTCACGCCGGCCATGCCCGGCTACGAGCCGCCGCGCGGCCTGGGCTTCGACCGCGAGCGGGCGCGCCGCCTCCTGGCCGAGGCCGGCTACCCCGACGGCAAGGGCTTCCCCACGGTCGAGCTGCTCTACAACACGCTCGAGGCGCACAAGGTCGTGGCCGAGAACCTCGTGCAGCAGTGGCGCGAGAACCTCGGGATCACGGTGTCGTTGCGCAACTCCGAGTGGAAGGTCTACCTCAACGACGTCCAGCACCTGCAGTATCAGATCGCCCGCGCGGCCTGGATCGGCGACTACCTGGACCCCAACACCTTCCTCGACATGTTCGTCACCGGCGGCGGCAACAACAACACGGGCTGGTCGAACGCGCGCTACGACGCGCTGATCGCGCAGGCCGCGCGCGAGCTCGACCCGAAGAAGCGCATGGCGGTGTTCCAGGAGGCCGAGCGGCTGCTGATCGAGGAGGAGATGCCCGTCCTGCCCCTCTACATCTACGTGAACAAGGGGCTGCTCAAGGAGACGGTCGGCGGCTGGTACGAGAACGTCCGCGACCAGCACCCGCTCAAGTACCTGTGGAAGGAGCCGGCCGAGTAGCGTGGGCCGATACCTCTTCCGACGCCTGCTGCAGGTCCCCATCGTCCTCCTGATCCTGGTGACCATCTCCTTCTTCCTCATGCGGGCGGCCCCCGGCGGGCCGTTCGACATGGACAAGCAGGTGGACGCCGACATCAAGCGGCGCATGGAGGAGAAGTACCACCTCGACAAGCACCCGGTCGTGCAGTACGGCATGTTCCTGCGCGACCTGGCGCCGATCCACGTGTTCGACCGCGAGGGCAACGTCTCGATCCGCCCGGGCTTCGACCTGGGGCCGTCGTTCAAGAACAAGTCGCTCTCGGTCAACGAGGTGATCTGGCTCAAGGCGCCGGTCTCGGCCCTGCTCGGGATCGCCGCCCTGCTCATCTCGCTCGTCCTGGGCCTCGGCGCGGGCGTGGTCGCCGGCGTGCGCCAGAACTCGGTCTTCGACTACGGCTCCATGGCCGTGGCCATGGTCGGGCTGGCCGTGCCGACCTTCGTCGTCGGCCCGCTCCTGGCCCTCGTCTTCGGCCTGTGGTGGAAGCTCCTGCCCGTGGCCGGCTACGCGGCCGACGGCGGCTTCTTCGGCGGCCTCATGGCGCCGCAGTACCTGATCCTGCCGGCGTTCGCCCTGGCCCTGCCGTTCGCCGCGCGCATCGCGCGCCTCACGCGCGCGGGCATGCTCGAGGTGATCAACCAGGACTACATCCGCACCGCCTGGGCCAAGGGCCTGCGCGAGCACGTGATCGTCGTCCGCCACGCCCTGCGCGGCGCCATGCTCCCGGTCGTCAGCTTCCTCGGCCCCGCCGTGGCGCAGATCCTCACCGGGTCGCTCGTCGTCGAGCAGATCTTCGCCATCCCGGGGATCGGCCGCGAGTTCGTCACCAGCGCCATGAACCGCGACTACACGATGGTCATGGGCACGGTGATCCTCTTCGGCGTGCTGCTCGTGGCCTTCAACCTGATCGTCGACGTGGTCTACGGCCTCCTCGACCCGAGGATCCGCTACACGTGAGCGCGCCCGCCGAGACCCCGCCCGCCGCGCCGAAGAAGGGCACCAGCCTGTGGCAGGACGCCTGGCGGCGCCTGAAGAAGAACCACATGGCCATGTTCGGCCTGGTGGTCGTCGTCTTCATGAGCGCCCTGGCCGTCCTGGCCCCCTGGCTGGCCCCGTTCGACGCCACCTACGGCGAGACGTGGCTCGGCGCGCAGCCGCCGCGCTTCGACCACCCCGACGTCCTCAACCGGAACTTCCTGGCCGTCGGCCACCCGCCGACGCACATCCGGCCCGGCTACGAGGACGCGCGCACGATCACCTTCGAGGTCGACGAGACGCAGGAGACGGAGTACCGGGTGCGCGTCCAGCGGCGGCGCGTGACCGAGATCCGCCGCGTCGAGGGCGCGATCAAGATCGACCGCGTCGACGCGACGTCGCCCGGCGACGTGCTCGTCGAGGTGCGCGAGGACGGGTCGCGCGGGGGGCCGGTCACGGGCGCCGTGATCGAGACCAAGGCGCCGCTGCCCGAGGCCTTCGGCGAGCGGCCGGCCTCGTTCGTGATGATCGTGCGCCACGCGCAGCGGGCCAAGGGGCCCGTGCTCTACACGGCGCACCTCGAGAACGGCGTCGTCCTCGACCTGACGCGCGACGGCGTGGGGATCGACCGCATGGAGGTCGAGGGCCGGAGCGTGCGCAAGGTCGACGTCGACGGCACCGAGCGGCGCCACACGCACTGGCTCGGGACCGACCTGTCGGGGCGCGACCTCCTGAGCCGGATCCTCTACGGCGGGCGGATCTCGCTCCTCGTGGGCGTGATCGCCACGATCGTCAGCCTGGTGATCGGCGTCGTCTACGGGGCGATCTCCGGCTACGCCGGGGGCAAGGTCGACGACCTGCTGATGGCGATCGTCGACATCCTGTTCGCGATCCCCTACATGTTCCTGGTCATCCTGCTGCTCGTGAACTTCGGGCGCGACATCACGATCCTGTTCGTGGCGCTCGGGGCGGTGCAGTGGCTGACCATGGCCCGGATCGTGCGCGGGCAGATCCTGTCGCTCAAGGAGAAGGAGTTCGTCGAGGCGGCCCGCATGAGCGGCACCGGCCCGGCGGGGATCCTCTTCCGGCACCTGGTGCCCAACACGCTGGGCGTCGTCGTGGTCTACACGACGCTGACCGTGCCGGCGGTGATCCTGCAGGAGTCGTTCCTGGCGTTCATCGGCCTGGCCGTCGAGTACGACGGGCAGAGCCTCGACTCCTGGGGCGCGCTGGTGAAGTCCGGCATGGACGCGCTCGGCAGCGACGGCGAGCGGTCGTGGCTGCTCGTCGCGCCGTCGATCGCCATGGCGCTGACGCTCTTCAGCCTCAACTTCCTGGGCGACGGCCTGCGCGACGCCCTCGACCCGCAGCAGCGAGGGCGCACGTGACGGTCACGCCCTGGGGCGAGGTGATCCCCGACAAGCCCAAGGCCGCGCCGCAGCCGCCGGTGCTCGAGGTCAAGGACCTCCACGTCCACTTCCGCACCGACGACGGGCGCGTCTACGCCGTCAACGGCGTGAGCTACGACGTGGCCCCGGGCGAGTCGCTGGCGGTCGTCGGCGAGTCGGGCTGCGGCAAGAGCGTCACGGCCATGTCGATCCTGGGCCTGGTGAAGACGCCGCCCGGGATCATGGCCGGCGGGCAGGTGCTCTACCGCGGGCGGGACCTGCTGAAGCTGAAGCCGCGGGAGCTGCGGCAGATCCGGGGCGGGAAGATCTCCATGATCTTCCAGGACCCGATGACCAGCCTGAACCCGTTCCTGACCATCCGCCGGCAGCTCACCGAGGCGGTCGAGCTGCACCTGGGGCTCCAGGGCGACGCGGCGCGCGACAAGGCGGTCGACGCGCTGCGGCAGGTCGGGATCCCCGCGCCCGAGGACCGGATCGACAGCTACCCGCACGAGTTCTCGGGCGGCATGCGCCAGCGGGTCATGATCGCCATGTCGCTCGTGACCGGGCCCGAGCTGCTGATCGCCGACGAGCCGACGACGGCGCTCGACGTGACGATCCAGGCGCAGATCCTGGAGCTGATCCAGCGCCTGCAGCGCGAGCGCAAGATGGGCCTCGTGCTCATCACCCACGACCTGAGCGTCGTCGCCGGCATGTGCTCGCGGGTGGTCGTCATGTACGCCGGGCGCGTCGTCGAGGAGGCGGCCGTCGACGACCTGTTCGCCGACCCGCGCCACCCCTACACGCTGTCGCTCCTCGAGTCGGTCCCGCGCCTCGACGAGCCGGCCGGGCGCAAGCTGCGCCCGATCGAGGGGCTGCCGCCCAAGCTCACCTCGCTGCCCGCCGGGTGCGCCTTCGCGCCGCGGTGCCGCTTCGTGCGCGACCGCTGCAAGAAGGAGGCGCCGAAGCTCGAGCCCGACGCCGAGGGGCGCAAGCGGGCCTGCTTCGTGCCCATCCGGCGGGGCCGGGCGGTGGACGGCCGATGACGCGCCCCGGCGAGCCGCCCACGGTGAACATCGAGGACATGATCGCGGCGGCGACCGCCCCGCGGCCGCCGATCCTCGAGGTCCGCGACCTGGAGATGCACTTCGTGAAGACGAAGGGCATCGTGTTCGAGCGCGAGGTCGGCCGCATCCGCGCCGTCAACGGCGTGTCGTTCGACCTGCGCCCTGGCGAGACGCTGGGCCTCGTGGGCGAGTCCGGCTGCGGCAAGTCGACGACGGCGCGGGCCGTGCTCCAGCTCCACCGGCCGACCGCCGGGCAGGTGCTCTTCGAGGGGCGCGACCTGTGCGCGACGAGCGGCGAGGAGCTGCGCAAGGTGCGCCGGCACCTGCAGATGATCTTCCAGGACCCCTACGCGAGCCTCGACCCGCGCTGGACGGTCGAGTCGATCATCGCCGAGCCGCTGCTCAACTTCGGCCGCCCGTCGCGCAAGGAGCTGCGCGAGAAGGTCCGCGACCTCATGATCACGGTCGGGCTCGACCCCGACTTCGCCAGCCGCTACCCGCACGAGTTCTCGGGCGGCCAGCGGCAGCGCATCGGGATCGCCCGGGCGCTTGCGCTCGAGCCGCGGGTCGTGTTCTGCGACGAGCCGGTGTCGGCGCTCGACGTGTCGATCCAGGCGCAGATCATCAACCTGCTCGAGGACCTGCAGGCCAAGCTCAACCTGGCGTTCGTGTTCATCGCCCACAACGTGGCCGTCGTGCGGCACCTGTCTCACCGCGTGGCGATCATGTACCTGGGCCGGATCGTCGAGACCGCCGACCGCGACGAGATCTATGAGAACACGCGCCACCCCTACAGCCGCGCGCTCCTCTCGGCCGTGCCGATCCCGGACCCCAAGCTCGAGCGCACGCGCAAGCGCACGCTCCTCGAGGGCAACCTGCCCTCGCCCGCCGACGTGCGGACCGGCTGCGACTTCGCCTCGCGCTGCCCGCTGCGCCCGCAGGTCGACCACGACGGGCGCTGCGAGCGCGAGCGGCCGAAGCTGCTGCCGATCGCGGGGAAGCTGTCGCACCTGGTCGCCTGCCACTTCCACGAGAAGCAGGGTTGACGCGCGGGCCGCACGAGCTCGAGGTTCACCGCAGAGGAGCAGAGGGAGCAGAGGGCGTGTGAGCGATCGCACGCCTGTGACCGTGACGGGTCGCTCCTCTGCCATGGGTGCGGCCGTCCTGGCCGTCGTGTGGTGCCCAGTCCCGAGGCCGCGACGCAGTGTCCCCTGACCCCACGTCGCTCCGCGTCGCCGTCGTCGCCCTCGCCCTCGCGGCGGCCGCCCGGGTCGCGGCGGCCGCGTCGACGTGGGGCCTCGACTGGGCCTCGGACGACTGGGCGCTTCTCGCCGCCGGGCGCTCCGGCGCGTGGCCGCTCGAGGCCGCGCACCTCTCGCTCCCCCGCGACCTGCTGCTGATCGTCGCCGACGCCGGCCCGGGGCCGTGGCTCGTGCGCGCGGTCGCGCTCCTCGCCCACGCCCTGGCGACGCTGTGGCTCCTGCCGCGCGTGGCGGTCGGCCTCGCGGGCCCGGACGCGGCAGGCCCGGGGCGGGCGGCGGGCCTCGTCGCCCTGGCCCTGCCGGCGACGCTCGACCCGCTCGTGTGGCCCTGCACGGCCGGCTACGCGCTCCTCGAGGCCTGCCTGGTGGCGCTCGCCTGGGCGCACCTGGCGTGGGTCATGGACGGCGGCGGATGGCGGCGCGCCGCGTCGCTCGCGGCCACGGCGGCGGCCCTCCTCACCTGGGAGCTCGCCGTCGTGGCGCCGCTCGTCGTCGGAACCCTGTCGTGGGGGCGCGGGCGAGGGCCCGGGCGCGCGGTGCGCGACGCGGCCCCGCATCTGGCGCTCGTGGCCGCCTGGGCGGCCGCCAAGGTGGCGCTCGGGTCGACCGACCTCCCCGACCTGCGCGACCCGGCCCGCGTCGCAGGCAACGTCGCCTTCACGCCGCTCCTGCTCCTCTCACCGTGGCCCATCGAGCGCGGGCTCCTCGTCTCGGCCGGCGGGGTCGCGCTGGCCCTCGCGGCGCTCGCGGTCGTGGCCCTGGCCGCGCGGCGCGTTGGGCGCCCGGGCGCGGCCCTGCTCGCGCTCGTGTGGGCGTCGCTCCTGCCCGTGCTCGCCGGCCCCGGGCCCGAGTCGCGCTACCTGCTGCTCGCGGCGCCCTGGGCGGCGCTGCTCCTCGCGCTCGCGGCGCCCCGCGCACAGCTCCGGACGACCGGCGCTCCGGTGGCGGCGACCGCGCTGGTCGTGGCGTGGTCGGCGGCGGCCGGCGCGACGTCGTGGCGGGCGGCGCTGCGCTGGCGCGAGGGCGCGGCCGAGGCGCGGGCGGTGGTCGACGCCGTCGCCCGGGCGGCGGACGGGCGCCCCGTCGTCGTCCTCGACACGCCCGACCGCCTGCCGGGCTGGGGGCCGACCTGGAAGGTACCGGTGTGGCGCCACGGGCTCGCCGAGGCGCTCGCGCGGCGAGGCGTCGCGGTCGCCGCGCGCGCGCACCGCCCACCGCCCGACCCCGAGCGGTTCGGGCTGCGTCCGAGCGCGCCGCCCTGCGCCGAGGGGGACCTCGCGGCGTGGCGCGCCCGGGGCTGGCGCCCGCTCGTCTGGGACCCGATCACGCGGGAGGTCGTCGAGCCGCCGTGATCAGCGGCGCGGGCGCCGTCACCCCGGGTCGAGGCCCGGGCGGCGGCCGCCGGGCCGCGGCATGCCGGCCAGGACCCACAGCAGCAGCGCGAACACGAGGAAGAAGATCAGCGGGTAGACCAGGTTCTGCCACATGAAGAGTCCTCCCGTCACGCCGGCGGCGCCCCCCGGCGGCGCGCCTCTTCGCCGCGCCGCAGCGCCCAGAGCATGAAGGCGAGCATGAGCACGATCAGCAGCACGTAGATGAGGTTCACGGGGCCCCCTGCCCGGCGTCGGGCGCGTCGACGTCGGCCTCGAGGCCCGAGATCGCGTCGTGGGCGTCGAGGACCGCCTGGCGCGTGCTCTCGCCGGGACCGTCGGCCTCCTCGGCGAGGTGCTTGGCGCGGTCGGCCACCGCCTCGAGCAGCCGCACGAGCTCGCGCGCGACGCGCGGGTCGGCGCCCTTCGCCCGCTCCTTGATCTCGCGGTGCCGCTCGGCGAGGTCCCGCACGGCGCTCCGCAGCGCCTCGGGCGCGTCGTCGTCGGCGTCCACGGCATCGACGGCCTGGCGCACGGCGGCGCCCAGCGAGATCAGCCGCTTGCTGATCGTCTCGACGGTCATCATCGTCGACCCTCCAGGAGGAGGGGAACGCACGCTTCGTGCCGCGCTCGCCCTGGAGGGCCGGCCGGAGAGCCGCTTCGCGGCCTTCCTGCCGACCCTCTGGCTTCATCGCTGATGCCGGGGGATCCGTGTGCTCGGCCGCTGCTATCTCACATTTCGTGGACTTACGGGTGGATCGGCGGCCGACCACAGGGACCCCCGGCCGGAGTCGGCCCGGCTCGGCCCGTCCGAGGCACCTGCCTGGCGCACTTCCGGCCCGGCCTCTCGACCCCGCGCGCCTGCTCGGCCCCCCGGGCCGGGGGACGCGGCTGTCCCGCCGGCGGGCCCGCCCTGACCGTCGCAGCGCGCCGGGCGGCGCGCTGGCGCCCCGACCTCCGGGTCGCTAGAAGCCCCGTAGGGGGCCCCGTGTTCGAGCCGCGCGAGGTGGCCGCGCTGCTGCAGATCGCGCGCGACGCCTCGGCGGGCCGCGACTTCGAGGGCCGCTTCGCGGCGATCACCGCCGCCCTCCGCGTCGTCGTGCCGAGCGCGGCGGTCACGGCGATCGTCGTCGACCCCTTGCTGCGGCAGGGCGGCGGCCGGGCGTTCTTCCGCGACCTCGAGCCGGCCGACGTGGAGGCCTACCCGCGGCACTACCTGCCGTTCGACCCCTGCCCGCGCGCCTCGGCGGCGCGGCCCGGGCAGGCGCTGACGCTCTCCGACCTCCTCCCGGCGCAGCGCTTCGGCGAGGACCCCTACACCGGCGACCTCCTCGGCCGCCTCGGCCTGCGCCACGTCCTCGGGCTCATGGTCCGCGTCCCGGGCGGCGGATGGCTCTCCTTCGGCCTGCATCGCGAGCGCGCGCGGCGCGACTTCACCCGTCGAGAGCGCGCGGCCTTGCAGCTCGTCGCGCCCGACCTGGCGCGCGCGGCGTTCAGCAGCCTGCTGCGCGAGGCGCTCGCCGGCCGCGGGCAGGTCGCGACCGGAGAGGCCGCCTCCGCCCGCGGCGCCATCATCTTCGATGCCGTCGGAGAGGTGGTGGACGTCGACGCCCGCGCCCTGACGATCGCGAGGACGCTCCCGGGGTTCCCCCCCGAGGGGCTGCGCGCCGACGTCCTGCGCCTCGCCGCGCCGGGGGTCGAGGTGGGGCGCGCGGCGGAGCGCGACGTGCCTGACGAGGGCGGGCAGGTCGTCCGCGCCCGGTCGACCCTCCTCGCCCGCGCCCCCGCCGCGCGCGTCCTGACCGTCCTCGAGCGGCGGCCGGTGCCGTCGCCCCTCGACGCGCTCGCGCGGCGCGCCGGCCTGACCCCGCGCGAGGCCGCCGTGGCGCGCCTGGCCGCGCGCGGGGACACGAACCGCGAGATCGCGGAGCGCCTCTCGATCTCGCCGGCGACCGTCAACGTCCACCTGAGGCGCGTGTTCCGCAAGGCGGGGCTGGGCGGGCGGCTGGAGCTCGTCCGCCTCGTCGCCCGGGGGTGAGCGTCCTCGACCGGGATTGCGGACCGGGCCCGGGGCGGTCACAACCACACAGGCCGCCGGGGGCGGCCCGGAGGGGGACATGAGGACGCCGCGCTGGAGCTGGTCGGCGAACGTCGCGGCGGTGCTCGCCTGCGCGCTGGGGGCGGTCGGCTGCGGCGGGAGCAGCCGCAGCAGCAGCGGCGGCGGCGGGACCGGGACGACGAACCCCGCGCAGGTCGGGTCGAACTACTGGTACGTCAACGACACCTACGGCAACCCGCTCAAGACGCACGACGCGACCGAGGCCACGCTCGCGCAGGAGGTGCTGATCCTCCTCAACCAGGAGCGCGCGGCCAACGGCCGGGCGGCGCTCTCCGCGGACGCGAGCGCCACGCAGGCGGCCAAGGCGCACGTGGAGGACATGCGCGGGCGGAGCTACTTCGCCCACAACTCGCCCGAGGGCTGGACCCCGCTCACGCGCCTCCAGCTCCTCGGCGCGAGCGGCTTCAGCCGCGTCGGCGAGAACATCGCCATGGGCCAGCCGACGCCGACGGCGGTCATGAACGCCTGGATGAACTCGGCGGGCCACCGCGCGAACATCCTCGACCCCGCGTACACGCACGTGGGCATCGGCGTCGTGCGCACGCCCGGGCCCTACTGGGCCCAGGTGTTCCTCACGCGGCCGTGATGGCGACCCGCGCCGCCCGGCGGTACAGTCTCGGGCGGCGGGCAGCGGGGCGTCGTCCATGAGCGGGCCGAGCGGCGTGTTCCAGGTCCTCGCGGACCTCGTGGCCAGGAAGACGCGCGTCGACGCGTCCCGGGTGGTCCCCGGCGCGCGGCTGATCGACTTCGGGCTCGACTCGGTGAAGGCCATGGAGCTCGTGGTCGAGCTCGAGCAGGCGTTCGACCTCGCGATCGACGACCAGGAGCTCGCCGACATGGAGACGCTGGGCGACATCGCCGCCTACATCGAGCGGCGGCTGGCGGCCCGTTGAGCGAGGTCCCCGAGCCGCCGGCCGAGCCCACCGACTACGGCCGCTACGCCCGCCCGCTGCTCATGCGTATCCTCGAGGCCTGCCGCCTCGACGCCGCCTACCACCGGGCCGAGGGCGACCTCCTGTGGACGCGCGACGCGGGCGGGGCCGAGGTCGAGGTCCTCGACCTGGCCGGCGGCTACGGCGTGGGGCTCCTCGGCCACCACCACCCGGCGGTCGCGGGCGCCCTGCGCGCGGCGCTCGACGAGCAGGCGCCGTTCCACGCCCAGGGGTCGCACCGCGTCGCGGCCGGCGCCCTCTGCCGGCGCCTGTCGGACGTCGTCGGCGCCTACACCGGGCGGCGCTACGTGGTCACGCTGGCGAGCACCGGCGCCGAGGCCGTCGAGGCGGCGATCAAGCACGCCGAGCTCGAGCGCGACCGCAAGGTGCAGGACGTCGTCGAGGGCTACCGCGAGCACCACCGCGCGATCCAGGGCAAGCTGCGCAACCGCCAGTGCGACGTCGTCCCCCGCGTGCTGGCGGAGGTCGGCGCGCGCCTCGGCATGCCCGCCGGGAGCGAGCCCGACCTCGAGGAGGTGTTCCACCAGGTCCTCGTCCACAACACGCGGCTGGCCGAGGAGCCGCCCGTGTTCCTGGCCGTCGAGGGCGCCTTCCACGGCAAGACCACGGGGAGCCTCAAGCTCACCTGGTCGCCCGAGGCGCGGCGCCCGTTCCGGCGGCTCGGCGTCGACGTGACCTTCGTCCCCCGCGGCGACGTGGGCGCGCTGGCCGAGCGCGTGCGCGCGGCGCGGCAGGTCTACCTGGACCTCGCGATCTCGGACGAGGGCCACGTGCGGCTGCAGGAGCGCCCGATCTCGCGCGTGGCGGCGCTGCTCGTCGAGCCGCTCCAGGGCGAGGGCGGCGTGCACGAGGTCGGCGCCGCCTGGCTGCTCGCCGCGCAGGAGGTCGCCCGCGAGGCCGGCTTCCCGCTGGTCCTCGACGAGGTGCAGACCGGCTGCGGGCGCACGGGGACCTTTCTCGCCTCCGAGCAGGACGGGGTCGTCGCCGACTACTACGTGCTCTCGAAGGCGCTCGGCGGCGGCCTGGCGAAGGTCTCGGCGCTG
This sequence comes from Planctomycetota bacterium, assembly GCA_019636275.1. GTDB lineage: Bacteria > Planctomycetota > J058 > J058 > J058 > JAMLIC01. The sequence goes on along the minus strand of JAHBXY010000041.1, from coordinate 3,566 downwards.
CTCGTCGACTCCGCGCGCTACCGCGAGGAGTTCGGCGTGCTCCACACGTCGACCTTCGCCGAGGACGACCCGTCGTCGCGCGTGGCGCTGGCCGCCCTCGACGTGATCACCGGGACGGACCTGATGGCGCGCGCGCGCCGCCAGGGCGAGCGCCTCCGCGCGGGCCTCCTGGCGCTCCAGGCGCGCTTCCCCCGGCAGGTCGTCGACGTGCGCGGGCGCGGCCTCATGATCGGCCTCGAGCTGGCGCGCCGCGACGACGCGGAGAGCCCGACCCTGCGCCAGCTCGCCAGCCAGGGCCTCCTGGGCTTCGTCGTGGCCGGCTTCCTCCTCAACGAGGCGCGCGTGCGCGTCCTGCCCACGCTCTCGCGGCCCGAGACGCTCCGGCTCCAGCCGAGCGCGTTCATCACCGACGCGCAGGTCGACCGCGCCCTGGCCGCGCTCGAGCGCGTGTGCGCGCTGCTCGAGCACGACCGGGGCGACCGGGTGATCCGCTTCCTGTGCGCCGACACGGCCGGGGCGACGCCGCGGCCGGCGGACGCCTCGCGCTCGGGGACGGGGCCGATCCTGCGCGCGCCGACGCGGCCCAGGCGGCCGACGACCGTCCCGCCCTACGCGGGGCGCGTGTCGTTCCTGGCCCACTTCATCCGCGCCGGGCACCTGCGCCACTGGGACCCCGGGCTCGACGCGCTCGACGACGCCGCGCTCGAGCGCTACCTCGACCGCACCCACCGCCTCCTCGACCCGTTCGTCTCCGAAGGCGCGATCGTCGAGTCGGCGATCGGCGAGCGCGTGCACCTGTCGCTGATCGGCGTGCCGGTGACGCCCGGGCAGATCCAGCGCGCCTTCGACGAGGGGAGCGTGCGCTGGGTCGAGGACAAGGTCCTCGCCGGGGTGCGCCTGGCGCGCCGGCAGGGGTCGTCGATCGTGGGCCTCGGCGGCTACACGTCGATCATCACCGGCCAGGGGACGCGGATCTCCGAGGACCGGGTGGGGATCACCAGCGGCAACGCGATGACCGTCGCGGCCGGCGTCGAGGCGCTCGTCGGGGCGGCCGACGAGGCGGGGATCGACCTGGCGCGCGCCTGCCTGGGCGCGCTCGGGGCGACGGGGAACATCTGCTCGCTTTACGCGCAGATGATGGCCGAGCGCGTGCCGCGCCTGGTGCTCATCGGCCGGCCGCACATGGAGCCGCGCCTGCGCCGCGTCGCCGGCGAGGTCTACTTCGAGACCTACAAGCTCCTGCGCCGCCAGCCCGACCGCCCGCCCGCCGGCGTCGGCCAGGTCCTGGCGCCGACCGAGACCTACCGCCGGGTGCGCGCCACCGAGGACGACCTCGAGCGCATCGGCATGGCGATCTTCGAGGGGCTCGAGCGCGAGCTGGGCGACGAGGCGCCGGTGCAGGTGCGCACCGACCCCGACGGCCTCAGGGCGTGCGACCTGATCGTGTCGGCCTCGAGCACGCCGGAGCCCGTGATCTACCCGCGGCACCTCGGGCCCGGGCCGCGCGTGATCTGCGACCTGGCCGTGCCCGAGGACACCGCGCCCGAGGTCCTGCGCGAGCGCCCCGACGTGCGGGTGATCCGCGGCGGGATCGTGCGCCTCCCCCGGCCGCAGGGGCTCGTCCTCGCCGGCCTGCCGCTCGAGCCGGACCACGTGTTCGCCTGCATGGCCGAGACGCTCCTCCTCGGCCTGTCGCGCATGAACGAGCACTTCTCGTGGGGGCGCGTGACGAAGATGCACGTCGAGGCGGTGCGCGACCTCGCCGCGTACCACGGCTTCACGCTGGCCCGGCCCGCCATGGAATCCCCTCTGTAGCTCGACGGCTGCGGCCGCGGATGCCGGGCGAGGGGGGGCGCGCGCGGGTCGTAGGATCCGGCGATCGATACGACCCGCGCGCGCACCCCCCTCGCCTCGGCCTCCGCGGCCTCGCCTCGCTCGCTGCTCCGCTTCGCCCGTGGCCCTGGAAGGACGCCCGGAGGATGGCGGGCGCTGCCGTCCGTCGGGGCCGCTCGCTTCGCTCGCGCCCCCGACCGCTCAGGCTCGCTCGGCGGCCAGGAGGCCGCCGTCGCTCGCCTTCGCGCGGACACGCCCGCGCCCTCCTCCGCCTCGCCGGCGCTCTTGCTGCGGAGGCGCGGGGAGGTGTGCTCGGACGCCTTGACGGGCCCGCGCCGCGGGTCACCCCCACCGACCGCCCGCCTCCGGCAGGCGCCCGCGCCGGGCGGCCCGCCCCTCGGCCGCGGCGCGGCGGCGGGCGAGGGCCCAGCGCAGCCAGCCCTGGCGGCGGGCGTGCCAGGCGAGGTCGCGCTCGAGGTCGTAGCCCGGGACGCGCCGCGCGACGCCCGAGCGGCCGTCGGGCTCGAAGTGGGCCAAGAACGGGGTGTCCGGGTCGACGCGGGCCGGGGCGGCGCGGAAGACCCAGGGGCGCCGCCGTGTCTCGACGAAGCGGCCGCGGTAGAGGTAGGTCGACGAGACGCCGAAGCCGACCACCCACGTCTCCCCGTCGAGCGCCACCTCGAGCCCGCACTGGAACTTCACGTGGGAGAGCGGGCGGCGGATCCCGGCCAGGACGAGCGTCGCCGCGAGGCCCTCGTCGGCCAGGCGCGCGGCGACGAGCGACGACAGGTCGGCGCACGGCGCCGTGAACGAGAGCTCGCCCTCGGCGAGGACCTGCCGCGGCGAGCGGGCGCAGTAGCCCGCGCGGACGCGCGCCGCCGGCCAGCGCGCGCGCAGGGGCGCGGCGGCGGCCCAGCGCACGGCCTGGCGCAGCGTGGGCGGGGGCCCCGCGCCGTCGCTCACGGCGCGCGGCCCTCCGGGACCGACAGGCGGCAGGTGAAGTGCAGCTCACCCCCGAAGACCCGCTCCAGCGGGCCCCCGCCGAACAGGCCGATGCGGCCCTCGAACCGGTCGACCCGCAGGTCGAGCCGCGCGAAGAGGTCGCGCCACTCGGCCGTCGAGAGGAAGTTGTAGGGCGTGTACACGCCGAAGGGCACGTTCCCCGGCCAGTCGATGACGCGCAGGGCCAGGTGGTCGCGCCGGCGGTCGGCCCGGTGGTCGAGGAGGATGATCTCGCGGCGGGCGACCCGGCGCGCCTCGGCCAGGAGCGCCGCGGGGTCGTCGAGGTGGTGCAGGACGGCGCACAGCAGCACGGCGTCGAAGCTCGCGTCGTCGAAGGGGAGGCGCCCGCCCTCGTAGGCGTGGATCTCGAGGTCGCCGCGCGAGTGGCCGAGCACGTCCACGCCCACGAAGCTCAGCTCCGGTCGGAGCGCCCGCAGGTGAGCGGTGAGGTGCCCGTCGCCGCAGCCGACGTCGAGGATCGTGCCGGACGCGGGCAGGAGCGGCGCGAGGAGCTCGCCAATGCGCCGGGTCCGGCGCGGCCGGAGCAGCGTGCGGTACAGGAGGCGCAAGGGGGCGAACCGCCGGGGGAGCGCCGGCGCGCCGCCGCTCGAGTCGACGTCTGGTGTCATCACGGTCCCGCTCCTCGGCTCGGCTCGCATTCTGTTCGCTCGGGGGCCGGCCGTGAAGCCGCCCGCGCGCTCTCACGGCGAGCTTCAGCCGGTCGGTGTCAT
>JAHBXY010000040.1 GCA_019636275.1 Planctomycetota bacterium | reverse complement strand
AGGCGGCGCTGCGCGACCTCCCCGCCGACCGGCTCACCGTCGCCGCCCTGTGCGGGCCGGCGCCGCTCCAGGGCCACGCGCCGCCCGGCGCCGAGGTCCTCGTGGGCTACGGCGACGAGCCCTGCGTCCAGCGCGCGCTGGCGGCCGCTCTCCTGGGCGCGCCGGCGCCGGGCCGCGCGCTCACGGCTTGAGCGCCGCCGCCTCGGCCGCCTCGCGCTGGGCCAGCGCGCGGTCGTAGGCGCGCAGGAACGGCCACCACACGAGCATGGCCAGGCCGAGGTTGGCCGACTGCAGGGCCACGGCGCGCCAGCTCCCGCCGGTCGTCAGGTAGGCGCCGAGCGGCGCCGGGAGCGTCCAGATCACGTCGAGCCGCGGCGCCGGCACGAGGCCCGAGGTCATCGCCAGGTAGGCGGTCGTGGCCGTGAGCAGCGGCGCGACGAGGAACGGCACGGCCAGCCGCGGGTTCATGACGATCGGCGCGCCGAAGAGCAGCGGCTCGTTGATGTTGAACACCGCCGGCACGAGCCCCAGCTTGCCCACGGCCTTGAGCATGCCGCTGCGCGCGCGCACGAGCAGCAGGGCCACGGCGAGCGTCCCGCCCGAGCCGCCCTGCCACACGAACCAGAGGAAGAACTCGCGCGTGGCCGTATGCGGCAGCGGGCGCAGGGCGGCGGCCGCCTCCTGGTTCTCGGCGATCATCTGCAGCCACACGGGCTTGAGCGCCGACATGACCGCCAGCGGGTGGACGCCCAGCAGCCACATGCCGCTGTCGACGACGCACAGGGCCAGCACGCCGCCGAGGTGGTTGGTCGCGTGAATGAGCGGCTCGACCAGCGCCGACGGCCCGTGGACCAGGTCGAGCCCCACGACGTGCGCCAGGAGCCAGGTGAGGGCCACGCTGGCGAAGCCAGGGACGATCGAGGCGAAGCTGCGCACGATCACGTCGGGCGCCCCCCCCGGGAGCTTGATCGTCAGGCCGCTGCCGCTCACGAGCCGCTGCACGTGGACGGAGGCCAGGGCGATCGCCAAAGCCCCGAACAGCCCCTCGGCGCCGAGGCGCTTCATGAGCAGCACCTTCTCGCCCCCGAGCGTCGTCCAGGAGGCGGCGGTGAAGAAGGACGCCACGGCCATGATCGGGACGCCGAGCTCGTCGAGGCGGTGGTGCCGGGCGAGCGAGCGCGCGGCGCCGAAGCACACGTAGACGGCGATCAGCCCGGTCAGCATGCGCTGCGGCACGAGGAGCACCGAGAGCAGCGAGCGGCCGTCGGCCAGCTTCGTCTCGGCCACCCACGCCTGCAGCCGCGCCGACGGCGGCTGGGCGAGGAGGAGGAAGAACGAGCCGATCAGCACCAGCGGCAGGGCGGCGACGACGCCGTCGCGCACGGCCACCAGGTGCGGCTCGCGCGCCAGCCGGTCGGCGAACGCGGCCAGCCGCGCGCGCCGCGTCCCCTCCTCCGCCGCCGCGTCGCTCGTCATGGGGCCAGAGGATAGTCCACGGCCGACGCCCGCTGGTAGCATCGACCTCCGGAGGTGACCGTGGACCTGCGCATCCTCTACTGCTCGGGTTGAGGCTATCAGCCGAGGGCGGCGAGGCTCGCCGCCCGCATCAAGGCCGACCTGGGGCTCGACGCGCGGCTCGTCGTGGGCGCGCGGGGGCAGTTCGACGTGGTCGCCGACGGCGAGACGATCGCCGGCCGCGCGCCCGGGCTCATGAAGCGCCTGCTCGGCGGCGGCTGGCCCGACGAGGGCGAGGTCGTCGAGGCGCTGCGGGCGCGGCTCCCGGCGTGACCGTCAGAACCGGGCGGTGAACGCGAACCCGAAGTTCACGATGACCCCCCCCGCCTCCCAGTCGCCGACGGGGTCGGTGGCGGGCTTGTCCTGCTTGATCGTCGGGTGCCAGTGGAGCTGGAAGAACAGGTCCAGGTCGTAGCTGGCGTCGCGCGTGAGCTCCTGGATCGTCTGCGCCTTGCCGCCGCCCGTCTGCGCCGCGTCCGACACCCGCTCGGGCGCGCGGCCCCAGGCGAAGCCGCAGCCGAGCGTGAACGTGTGCTTGTCGGAGTCGACGAGGTTCGTCGGCCTGCGCCGCTGGTCGGGGACGGCGCTCGTGCGGTAGGCGTAGCCGCCGCGCAGGAGCAGCCAGTCGGTCGCCGCGAACTCGGCGCCCAGGCGCGGGCTGAGCGTGTCGCGCAGGTCCACGCGGACGCGGGTGGGCGTCTGGGCGACGTCGCTCGTGACGACCAGGTAGGCGTCGTCGTAGGCCGACCAGTTCGCCCACAGGAGGTCGAGGGCCAGGAGCAGCCGGTCGGTCACGTTGATCGCCGCGCCGGCCTGGAGCTGGTGCGGGGTGAAGAAGGTGATCGTCTCCAGCTTCAGCGGGATCGCGATCCCCTGGACGACGGCGGTCGCAGGGAAGTCGAGCTTGAACGACAGCTCGCCGCGGTAGGTCAGCCCGAGCGACAGCCAGTCCGACGGCGTGAGCATGAGCCCGAACACGGGCGCGGCGTCGGGCTTGAGCTTGAGCTTGAAGTCGGGCTGCACGGGGGTGCCGATCCCGGCCGAGAGCGTCGTGCCGCCGGCCGCGTCGACGAAGATCGACGCGCCGCCGCCCAGGCTCAGCCAGTCGGTGACCTTCACCGCCACCGACGGCAAGATGTGCACGCGGTCGTGGCGCGCGCCGTAGCGGAACCACTCCGGCTCGGCCGAGGGCGAGCGCGCGTCGATGTTCACCAGCCCGCGCGTGGGCAGGAACAGCCCCAGGCCGAAGGCGAAGCGGTCGGGCACGTCGAAGGGCACCGTCGTCGACACGCCGAGCGTGAACGCCGACAGGTCGGGGATCCGCTCGGCGCGCCGGTCGACGTCGCGCCCGCCGCGCTGCGACTTGAAGTCGAGGTGGTAGTCGGCGAAGGAGAAGCCGAACCCCAGGTTGAGGTGGCGCGAGAAGATCAGGCCGGCCGGGTTGTAGTAGGTCGCCGTGTAGTCGGTCGACAGGGCCGTGAAGGCGCCGGCCATGGCCTGGGCGCGGGGCCCGAAGCCGAACTCCTCGAAGTTGTCCGCGCGGGCGGCGGAGGCGAGGAGCAGGCTCGCGCAGAGCGCCCCCGCCGCGGACCAGGATCTCACCGGCTCGTCTCCCCCCCTTCGCGCGGGGAGGGATCCTACGCGACGCCCCCGCGCCGGCACAACGCGCTCCTCCGCCTGAGGGGCGGCCGTGCGGCTCGCGCCCGCGTATGCTGGCGGGGTGTCCAGGTTCGAGCAGTCGCACCGACGGATGCTGGCGATCGGCCCTTACCTCTACGGGCCGACGCACGCCCTGCTGCTCGGGTGGGCGCTGCTCGTGCTCATCGTCGGCGGGGTCGTCGCGAGCTGGCCCGCCGCGCCCGACGGGCGCGGGCCGGCGCTCGAGGACGAGCTCGACCAGGCCTGGCGCGGCGCGGCGGCGCCCGGGGCGGCGGCGCTCCGGGCGCGCTTCGACGAGGCGCGCCCGCTCGGGCCGGTCGAGGCCAAGCTCCTCGCGCTCGAGGGCCTCGAGGCCGTTGCCCGGGGCGACCTCGAGGCCGCCCGGGCGCGCGTGGCCGACCTCGACGCGCGCCGGGTGGCCACGAGCCCGCACGCGCGCGCCCTGCGGGGCGCGCTCCTGGCGGCCGAGGGCGACGCGTGGGAGGCGATCGACGAGCTGTCGCGGGCGATCGACGCCGGGCTGACGCACCCCGACCTGCGCGGCTGGCGCGGCGTGGCCCTCGTCGCGGCGGGGCCCGGCGCCCGCGACCGCGCGCGCGAGGTCCTCGTCGACCTCAAGGCCGCCGCCGCCGCGCGGCCCCTGCGCCCGGCCGAGGCGGAGGCGCTCGCGCGCGCGTCGGCCGCCAGCCCCGAGCGGCCCTGACCTCGCGCCCGGCGCGGGGTAGGGTGAGCGCCATGATCTTCACGGAGCGCTTCCTCGACGGGCACGTGGCGGTGATCACCGGCGGCGGGACCGGGATCGGCAAGGAGATCGCGCGCCTCTTCGGCCAGCTCGGCGCGCGGCTGGTGCTCGCCGGGCGCCGCGAGGAGGTCCTGGCCGCGGCCGCGGCCGAGCTCGAGGCGGAGGGGCGCGAGGTCCTCGCCGTGCCGACGAACGTGCGCGAGGCGCCGCAGGTCGAGGCGCTGGTCGCGCGCACGGTCGAGCGCTTCGGCCGCCTGGACCTCCTGATCAACAACGCCGGGGCGAACTTCGTCTGCCCGTCGGCGGCGATCACGCCCAACGGCTGGAGGGCGGTCACGAGCACGATCCTCGACGGGACGTTCTTCTGCAGCCGCTACGCCGGCGCGCGCATGATCGAGCAGGGCGGCGGGCAGATCGTGAGCATCGTCACCCCCTACGCCGAGACGGGCGCCCCGGGCCTGCTCCCCTCCTGCGCGGCCAAGGCCGGCGTCGTGGCGCTGACGAAGACGCTGGCCGCCGAGTGGGCGCAGTTCGGCGTGCGCGTCAACGCCGTCTCCCCCGGCGCCGTCGACAGCGAGGGCGCCGGGACGCGCCTGTGGCCCACGCCCGAGGACAAGGAGAAGGTCCTCTCGGACATCCCCGCCCGCCGCATGGCCACGCCGCTCGAGGTGGCGCAGGTGACGGCGTTCGTCGTCTCGCCCTACGCGCGCTTCCTCGCCGGGGCGATCGTCGACATGGACGGGGGCCAGTCGCTCGGCAAGGGCATTCTGGCCCACATGTAGCGACCGGTGCTAGCCTGGAGCGCGGCGGAGGTCACGCCATGAGCGACGTGTTCGACCCCGAGGGCGGCAAGAAGAACCAGGGCGCCGCGGCGAAGAAGCCCGGCGACGCGCCCCAGAAGCCGCCCACCGGCGAGGGCGAGCGGGGCCGCCACATGCAGTACGACAACGAGTGGGGCGCCATGATGATCGACATCCCCCCCCGCTTCGCCAAGTACAAGGCGGAGCTGGAGGAGGACCTCATGGACGCCTTCTACGGCGACACCGCCGGCGCCAAGCAAACGCACCAGACGATCAACGAGTGGGTCGCCGACTGGATGAAGAAGAAGGAGCAGGAGGACCCCACGCTCATCGTCCCGGACGAGGACGACCCGGGGTAGCGCGTGTCGTCGCTCCTGACCGCGCGGCTCGAGCGGGCCCTGCTCCTGAGCGAGGCGCTCGCCGCCGCGGTGGACGACCCGGCGCTCGCCCGCGACCTCGCCGGCGCGCCCTCGAACCGCATGGGCGACCAGTTCTGGTGCCTCGTCGGCGGGCGCGAGAGCTACGCCCGGGCGATCGCCGCGGGGGCCTGGTCGGGCTTCTCCTGCAGCCTGGCGGCGGCGGACGCGCGGCGCGCCGCGGCCGTCCGTGACGCCCTGGCGCGCGCGCGCGGCGCCGTGCTCGACGCGCTGGCGGGGCACGACCACACCCCTGAACGCGCGGCGCTGGCGTTCGACCTGCTCGAGCACGAGGCCCAGCATCACGGCCAGCTGATCCGCTACTTCTACGCCAACGACGTCGCGTTCCCCCCGGAGTTCGCGCGCCGCTACGCCCTCTCGCAGCCGGGCGACCCGGCCTGAGGCCGGGTCACGCCGTGGCGGCGTTGTTCACCCAGTCGACCCGCGGCGCGTCGGCCCACAGGTGCTCGAGGTCGTAGAAGCGGCGGGCGTCGGGCGAGAAGACGTGCAGGACCACGTCGCCGAAGTCGCCGCACACCCAGTCGGGCGCGACCTCGAGGTGGCGGGAGAGCCCCTGCTGCCGCGCGAAGCGCACCGCCTCCTCGCCCACCACCTGCGCCTGACGCTCGCCCTGCGCGGTGGCGATCACGAAGTAGTCGAACAGGCTGTGGCGGCCGCGGAGGTCGAGGATCACGATGTCCTCGGCCTTCTTGCGGTCGGCGAGCTGGGCGAGGGACTCCGCCAGCGCGCGCGCGCGGGGCTCCTGCATGAACGGCTCCTGGATCGGGGGGACGCCGCCGACGCCGGCGCTCGCCAGGCGTCGATCGGTCGTGAGCGGCTGTGCCCCATGGGGGGTTCGCACACCTCCATGTTGCCAGGACTCCACGACTCGGCAACCCCCGATCCGGGCGGGAGGACGTGGGTCACCCGCGTCCCCTGTCGCCCGGCGGCGACGGGTGGAGTAGCCTCGCGACCGTGGCGCGCCTGGTCGTGGAGCAGGGGGGGGCCCCGACGTCGGTCCGGCACCTGGGGGAGTTCCCCTGCGTCGTCGGTCGCCTCGCGAGCTGCGGCCTGCAGCTCGACGAGCCGCAGTCGTCCCGCAAGCACTTCCGCGTGGAGCGGCGCGGCGCGGGCTACGTGCTGGTCGACCTCGGCAGCACCAACGGCACCTACCTGAACCACGACCGCGTCAAGGGCGAGGCGCCGCTGCGCCACGACGACCGGATCCGCGTCGGCGACACCGTCGTGGCCTTCTTCTCGGCCCCCGACCCCCTCGCGACCGGGACGCGCGTGGGCACGGTCGAGGTCGTCTCGGCGCGCGGGCGCAGCGAGAGCGGCGCCCTCTACCTCGGTCGGCAGGGGGCCCTCGACCGCGAGGTGCTCCTCGAGGTGGTCGACCCGGACCTGGCGCAGGACCCGGCCTTCCGGCGGGCCTACGAGGGGCGGGCGCGACAGGCCGGCGCGCTCGAGCACGCGGCCGTGCAGGCGGTGTTCGACACGGCCTCGGACCGCGAGTGGCTCTACACGGTGTTCGAGGCCTGCCCCGGCCAGCCGCTCGCGCGGCGGCTCGAGGCGGGCCCCGCCTTCGACCGGCCGGCGGCGCTGGGGGTCGTGCGCGACCTGGCGCAGGCGCTGGCCCACGTGCACGGCCGGCGGCAGGTCCACGGGCTCCTCTCGCCCGCGGCGGTGATCCTCGACGGGGCGCGCGTGAAGCTCACCTGCCTCGGCGAGCCGCCGGGGGCCCGCCTGCGGCGGCACCGGCCCGACGCGCCGCAGCTCGCCCGCTACGCCTCGCCCGAGGAGGCCCGGGGCGAGGCGCCCACCGCCCGCTCGGACGTCTACAGCCTGGGCGCGCTCGCCCACCACCTGCTCGTCGGCCGGCCGCCCTACGAAGGCGACGACGCGGCGGACGTCCTCGAGCAGCACGCGGCGCCCGCCGCCGTCCCCGTCCCCGCCTCGCTCGAGCCGGCCGTGGCGAGCCTCCTGAGCGACATGCTGGCCAAGGCCCCGGAGGCGCGCCCCGACGCGGCCGAGGTCGAGCGCCGCCTCGCCGACCTGCTCGACCGGCGGAGGGGAGGCGCGGCCGACAGCGCCCGCCGGCGCGAGGCCGACGCGCCGCGCAGGGACTCGGCGCGGCGCGAGATCCGCGCGCCGCGGAGGACCCGGCCCGGCGCGAGGATCTCCCGGCCCGGCGCGAGGGCTCCGCGGGCTGCGGCGACTGGCGCGGCGTCCGCGCCTCGCCGGGATCAAGCCCACGTCGCCGCCGCCGCCGTCGTTCCTCGCCCTGCGGCTGCTGCTCCTGGCCACCGGCTACGCGCTGATCGTCCTCGTCGCCGGCCTGGCCACGCGGATCGCCCTGCGCTTCCTGTGAACGGCGCGAGGGCACGGCGACCCGTCGGGTCGCCGTGCCCTCTGCTGGCCCGGACGCGGGTTACTCCGGCGCGAAGCCGAGCGTGAGCAGGCGCCCGTCGCTCGCGTGCGTCGAGGTCACCTTCGCCGGCTCGACCGACTCGAGCGTGGTCTGGTTCGCCTCGCCCGCCCCATAGGTGGTCGAGCCGACGAACATGGCCTCGAGCCGGAAGCCGCCGTTCTGGGTGCCGGCGACCTTCAGCGCCGTGTCGTCGCCCGCGCCGCCCTCACGCCGCGCGAGGTGCAGGTCGCCGCCCATCGTGTAGCGCAGCACGATCAGGTCGCGCCCGCCCACGGACGTGCGCGGCTGCCCGTCGCCCGCGTCGAGCTGACCCTGGAAGTGGCCGAGCACGACCGCCCGGGGGGCGGGGCCGGAGGCGATGGCGATGCTCACGCCCTCGGCCTCACCGGCCAGGGTGGGGTTGCGCACCCAGGCGAGCCGCCCCTCGTGCGTGTAGCGGGCCGTGAACAGGTTCTTGCCAGGCGACGTGCGCACGACCCAGCCGCCGCCTTCGAGCGGGCCGAAGTCGGCCGAGACGTCGAAGGTGCCCGTGACGATGATCCCGCTGCGGAGCAGGAGGATGACGTCCACCGGCACGCCGCCCATGCGCACGGCCCACGCGAGCGAGCCGCCGGCCTCGTAGAGGGCCATGAAGCCCTGCGCCGCGCCGGACTGCGAGGTGTTCGTCAGCGTCGTGCCGCCGTCGAAGGTCACCTCGACGAAGAAGCTCCCCAGGACCACCGTGCGCCCGTCGCGGAGGACGGCCGTGCGGGTCCAGGTCCTCGACCCCGTGCCCGTCAGGTCCGTGGTCCACAGGAGGTCGGCCTCGGGCGAGAACCGGGCCACGACCACCTCGTCCACGCCGGCGATCCCGAAGGTCACGGTCGCGCTGCCGTCGGCGTGCACGAACACGTCGAGGACCGTCACCTGACCGCGCGTCGCGAGCTGGTCGGCGAGCGCCTGGATCGCCTGATCGAGCTCGGAGCTCGCCTCGCCGCCGCCCGGGTCGCTGGCGTCGCCGTCCGCGCCGCCGCTACCGCCGCTGCCGCCGCTGCCGCCGCTGCCGCCGCTGCCGTCGCCGCTGCCGCTGCCGTCGCCGCTACCGCCGCTGCCGTCGCCGCTGCCGTCGCCGCTGCCGCCGCTGCCGTCGCCGTCGCTGCTGCCGTCGCCGTCGCCGTCGTCGCTACTGCCGTCGCCGTCGCCGTCGCTGCTGCCGTCGCCGCCGCTGCCGTCGCCATCGCCACTGCCAGCACCGCCGCTGCCGTCGCCATCGCCACTGCCAGCACCGCCGCTGCCGTCGCCGTCGCCGCTGCCAGCACCTCCGCTGCCGTCGCCGTCGCCAGCACTGCCGCTGCCGTCGCCGCTGCCTCCGCCGCCGCCCCCGATGATGCCGAGGTCGTCGTCGCCGCCGCCGCTACCGTCATCGATGATCGCGCCGCCGCCGCCGCCGCCGCTGCCGTCGTCGATGATCGTGCCGCTGCCGTCCCCGAGGTCACCGCCGGTCCCGACGTCCTCGAGCTCGTCGAAGGAGGCCGTCGCGAACGCCGCCGGACGACGGCTGCTGTCGCTGCAGCCCACGACCACCACCGCGGCGGCCAGCCACGCCGCGCCGCTCAACCAGGTTCCGAGTCGCATCCCCTCGCGCCCTTCTCCTCCCCCACCTCAGGAATGACCGGGGCGGGGGGCGCCGTCCGCGAGGTTCTGGAGGAGTTCGGGGTCGTCGCGGGCCGCAGCCGACCGTGCGCGCGGCGCTTGCCGCGACCCGGGGAACTCGCGCGCGGCGGCGTTCGCCGCATGTTCGTGCGCTGCGTCGCGCGACCGGCGCTCCAACACGCTCGTGAGCCACGCCTTGAGGAGGTCACCGCCAGGTCCTCCAGGGATCCGAGCGGATCGGATCGGGGGGACTCACCCTTCGCGGGTGAGGGTCCACGCATTCACGGGCCTCCGGCCGGCGAGCGGCTCCGGAACCTCCGGAACGGCGACGCGGCGGTCGAGGTCAGGCCTCGACCGCCGCGCGTGGGTCGCCGCCGGAGCGGCGCGTTGAAGCGTGAGCGCTAGAACTCCTCGATGCCGCTGACGGCCTCGAGACGCTCCAGGGCGCTGGCGCGCAGCGAGCGCATGAGGGCGTCCTGCGGGGCGCGGTCGAGCGCGACGACGGCGCCCTGCGCGTCCCCCGAGAGCATGCGCAGGTAGCCGGCCAGGAGCCACAGCCCCTGCTGGTCGCGGGCGCGCGCCTCGAGCTCGCCCAGGCGCGTCGAGAACGTCGCGTCGCGCTCGGCGTAGAGGTCGCGCAGGTCGAGGTCGGCCCCGGTGAACGCCGCGTTGAGCGCGGCGCCGGCGCGCACGTGCGTGACCGCCTCCTCGAAGGCGCCGCGCGAGAAGAGCGCCTGCGCCAGGAGGTAGTGGGCGAACGGGTCGCGCCCGTCGGCCTCGAGCGTCGCCCGGAACGCGGCCTCCGCGCGCCGGTAGTCGCCCTGGCGCAGCGAGGCGACGCCGAGCCGCTCGAAGGCGGCCGGGCCGAGCTCGTCGAGGTCCACGGTCTGGCCGGCCCGCGGCGTCGGCCGCACGCGCACCTCGTCGGTGCGCTCGGCGGCGCCGGGCGCGACGGCCCGGTGCTCGCGCGGCGCCGGCTCGCTCGCCGCGGGCTGCCGCGGCTTCGGCTCGAGCGGCTCCTTGGCCTGCCACGCGCCGCCGGAGAGCGCGGCGCGGATCTCGTTGTTCAGGCGCGTCTCGAGGAACTGGTCGCTGGCGACCGTCTTCCAGCTGTAGCGCGGCTGGAACTGGTCGGGGAAGGTCGCGACCTCGCTGTCCTCGACGGCGATCAGCACGCGGCACTCGACGTCGTAGAAGTCGCCCGAGTCGAAGATCCGCGCCTGGATCGTCCGGCGCGTCTTGTCGAACAGGTGGTTGTCCTCCGAGACCAGCGCCGTGATCTCGCCGTAGCGGTACGACGCGTTCTGGATGACGCCGTAGCGGTTCAGGATGTGGTACGTCGTGTTGTAGACCCGGCGGTAGTCGCCGAACGCCACCTCGTGCGTGACGTTGACCGGCTGCTCGACCCGACGCACCGGGTGATTGCTTCCGCAGCCGGCCGCGAAGAGCGGCGCCAGGACGAGCGGAGCGAGGAGCTTGCGTCGCACGATGCCTCCCGTGACCCTGTTTGTGTCCACGCCGGGCGTGCGCGCGCCCCGGACGACCACTGGCGATGCTAGTCCCGCCGCGTCGGCCGTTCAAGGAAGTCACCCCCCGCCGCGGCCCGCGTGGACGGCTGGAACCGACGGCCTCGCCTGGACGTGTACGCTCCCCCGCGGCCACGCTCCGGGGCGCGTTCGACCGACGCGCCCGGCGCGTCTATACCTCCGGGGGAGCCTCGCGAGCGCCGATGACCGTGCCCGTCGACCACGCCTCCGACCCGCTGCGCGCGGCCTGCCTCGTCGCCGGCGTCGAGCTCCACGAGGTTTTGGCCCGCGGGCGGCACGCGACCGTGTGGCGGGCGCGCTGGCGGGGGCGCGACGTCGCGGTCAAGGTCCTGGCCGAGGGCGGCCGCTCCGGCCGCCCGCCGCGCCGTCTCGACCACCCCGCGATCCTCGGCGCGCTCGCCGCCGGCGAGGCGCTCGGCCGCCGCTACCTCGTGCTCGAGCGCTTCCCGTCCGACCTGCACCGTCTCCTGGGCGGCCGCCCGCTGCGCCGCGAGCTCGTGCGCCCGGTCCTCCTGCCGCTCGTCGACGCGCTCGAGCACGCCCACCGGCGCGGCGTGGTCCACGGCGACGTCAAGCCGGCCAACGTGCTCGTCGACCCCGACGCCCGGCCGCCGCGCGTGGCGCTGACCGACTTCGGCGCCGGCCCCGAGCCCGCCGGCGACGACCTCGAGGCCTCGATCACCAGCCGCGAGCGCGACGAGTGGGCCGGCTCGACCGCGACCCTGGCCTACCTCGCCCCCGAGCGCCTGGCCGGCGCGCCGCCCGCCCCGGCGGCCGACGTCTACGCCCTGGGCGTGCTCGTGTTCGAGGTCCTCACCGGCCGGCTGCCGGCGGGGCTCGAGCTGCCGAGCGAGCTGCGCCCGGGCCTCGACCGGCGCTGGGACGCGCTGGTCAAGGGCGCCCTGGCGCGCGACCCCGCCGGCCGGCCCGCCCTCGCCGCCCTGCGCCGCGACCTCCTGCGCCTCCTGCCGCAGCCGGGCGACGATGCCGGCGGCGCGCCGCCGCCCGACGACATGGTCCTCGTCCCGGCCGGGTTCCTGGTCCTGGGCGACCGCGACGACCCCGACGCGCGGCCCATGCACGAGGTGCGGCTCGAGGCCTTCTGGCTCGACCGCACGCCGGTCACGCACCGCGCCTACCAGGAGTTCGTGCAGGCGACCGGCGCCGCGCGCCCGCGCACGTGGCCCGCCCGCGGGCGGGTACCGGCGCGCCTCCTCGAGCTGCCCGTGACCGGCGTCACCCACGCCGAGGCCGAGGCCTACGCGCGCTGGCGCGGCAAGCGCCTCCCGACCGAGCAGGAGTGGGAGCGCGCGGCGCAGGGGCCGGAGCAGCGCCGCTACCCGTACGGCGACGCGCTCGACCTCGCGCGCATCCACGCCGGTCTGGCGCCCGTGGGGACGCGCCCCGAGGGGGCCAGCAGCGAGGGGGTCCACGACCTGACCGGCAACGGCTGGGAGTGGACGTCGAGCCCGTTCGTCGTGCCCTACGGCGCGGCGCCGACCTCCCCGCAGCGCGCCATCCGCGGCGGCCACGACCCGCGCCGGCCGCGCTCGGGCAGCGCCACCTTCCGCGCCGGCCTGCGACCGGACGTCGCCGACCCGCTCGTCGGGTTCCGCTGCGCGCGCGACGCCTGATCGCCCGCCGAGCGTTCATCGCTCGGGTCCGAGCCGGTAGCCGAACGGAGCCGACCGCGCCGGGGCAGCGTCTTGCGCGCGGCGCCGGCCGTCGACGCGTTTACTCCGACCTGGCCCCCGGGTAGCATGAGTTGATCCCGTCGCAAGCCGCGCGGGGGCTTCGGAGGCGGGCGTGGGCAGCGAGCGTCGCAAGGACTACACGGTCAGCAAGGGCGTCCACTACCTCTACATGGTGATCTGGATCACCTCGCTCCTGCTGGTCGCCGCGTTCGCCGTCATGGTCTACACGCTCCTCAAGGCCAACGCCGCGCGCGACGTGCCCGAGGTCCTCGGGACCAACCCGTTCATCCTCGTCGGCGGCCTGGCCTTCGTGATCGTGTGCACGTCGCTCGTGCTCGGCGTCTACGCGATCGTCCACACGCACCGCCTGCTCGGCTCCGCCTACCGGATCGGCGTCGTCCTCAAGGAGGCCAACGAGGGGAAGCCCACCCGCGTCACCCTGCGCGAGGGGGACTTCTTCATGGAGATCGGGGAGGAGATCAACCGCCTCCTCGACCGCGTCCACGGCAAGGCCCCCGCCGTCGCCGAGTCCGCCCCCTCCGACGCCCCCCCGACCTGACCCCGGTTTCGTCCCAGCCGGCGTGCCGGAAATCGGGGCGACGTGTGTCCGTCGTGCGTCGCATCCCCGGCGCGGCACCTCGTCGGAATCCTTGGAGAGCTTGCACTTGAGTCGATCCGAACAGTCAACCGAGGTTGGCACCCTCCTTGCGCGGGACCGAGGCCGGGAGAGGGTGTCGATGCGCGGGACGAGGGGGGAGAGCCGGTCGATCGCTCGCATCGCGGGCGCCCTGGCACTCAGCTTGCTGCTGGCGACCCCGGCCCTGTGCACGACCGTGCTGCGCTTCTCGCTCGACGAGCTGATCGAGCGGGCGGACGTGATCGTCCACGGCGAGTGCGTGGGCGTCGAGGGCCGCGAGACGCCCGACGGCGTGGTCACGGAGGTCCAGCTCCGCGTGACGGAGATCCTCAAGGGCGCCCCGGCCACGACCTTCTCGTTCACGACCTACGGCGGCATGACCCCGAAGCGCGGGACGTTCATCGCCGGCTCGCCCAAGTTCGAGGTGGGCGAGGAGCTCGTCGTGTTCCTCGACCGGCCGAACCGCCACGGCTACCGCATGGCGATCGGCATGTCGCAGGGCAAGTACACCGTCCGGGAGGAGGGCGGGCGCAAGGTCGCCGTCCGCAACCTCACCGGCCTCCGCCTCATCGACCCCCGCACGGGCGCGGTCGAGGAGGGGAGCGGCGACGAGCAGGGCCTGCCGCTCGCCGACCTGCTGCGCACGGTGAAGGACGCCGTGGCCGCCCAGCCCCCCCGCGCCGGTGAGGACCGATGAACCCGAACCACACGTGCAAGTTCAAGCGCGTCTCCCGGCGCACGATCCACCGGGCGCCGCTGGTGGCGCTGGCGGCGTCGATCCTGGGTATCGGCCTGTCGAGCTACGCGTTCGTCAGCCTGCAGGCGGGCGCTCTGCCCATGCACTGGCAGAACTCGAGCATCGTGTTCACGATCCACGAGGCGGGCGACCCGCGGATCACCGACGGCAGCGACATGGTCGCCGTCCGCCTCGCCTTCCGCGCCTGGAACGAGGTCCCCTCCAGCCGGGTCGCGTTCTTCGAGGACACGGGCCAGGGCCGCGGCCGCACCGACTGGCAGTCGGACGACATCCACCTGGTGATCTGGGACATGCAGGGCACGAGCGGGTTCTTCGACAGCCCCGCCGGCGGCCTCGTGGCGATCACGCCGGTCGACTTCGAGCCCTCGACGGGGCGGATCCTCGACGCGGACATCATCTTCAACGGCAAGAACTACCTGTTCTCGACCGACCTGACCGGCGGCACGTTCGACATCCAGAACGTCGCCACCCACGAGGTCGGCCACTTCATCGGCCTCGACCACTCGGCCGTCGTCGGCGCGACCATGAACCCGTTCGCCCACACGGGCGACACGCGGCTGCGCTCGCTGGAGCAGGACGACATCGCCGGCGCCTCGGCGATCTACCCCAACGGCGCGCAGCCGGGCTGGATCGAGGGCTACGTGCGGCTCGACGGCCAGCCGGTCTCGGGCGCGCACGTCGTGGCCGAGGACCTCGACGGCACGCCCTGCTCGGCGGGCCTGTCGGACGGGTCCGGCTTCTTCCGCATCCGCGGCCTCGACCAGGGGCAGTACGTCGTCTACGCCGAGCCGCTCGACGGGCCCGTGCGCGACGTGAACTTCTCGCTGCAGACGAGCGGGCTCCAGATCCACACGAACTTCGGCACGACGTTCTGGGGCGCGAGCGGCGGGCGGAGCAACCCCGGCAACCCCGACCGCGTGGCGGTGAGCTGGGGCGCGGCGACGCGGCTCGAGCCGTCGATCGTGGCCCTGCCCAAGGGCATGAACGTCACCGGCCTCGGCTCGAGCGCGACCGTGGCGCCCGGCAACAACGGCGGCCTGACCGTCGTCGGCTCGCAGCTCAACCGCGCCAACCGCATCGACGTCCCCGGCCCCGGCCTGTTCGTGGGCAACAACCCGACGTTCAGCGCGGGGTCGGCGAGCGTGTCGCTGCAGGTGCTGGCGTCGGCCATGCCCTCGCTGCGCACGGTGCGCCTGTGGAACGACCAGACCTGGGAGTGCGCCGTCCTCACCGGCGGCCTCGAGGTCCGCCGCCCGCGCCCCATGATCGAGGGCCTGAACCCCACGAGCGTGCAGCCGGGCGCGACCGTGCAGGTCTACGGCGACGGCTTCCAGAGCGGCGCGCGGGCGATCGTCGGGCAGGAGGTGCTCAACGCGATCGGCCAGGGCGGGCAGGTGAGCTTCACCGTGCCGGCCGGGCTGAGCAACGGCGCCTACGCGGTGACGATCGAGAACCCGGACGGGCAGTTCGCGCGGCTCGCCGGGGCCCTCGAGGTCAGCGGCTCGAGCGCGCCCGCGGGCTCGAGCGGCGGCGGGACGACGAACACGAGCGGCGGCCCCCAGCAGGGCGGCGGCCTCCAGCCGGTCGCGCCCGCGGCCGGCGGCGCCTCGCCCCGCCCAGTCAATTCCGACCGCCAGCAGCGGCGGCGGCGGTGGTGGCGGCGGCTGCGCTCCTGGCGCCGGCGGCCCCGTCGACCCCGGCCCCGCCGATCGCGGCAGGCGCTCGCCCTGGTCCTCGCCGCGGTCGTCCGGCGCCGCCGCGCCGCCTGACCGGCGTGGCCCGGAAGCGGCGGGCGGCCGAGCGGCCGCCGGAGCAGCCCGCCACCCCCAGCTTCGGCGCCCACGCGTCGGCCGCGACCGGGGACGTGGTCGACGACCTGAGCCGCCGCCTCGGCTACACGTTCCGCGACCCGGGCCTGCTCGAGCGCGCGCTCACCCACGCGTCGTGCAAGGACGCCGACCACCCGTCCAACGAGCGCCTCGAGTTCCTGGGCGACGCGGTCCTGGGCCTGGTCGTGGCCCACTTCCTCTACAGCGCCTTCCCCGACCTCGACGAGGGGCCGCTGACGCGCGTGCGCAGCGCGGTCGTCTCGGCGCAGAGCCTCACGCAGCTCGCCCTCGAGCTGGGGCTCGACCGCGCGCTCCGCACGGGGCGCGGCCTCAAGCGCGACGAGCTCCCGCCCTCGGTCCTGGCCAACGCGGTCGAGGCCGTGATCGGCGCCATGTTCCTCGACGGCGGCCTGCCGGCGGCGCGGCCGTTCATCCTCTGGGGGCTCGAGCGCGCGCTCGAGGACGAGCTGGTCGCGCGCAGCGAGCGCAACTGGAAGTCGCTCCTGCAGGAGCTCACGCAGCAGGCGGACCGCCTCACGCCCACCTACGAGGTCGCGCAGGAGTCGGGCCCCGACCACCAGAAGGAGTTCGTGATCGTCGTGCGCGTCGACGGCCTCGAGCGGGGCCGCGGCGCGGGCTCGTCGAAGAAGGCCGCCGAGCAGGCCGCCGCGCGCGACGCCCTCGAGCGCCTGGCCGCGGCGCGGCGGGCCCGGGCCGCGGGCGAGGACTGAGTGGACCTGCGCCCCCCCGTCGCCTTCCCCGGCCGCCCGCGCGACGCGCACAAGACGAGCGTCGGGACCGTGCTCGTGGTGGCCGGGTCGCGCGGCATGGTCGGGGCCGCCCTCCTGACGGGCGAGGCGGCGCTGCGCGCCGGCGCGGGCCTCGTGACCGTGGCCAGCCCGGCCTCGGCGCAGCGCGCGCTCGAGGTGAAGACGACCTGCCTCGTCACGCGCCCGCTGCCCGAGACGTCGCGCGGCGCCCTGGCCCGGTCCGCGCTGAACGAGGTCCTGGCCCTGGCGGCCCGCGTCGACGCCCTGGCCGTCGGCCCTGGCCTGTCGCGCGACGACGAGGCGGTCGACGTCGTGCGCGGCCTCGTCGCCGCCCTGCCGCCGGGCCCGCGCGTGGTGCTCGACGCCGACGCGCTCAACGCCTTCGAGGGGCGCCCCGACGACCTGCGGGCGCTGGCGGGGCGGGCGGTCCTCACCCCGCACCCGGGCGAGTTCGCGCGGCTGACCGGCGAGCGGCCCGACCCGGCCCGGCGCCGCCCGGCGCTCGAGGCCTTCGTCGCGCGCGTGGGCGTGGCCACGCTCCTCAAGGGCGCCGGCACGCTCGTGGGCGCCCCGCGGCCCGGCGGCGGGCTCGACCTGTACGAGAACACGACGGGCAACCCCGGCATGGCCACGGCCGGCGCGGGCGACGTGCTCACCGGCGTGATCGCCGCCCTGCTCGCCGCCGGCCTCGGCCCGCTCGACGCCGCCTGCCTGGGCGCGTGGCTCCACGGGCGCGCGGGCGACCTCGTCGCGCGGCGCACGGGGTGGGCGCCCCTGATCGCGACCGACCTGCTCGACGGGTTGATCGAGGCGATCCGGAACGTGGAGCGGCGCGACGCCTGACCGCGCGGCCGGTCGTCGTGATCGACGTCCACGGTGTGGGCGCCGAGGTCGGTGACCGCGGTGACTCGCGCGGCCCGCGCGGGCCTGCCACCCTGCCCCCGTGGTGCTGCAGATCGGGCGCTACCTGACCGAGCGCGAGCTGGGCCGCGGAGGCATGGGGATCGTCTACGCCGCGCGCGACCCCGAGGGCCGCGCCGTGGCGGTCAAGCTGCTCAAGCCGGGGACCGCCTCGCGCGAGCGGCGCTTCCAGCGCGAGGTCGAGGCGCTGGTGCGGCTGCGCCACGAGGGGCTCGTGCGCCTGCTCGACGCCGGCGACCACCACGGCTGGCCCTTCCTGGTCACGGAGCTGGTCGAGGGCGAGTCGCTCGAGGAGCGGCTCGCCCGCGACGGCCCGCTCGAGCCGCCGCTCGCGGCCGCCCTCCTGCGCGACGTCGCGCGCGGGCTGGCGCACGCCCACGCGCAGGGGGTGCTCCACCGCGACATCAAGCCGAGCAACGTGCTGATCGACCGCGACGGGCGCGGCCGCCTGATCGACTTCGGCCTCACGCGCGACGCCGCCGGCCCGGGCAGCCTGACGCACAGCGGGCAGCTCCTGGGCACGCCCGGGTTCTGGTCGCCCGAGCAGGCGCGCGGCGACCGGGCCGCGGTCGGCCCGGCGACCGACGTCTACGGCGCCGGCGCGACGCTCTACGCCGCGCTCACGCGCGAGCCGCCGGCGACGGGCGACACGCTGCACGAGCTGCTCGTGGCCACGACCGAGCGGGCGCCCACGCCGCCCTCGAGCCTGCGCCCGGGCGTCGACCGCGCCCTCGAGGCGCTGTGCCTGCGCGCCCTGGCCAAGGACCCCGCCGCGCGCTTCCCCTCGGCCGAGGCCCTGGGGGACGCCCTCGACGCCTGGCTGGCGCGAGGGAAGGGCGGCGGCGGCCGCGGGCGGACGGCGGCGCTCCTCGCCGGCGCCGCGGGGGCGCTGGCGCTCGCTGGCGCCGCCGCCGCGTGACCAGCGCAGGGAGCCGGCCCCGGAGGTCACCGACGCGCCGCCTGCGCCCGCGCCTGCGCCGGCGCCGGCGCCCGGGCCGGTCGCCGCGCCCGAGCCCACGCCGACCGAGCGCGCGGCGGCGCTGGTGACGGTCGGTCGCGAGCGCCTGGGCGTGCGCGACTGGTCGGCGGCGCGGGCGGCCTTCGACGACGCGCTCGTGGTCGACCCCCGGCACGCGCCGGCCCTCGTGGGCCGGGCGCGGGCGCGGATCGGGCTCGGGGACGTCGACGGTGCCCTGGACGACGCCGACGCCGCCGTCGACCTGGCGCCGGACGACGCCGACGCCTGGTACGTGCGCGGCGACGCGCGCGCGCGCCGGGGTGACGACGAGGCGACCGAGGAGCGAGCGCTCGCCGACTTCCGCCGCGCCCTGGGCCTCGACCCCGGGCACCCCGAGGCGCTCGAGGCGCGCGGCTGGTTCCGCTTCAACACGCGCGACCAGCTCGAGGGCGCGCTCGAGGACTTCACGCGCGCCCTCGAGCGCGGCCCCAGGCCCACGGCGCTGGCCCGGCGCGGCATGGCGCGCATGCACCAGGGCGACCGCGCCGGCGGCATGGCCGACTTCGCCGCGTCGCTGGCGCTCGAGCCCAGCGCCCTGGTCCACCACGAGCGGGCGCGCATCTACTTCGAGGAGGGCGAGCTGGCGCTGGCCCTCGCCGACCTCGACCGCGCGTTCGCGCTCGAGCCGCACTGGAGCCACCAGCACCTGCGCGGCCTCGTGAAGCGCGACCTCGGCGACCTCGCCGGCGCCGAGGCCGACCTCGTGCAGGCGGCCGAGGCGCAGGACGGCAGCCCGCTCGCCTGGACGCAGGTGGGCGACGTGCGCCAGCAGCGGGGGGACCTGCCGGGCGCCGAGGCGGCCTACACGCGGGCGATCGAGGGCGAGCCGCGGCGGCCGGCGGCGTGGGTAGCGCGGGGCAGCGTGCGGGCGGTGCGCCGCGACGCGCGGGGCGCCCGCGCCGACTTCGACCAGGCGGTCGCCGTCGCCCCACGTGAGGCCCTGGGCTGGCTCGCCCGCGGCGACCTGCGGCACGCCGAGGGCGACGTCGACGGCGCCCTCGACGACTGGGGCCGCGCCGCCGACCTCGACCCGCGTGACCCGTGGGCGCCCTTCAACCGCGGCAGCGCGCTTCACAACCGCGGCGACCACGAGGCGGCGGCGGTCGAGTTCGGCCGCGCGATCGACCGCGAGCCACGCATGGGGCTCGCGCTCGCCGGCCGCGGAGCGGCCCGCGCCGCCCTGGGCGACCGGCGCGGCGCCCGCGACGACCTGCGGCGCGCGCTCCCGCTCCTCCCGCCAGAGAGCCGCGAGTGGAAGGAGGCCCAGGCGCTGCTGCAGGCGGTCAGCCAGGAGTGACGTTGGCCGCGGTGGCTCCTCGGAGCCACGGCAGGTGCCGAAGCCGCCCGTGGTCGATCCTCAGGGTGAACGCGGACCTTGGTTGGGAGTCCGCGGCTCCTCGGAGCCGCGCCGGGCGCGAAGTCGCAAGCACTTCCGGTTCGACGCCGCCGCGGCGGCTCCCCGGAGCCGCGCGGGGATCACAAGCGGCGCTCCTCACTTGCGTCCGACCACAGCCGCGACGGTCGCCTCGAGCCGGCCTCCTCGACGACCCCCCGGCTCCGTGGAGCCGCGGAGCCGCACAGGCGCTGCCGCGCAACGACCCGCCCGGCTCCGAGGAGCCGCGGAGCCGCTCAGGGCGCTTGCCGCGCAACGACCCGCCCGGCTCCGAGGAGCCGCGGAGCCGCTCAGAGCGCTTCCGCGCAACGACCCGCCCGAGCCGCGGAGGCTGCACAGGCGCTTGCCACACAACGACCCGCCCGGCTTCGAGGAGCCGCGGAGCCGCACAGGCGCTTGCCGCGCAACGACCCGCCCGGCTCCGAGGAGCCGCGGAGCCGCTCAGGGCGCTTGCCGCGCAACGACCCGCCCGAGCCGCGGAGGCTGCACAGGCCCTTGCCGCGCAACGACCCGCCCGGCTCCGTGGAGGCGCGGAGCCGCACAGGCGCTTGCCGCGCAACGACCCGCCCGGCTCCGCGGAGCCGCACAGGCGCTTGCCGCGCAACGACCCGCCCGGCTCCGAGGAGCCGCGAAGGCCGCATACGCGCTTGCCGCCATGCCAGTCGTCGCAACCACTTCGGTCTGCCGGCAGCCGCGGTGGCTCCTCGGTGCCGCGCCAGGTGCGAATGCGCAAACACTTACGCTCGAGCACCCGCATGGGGTCGTTGGCGGCGCGTCAGGCTCAGCCAAGCCGCACGTTGCACCGTCACCGCTTACACGGCAGCCAGCGGGGGCGCGGCTCCGCGGAGCCGCGCCACCTCATGCAACGCAATGACTTACGGGCTCTTGCGCCGGAACTCGCCTGGCGGCCAGCGCCGGGTGCGACCTGCCTCCCGGCCGGGCGCCGGGGGGGTAGGATCCCCCTCACCCGAGCCCCAGGAGAACCGCCCTTGGCCCGCAGAGCCCGCGCCGCGCGCCCCCACGGCGGCCTGATCCGTCAGGCCTGGCCCGCGGCCGTGCGCCGGGTCCCGCCGCCGGAGCTGCGCTGGACCTGCCCTGCGCGCCCGCTCCAGGCGGCGATCGACGCCGAGGAGCAGGCGGGCCGCGAGGAGGCGCGGGCGCTCGTGCAGCAGGTGCCCGAGCCGCGGGCCCGGGCGCGCGTGCTGGCCCGACGGCGCCTCACCGACCGGCCCGTGCTGGCGCTCGAGGAGATCGTCGGTCAGGAGCGGGCGATCGAGGCGATCCGCACGGGCCTCGAGACCGAGGCGCCGGGGTTCCACGTGTTCGTGTGCGGGGTCCCCGGCACCGGCCGCGAGGCCCTCGTGCGCGCGGCCGTGGCCCGGAGCACGCCGCCGCTCCCGCGCCCGCGCGACCGGGTCTACCTGGCCAACTTCGAGCACCCCGACCGCCCGCGGCTGGTCACGCTCCCGCGCGGCAAGGGCCGGCGCTTCCGCCGCGACCTCGACGACGTGCTCGCCGTCCTGCGCCGCGCCGTCCCGGCGGCCCTGAACCACGAGCTGCACGTCGCCCGCTGCGAGCGCGTGCGCCGCCGCTGGGACATGCAGGCCGCCCGCCTGATCGAGGACCTCGCCGCCCACCTGCGCACGGAGGGGCTGATCGTCGGGCCGATCCCGGAGGGCTTCGGCACGCCGGAGCTGCGGATCGAGGACGAGACGGGCGAGCCGCTCACGCCGGCGGCGCTCGAGCGGCGCCTCGCCCAGCGGGGACGTCGCGCCAGCCGCGAGCTGCGGCGGCGCGCGACCGCCTACGACGCGGCGCGGGCGCGCCTGGAGGAGGTCGCCGGGCAGGCGCGCGAGCTGGCGCGCAAGGGGACGCTCGCCGTGCGCAAGCTCGAGGCGCGCGTGGCCCGCGGCGTCGCGCAGGGCTTCGCCGACGACCTGGCGCGCGCCTACCCCGCGCGGGCGGTGCGCCGCTGGCTGGACGCGTTCCTGGAGGAGATCGGCGACAAGGTCGACCTGTTCCTCGAGCAGGCGCAGCGCGACGAGGAGGTCGGCAAGGGCGGCGCCGAGCCCGAGCGGCGCGGCCCCGAGCAGGACGCCCTGGCGGTGTTCCGCGCCAACCTGTTCGTGGACGCGCGCGAGCACCCGGTCCCGCCGATCGTCTTCGAGCCGAACCCGACCTATCAGAACCTGTTCGGCAGCCTCGACGCCGGCGACCAGAGCCCGCCCGACCACCTGCGCCTGCGCGCGGGCTCGCTCCTGCAGGCCAACGGCGGCGTCCTGGTCGTCGACGCGGTCGAGCTGTTCCAGGACCCGATCGCCTGGCGCGCGCTCAAGCGCGCCGTCAAGTCGGGCTGGATCGAGGTCCAGCGGGCCGCCAACACCGGCGCCGGCGTGGCCATGCGCCCCGAGCCGATCCGCACCGCGTTCAAGCTGGTGGCGATCGGCTGGGAGGAGCTCCACGACCAGATGGCCGCCGTGGACCCCGACTTCCCCGAGGTGTTCAAGGTCAAGGTCCAGGTCGAGGACGAGCTCGTCCGCACGCCCGAGGTCACGACGTCCATGGCGCGCGCGCTCCTGCGCGTGGCGCGGCGCTCGGGGCTGCGCCCGCCCGACGCGTCGGCGCTGGCGCGGCTGCTCGAGCGCTCGGCGCGCCTGGCCGGGCGCAACGACCGGCTCGCGCCGCGCTTCTCGGAGCTCGTCGACGTGCTGCAGGAGGCCGACCGCCTCGCGGCGCGCGCCCGGCGGACCGTGATCAAGGGCGAGGACGTCGAGGCCGCCCTGGCCCAGCGCCGGCGGCGCGTCGACCTCGACGAGCGGCGGATCCAGGAGCAGATCGAGGACGAGGTCGTGCTCCTCGACGTCACCGGCCGCCGCGTCGGCATGGTCAACGCGCTCGTCGTCTACGACACGGGCGACCACGTCTTCGGGCGCCCCTGCCGCGTGACCGCGGCCGTCGGCGTGGGCCGCAAGGGCCTGGTCGACATCGAGCGCGAGGCGCGCCTCTCGGGCGACTCGCACCACAAGGGCGTGCAGATCCTCGCCGGCCTCCTGCACGAGCGCTTCGCGCAGGACAAGCCGCTGTGCCTGACGGCGACCGTGTGCTTCGAGCAGTCCTACGCCGAGGTCGACGGCGACTCGGCCAGCCTGGCCGAGACGATCTGCGTCCTCTCGGCGCTCGCCGACCTGCCCGTCGACCAGGGCTGGGCGATCACCGGGTCGCTCAACCAGAAGGGCGAGGTGCAGCCGATCGGCGACGTCAACGAGAAGGTCGAGGGCTTCTACGAGGTGTGCCTCGCCCGCGGCCTCACCGGGCGCCAGGGCGTCGTCGTGCCCGAGGCCAACGTCCGCGACCTGATGCTCCGCGAGGACGTCGTCGACGCCGTCGCGCGCGGCCGCTTCCACGTGGCCGCCGTGCGCACGCTCGACGAGGCGCTCGAGCTCCTCACGGGGACCCCCGCGGGCGCCCGCCCGGGGCCGCTCCAGCCCTGGCCCGACGGCAGCGTGAACGCCCGCGCCGACGCGCGGCTGGCCGCCTATGCGCGGGCGGTGCGGCGCTACGAGGCGCCGGAGTAGCTCACCCGGCCGGCGCGCGCTCGCGCGCCGGCGGCCGGCCCGCGCAGCCCAGCACCGTGCAACCCCCGGCCTCCGTCAGGCAGTCGCGGTGGTGGGCCGTGTCGCACGACGCGCAGGCCTCGACGGCGTCCTCGCCCAGCGCGTCCTTGCAGTAGGGGCAGACGACGTGGTCGTCGACCGACCAGGTCTGCACGGCGCGGACGACCCCGCCCACGCGCACCTGCACGCCGCCGCGCGGCAAGAGCGGCACGAGGCGCCGCATGGCGTCGAGCACGCTCGCGACGGAGCCCCAGCTCGCGGCGTAGTCGGTCTCGAGGACGCGGGTCGCGACGAGCCAGCCGTCGCGGACCTCGAGCGACCGCAGGCGCACGAGGCCGAACAGGTGGCTCACGGCCGCAGCGGCGGCGGCGGCCTGCGCGCCGGCGCGGCCGACGAGCGAGCGGGCCTCGTCGGCGTCGAGCGCCAGGCGCCCGGTGACCCCGGGCACGGCGAGGCGCAGCATGAGCACGGCCTGGGAGAAGACGCCCTCGGGGGCCAGCTCGAGCCGGACGTCGTCGCCGCCGTGGCGGCCCGCGATCACGAGCCCGGCCTGGGTGCTGTCCGCCCTCCCGCCGAGCGCCGCGGCCAGGGCGGCGACCCGGTGCGGATGGACCAGCGTCGCGAGCGCGCCGGGGAGCGCCGGCGGCGCGCAGCCCGCCGCGCACGCGCCGCGCACCCGGAGGCAGCGCTCGTGCTCCGCGAGGTCGCAGGTCGGGCACGCGCGGACCTCCGGGTCGGTCGGGTCGAGCGCCTGGCGGCAGGACGCGCACGCCCAGCCGTCCTCGAGCGGTCGGGCCAGCGCGCCGCGCGAGGCGCCGCCGCCGGCGGTGAGCGTCACCTGCGCGCGCTCGAGGACCGCGGCCGCCTCGCCGAGCGCGCCCAGCACGCCGCCGATCGACCTGGCGGTCAGCCCGTAGTCGGTGAGCGGCCGGGTGAGCGTCAGCCAGCCCGCCGCGACCTGGACCGGCGGCGCTCCGAGCGCCGCCAGCGGGTGGACCCTCGCGAGCTGACGCACGAGGTCGGGCGCGAGGACCCGATCAATGCCGGGGACCCGCACGCGGAAGTGGAGCTCGGCCCAGGCGCGGCGCACCTCGACCCGCCGCCCGCCGAACCGACCGGCGAGGACGCGCGCCTCGCCTTCGTCGGTCACCGCGGCGCCCTCGACGAGGGCGCGCACGGGCCGGGGTGGCCAGCCGTCGAGCGTCGACGCGTGCTCGTGGGCGGTCCGTTCGACGCCGAGGAACGCCCGGGCCAGGAGGGCCATGGCTGCGACGACCAGCAGGGGGACCACGACCTCCGGCGGCATGCCGCGACGGTAGCAGCCTGGACGCGCGCCTGCCCTCAGTTCCGCTCGCGGGGCGGGGTGTCGGGGGCGGGAAGGCCGAGCACCTCGCACGCCTGCCACTGGCGGAGCCGGAAGCGCGGCTGCCAGGGGCCTGCCGCCAGGCGCTCGAGCGGGGGCCGAGCTTCGCCGGAGCGCCCGAGACGGCGCAGCAGGTCCGCGCGGCACCACAGGTACTCGGCGTTGGTCTCCTCGACCTCGAACGCGCGGGCCCAGGCCGGCTCGGCCTCGTCGAGCCGGCCGTGGTCCTCGAGCGCCCGCGCGAGCGTCGCCCAGGCGGCGCCCTCGTGCGGACGCGGCGCGACGACGCTCAGGAGGTACTCCCGGGCGAGGTCGTGCTCGCCGAGGTCGCGAAGGAGCTTGGCGGCCGCCAGGCAGACGGACGCCCGGGTGTCGACGGCGCGCCAGCGGTCGACCGTGCGCAGGACGCGCGGGAGGAGGTCCGCCGGCGGCGGCTGCTCAAGGGTGCGCGCGGCGTCGAGGACCGCGTCGTAGTGCACGAGGAGATCGGTCGTCGCGCGCTCGAGCGCCGGGAGGTCGACGTCACCCTGGGCCTGAAGCTCGAGCTCGGCCGCGCGCTCGAGCCAGGCGAGCGCGAGCAGCCGGCGGTCTCGTGCGAGCGTGCTGGCTGCCCACCGCGCGATCGACGCCTCGGCGCGCGGGCCGGCGATCCAGTCACCGACGATCGCCAGGGCCCGGTCGCTCTCGCCCAGGGCCACGAGCAGCGATGCCGCCCGTGTAATGAGGCCCGCGTCAGCCGCGCGCGGTGCGCCGAGGGCGGCGAGGGCCAGCCCGAGGGCGTGCTCCCGATCGGCGCGGCAGGCGTGCGCCAGGTCCAGCGCGGCCGACCGCGCTCCGCGCGCGAGCAGCGCCTGCCCCGTCTGCCTGGCCCAGGCGGCGAATCCGTCGCCGAGCGCGCGCTGGAGGACGCCGTCGTCCAGCGGGAGGAGTCGCCCCTGCGCGACGGCCCGCGCGTGGAGCGCCATGAGCCGCTCGCGGCAGCCATCGACGTCACCCGCGGCGGCGCGCAGCCGCGCCGCGAGCAGGCCCGCCGGCTCGGCCAGCGCGGGCCGCTCGGCGACCCGCTCGACCACGGCCGCGAACGCTCGGAGGGCTGCCGGGTCGTCCTTGACGTTCCAGGTGACGGTCTGCGCGAGGTCCCACGCAAGCGCGGCGCAGTACGGGTCAACGGCCAGGCGGTCCAGGTGGGGGAGCGTGTCGTTGCGGGTGACGACGCCGACCGCGCTCACGGTCGGCGAGCTCCAGCGCGCGTGGAGGTGCCGGTAGAGGGCCAGCCGCGCGAGGAAGCTGTCCGGCGGCGCGCCGACGAGCGTGGCGGGAGGCAGGGTCCTCTGGTGCGCCCAGCGAGCCTGCTCGAGCGCGAAGCGCACCACCGCGCTCTCCGCGGCGAGCGCCTCGGCGGCGGCGAGCAGGTGGTTGCTCGCGGGGTCCTCGACGTACCACGTGTCGCCCAGCCCGAGCTGCAGGAGGAGCGTCACGCCGCCCGGCGTGCGGGCCAGCGGCGAGCGGGCCAGCGCCTCGACGGCCGTCCACCTGCTCGCGTCGTCGCAGAGCCCTGCGCCGACGAGCCGGAGGAGCTCCTCGTCCGTGCGTCTGGCGGCGTCAGTCCAGGCGACGTCCAACCATGAGGAGGGCGGAGCGCGGAAGGGGAGGTGGAGGAGCAGCAGCTCCGGCGGAGGGGAGAGCTCGCGACGCAGGGGGGCCGGGCGCGAACGGTGCGGCAGGCGCCAGGTCACACGCTGACCGTCGCGCTCGACCTCGACCGTCCCGTCCGCCGCGTAGCGCTCGCGGGCCAGCAACCGCCCGTCGGCATCCGTCCAGCGCCGCTCGACCAGGCTCGTGCCCTCGAACACCAGGACCTGCCTCGCCCGCCCCGCGTCGTGGGGGAGGACCTCGACCTGGCCCGCGGCCGCGAGCACGACGTCGGCGCCGCGCGCGAGGTGCTCCGGCGGCGGCAGGAGCCAGGGCACCAGGGGGCGCAGGACCTCATCGTGGTGGAAGCCGCTCCAGGCGCGCCGCGCACCGAGACCGAGCTCGGGGTAGAGGTGCCAGAGCGTCGTCCCGTCGCTGACGACCCGCTCGATCAGGCCCACGCGCAGGCGGCGCTCGGCGACGAACCGCCCGCCACCCTCGGCGTGGACCTGGCCCGCCTCCCGCCCCTCGTCGTCGAGGAGGGTCACCGTCGTCCACGGGGCGCGACGCGCCCGCTCGACGAGGGCGGCCGCGGCGGGGTCGACGCGCCCTGGCCCCGGGAGCGATGCCTCGGCGGCCAGGACGGCGAGGACGTCCGCCTGCGACGTGTCCATCCCGGGCGCGAAGGCCAGCAGGTCGGCCGTGAGCGCGCGGGGGTGCCGCGAGCTAGGGGACGCGGTCCAGCGCGTGTCGGCCCCGTTGGTGTCCAGCACTCGGTCGTACCGAACGCCCGGAGCTCGCGTGTCCTGCGATCGCGTCCGCCCGCTCGACCTCACCTGGGGGTGGAGGAACCCGCCGAAGCGCAAGTCGATCCGGCCGAACTCGCTGTCGGCCACGCCGAAGTCGTTCCCGAGAACGATGCGGCCGCGGCCCTCCGGCCACAGAAAGCGCTCGAAGCCTGGGAGCGAGGGATCCTCGTCGTCGCGCCAGGTCGGGTTGCCATCCGCGTCCTCAGACCAGGAGTCGCGGCGCCACTTCCAGTCGGTCTCCTCGATGCGCCGGGTAGCCCGGGAGAAGATCTCCTGCTTGGGACCTTCCTCGAGCGTCTGCACGACGTTCCCGTTGTAGTCAGGCGGCAAGGCCATCAGCCGCCCCTGGTCGAGCATGCCGTCGGCGCCCTGACGGTCTGTGTAGTTGTAGCCCACCTGATGCCGCGCGGTTCCCTGCGCCGGAACCTGCTGGCTGATGCCGTTCACGCGCTTTGGCGGAACCACCGGGAGCGGATCTCCGGGCCTGACGTTCGTCACGATTCCCTGGCTGGGGAATGGACCGGGGAAGCGCAGGCCTCGCTCGGTGAGCACTCCGCGCCTCGGACCATTCCGGGCGTCGTAGGCGACCACGTAGTCTCCGCGCCTCAGGATCGTCGCCAGCACCTCGTCCACCGGTCGGCGCTCACCCGGTGCAGGCCGGATCTCCCGGCGCACCTCGAGCCGCGCCGGCAGCGCGTAGGGCGCCCACGGTTCGACGCGCCCCTTGGGCACGTCGAACTCCTTGTGCATGGCGTCGGTCTCGAGCACGAGGAGCGACGTGTAGGGCGAGAGCACGTGGCTCTGCTTGCTCAGCGCGACGACCTCGGTCCGGCGCTCGGGGCCGAGGGCCACGAGGCGGTCGACCTCGAGCCGGGCCCACGCGCGCGGCAGGTAGCCGGCGCCGCGCTCGACGCGCTCGAGCGACACCTCTCGCCGCCAGGGCGCGCCGTCGAGCGTGCCCGTGACGGCCAGCGTCGCCGGCAGGGCGTCGCCGCGCGGGAGCCGCGCGACGGCGAGGGCCTCCTCGCCGTGGGCCAGGGCGTCGCGGTCGGTGAGGAAGGCGAGGCCCGGCGCCTCGACGCGCAGGTCGACGACGCGCGGGGCGTCGAGGGCCGAGCGGGCCTCGAGCGCGCGCCAGCGCACGGGCTCGTCGGGCGTGACCTGCGTGAAGTAGCCGCCCGTGCGCGCGGCCGCGGCGCGGAGGAGCGCGCGGTTCCAGCGCTTGCCGACACCCAGGCCGAGGACGTGCCCGGCCGGCAGGCGGCCGAGCAAGGCCGCCTCGCGCCGCTCGCCGATCACGGGGATCGCCGAGCCCAGGTGCACGAGGACCGGGGCCGTCGCGCCGTTCGTGGCCTCGCGCGCCAGGGTCCACGCGGCGCCGAGGTCGAGGGCGCCCAGGAGCGGCCGGCGCTCGAGGCGCGCGAGGGCCGCCTGGACGCGGTCGGGCGTGCAGGGCTCGCGGCCGTCGGTGAGCAGGCGCGGCGTCGTCGACGCGGCGATCAGCGCGAACGTGTCGCCCGCCTCGGCCGCCTCGAGGAGGGCCCGCGCGAGGTCGTAGGCCACGCGCGCCACGACCGGGTCGCGGTCGGCCGAGGTCTCGACGACGAGCACCCAGTCGCGCCGCCGCGCGGGCTCCCCCGCGGGCGCCCACGCGGGCGGCAGCGGGGCGGCGTTCGTCAGGCGCAGGGCCAGGTAGCGCCAGCCGTCGTGCTCGGCCAGGAGCGCGCGGGCCTCGGGCGGGGGCGCCGCGGGCTCGAGCGTCAGGACGAGGTCGCGGTCGAGCGCGGCCTCGGCGTGGCGCGCCGTGAGCACCAGGTCGTCGCCGTCGACGGTGGCGTCGAGCGCGTGCGTGCGGCACGACCAGCCGAGGTGGGCGCCGCCCTTCACGCGGGCGCGGAAGGACCAGGTCCCGCTCTGGCCGAGCGTGTGGCCGGCCGCGAAGCGGTAGGTAACGCGGCCGTGCGCCGACGGGAGGCGCTGCGTGTAGCCGAGCACGACCCGCTTCTCCTGGCGCGGCTCGAGCGGGAACACGCGCATGCGGAAGGTGCTGCCGTCGAGCCACTCGAGGAGGGCGGGGTCGCGGCGCTGCCAGCGGATCGTCTCGAAGACGGTCCGCGCGCGGTCGCGCTCGACCATTCCGCCCTCCATGAGCACGCCCTCGACGTACATGGCCAGCCGCGCGATCGAGGCGTCGGCCGGGAGCGGGAAGTGGAAGGTCCCCTCGCGCTGGACGTGATCGTGGTTGAAGTAGGTCTGGTCGACCGCCGTGCGAGCGAACCCGTCCTCGAGGTGCACGTCGACCGCGTAGGCGCGGAGCGACAAGGGCGCCTCGCGGCCGGCCTCGTCACGGGCGGTGAGGCAGGCGCGGCTCCGCGGGACGAGCGGCGCCTCGGCCGAGGCGATCAGGTCGCGCGCCCAGGCGAGCGCGTGCGTGGCCCGGCCCAGCGGGACGCGCGCGCCGTCGACGAGCGACAGCCGCCAGCCGGCGTCGACGGCGGCGTCGCCCACGCGCACACGGCCGTGCGTCACCGCCACGCCGGCGTCCGGGCCGTCGGCGCGCACGACGAAGGCGGTGCCGAGCGCGACGACCTCGCGGGTCGGCGTGGCGACGACGAACGGGTCGTCGGGGCGCGGGGCGACCTCGAGGTAGACCTCGCCCTGGTCGACGGCGACGCGGCGCGGGGACTCGACACGCAGGCGGGCGCCGGCGTCCACGTAGAGCGTGGAGCCGTCGGGCAAGCGGACGCGCGTGCGCTCGCGGGGGCCGGTCTCGAGGACCGCGCCGACGGCGAGGGTGAGCGGCTCGGGGGCGGAAGGGCGGGGCATGGCCGCCAGGGCGGGTGCAGGAGCGGCGACGGGCGCGGGAGCGGAGTCGGCGAGGACAGGCGTCTGGACGTCTGCGGGCAGGGGAGGAAGCGGGGCGTCGCTGGGCGAGGGGGAGCCGGCCCCGGTCAGGGCCTCGGTCCCCGTCGCGGCCTCGCCCCCGGACCCCGTCTCGACCGGAGACCCGGCGCCGCCTTCACTCCCGGCGCTGGACCTGGCCTCGACCGGAGACCCGGTGCTGCCTTCACTCCGGGTCTCGGCGGCCCCGGCCGGAGACCCGGCACCGCCTTCACTCCCGGCGCTGGGCCCGGCCTCGACCGGAGACCCGGTGCGGTCTTCACCCCGGGTCTCGGCGGCCTCGACCGGAGATCCGGCGCCGCCTTCACTCCCGGCCCCAAGCCGCACGATCCCCGGCGCGGTCGCCCGCCCGATCGCCACACCCAGCGCGACCAGCGCCCCCGCGGCGACCGCGACGAGCGCCGGGCGCAGCCAGCGGGCGCGCCGTGCGGCGGCGCGCTCGCGCGCGCCGCGGAGCGCCAGCGCCTCGACCCGCGCCACGAACGCCGGGTCGGGCGAGACGGGGGCGTAGCGGCCGATCAGCCGCTCGACGTTCTCGTCGCCCACGCCGGGCGACGGCTCGTGCTCGGGCGTCATGTGAGCTCCTGCCACGTGTCCAGGTCCCCGCTGAGCGCCACGAACGTGGCCCGGAACGCCTCGCGCGCGCGCGTGAGGCGCGACTCGACCGCCTTCTCCGTGAGGCCCAGCGCCGCCGCGATCGCCCGCACGCTCAGGCCGCGGACGTACTTCGCCTCGAGCGCCTCGCGGTGCTGGTCGGGGAGCTGCGCCATCGTCGCGTTGACCAGGTCGCGCGTCTCCTCGCGCTCGAGGTGGTCGTCGCCGAGCGGCGACGACTCGAGCCGCGCGTAGACGGCGAGCAGCTCCTCGTCGAGGCGCTCCCACGCGGCGTCGAGGCGCGCGCCCGGCCGCTCCCGCGCCAGCACCCGGCGCACCTCGTTTCGCGCCAGCCCGCGCAGCCACGGGCCGATGTCGCCCTGGCTGCGCGCGGGGTCGTAGCGCTCGAGGTCGCGCAGGGCGCGGAGCACCGTCTCCTGCACGACCTCCTCGCACAGCTCCCGCTGCCGCCCGACCCGGTAGAAGCAGAAGCGATAGAGCGGCACCAGCGCCCAGGCCGTGAACCGCGCCACCGCGGCCTCGTCGCCCCGGAGCGCCCGCGCTCGCCACACCGCGTCGAAGGCTGTCCCCACCCGCGCTCCGGCCCCCCACCTTCCCATGTCGCGCCGGCCGACCGATCCTTCGCCAGGACGTCGCCCGTCGCGTCAGCGCTGTCCCCGCCCCCCGGACGCCCACGCGAGCCCCTGCCGGCCCGTGATTTGCGCCGACTCTGCCCAGGAGGGCGACGGCGCGTGAACGCTCTGACCCAGGCGGGTCGCCGGACCCGGACCGGCACCCTGACGGCGCTCCTGGTCAACCTCGTCCTGGCCGCGGCCAAGCTCGCCGTAGGTCTCCTCTCCGGCGCCGCCGTGCTGCTGGCGGAGGCGGCGCACTCCTTCGCCGACGCGGTGAACCAGCTCTTCCTGCTCGCGGGGCTGCGCCTGGGCGGCGTGAAGAAGGACGACCGCCGGCCGGCGGCGCAGGGCAAGGAGCTGTTCTACGGGCTGTTCCTGGCCGCCCTGCTCCTGTTCGTCGGCGCGGCGGTGTGGTCGATCGCCCTCGGCGTGCGCGGCCTCCTCGACCCGCGGCCGATCGCCCCCGCGCGCTTCGTCGTCGACTACGTCGTCCTCGCCGTGGCCCTGCTGGCGCAGGCCCTGGCGCTCGCGAGCAGCCTGCGCGACGCGCGCGCGGCGGCGCGGGCGCGCGGCCGGACGCTCTGGGGCCACGTCCAGGCCACGCGCGACACGTCGCTCAAGGTCCCGCTCTACGAGGACGCGGCCGGGATCGCCGGCGTCGTGATCGCCGGCCTGGGCCTGGCCCTCGCCCACGCGACCGGCGACCCGCGCTGGGACGCGGTCGGGGCGCTCCTGATCGGCGCCGTGCTCCTGTTCGTCGCCTGGACGCTCGCCGTCGACTCGCGCGCGCAGCTCCTCGGCGAGGCGCTCGAGGCCGAGGACCGCCGCCGCCTGCGCGACGTCCTGCACTCGTTCCCCGAGGTCGTCCACGTGGCGCGGATCCTCACCATGCACCTCGGCCCCGAGGACGTCCTCGTCAACTGCGACGTGCAGGTGCGCGCGGGGCTGGCCTCGGGCGAGGCCGAGGACCTGCTCGACCGCCTGAACCACCGCCTCCAGACCGAGCTCCCGGAGGTGTGCGAGACGTTCATCGAGCTGCACTCGGGCGACTCGAAGGACCGCATCCGCGCCCGCGTCGGCCCGCCACGCCTCAGCCTCCGCGGCCTCGCCTCGCTGGCTGCTCCGATCGAAGGCTGGTCACCAGGGCGCGGCCGCGAGAGCCGATGGCTTCGTCGCTCTGAGGGGGATCAGGCCACCCACACCTCGGGCGGCACGGGGTGGCTGAGGAAGTGGGTCATGCCCTCCGTGAACCCGTAGGCGCCCGCCGTCCCGAAGGCCAGCAGGTCGCCCGGCCGCAGGTCGGGCAGGTCGACCGTCCCCAGCCGGTCGAGGCTCGTGCACAGAGGGCCGGCGAGCGTCGTCGCCGCGGTCGGCCCGTCGCGGCCGACCGCGCGGCCGACCGCGCGGCCGACCGCGCGAACGGGGAACGCCTGGCCGGTGAGCAGCGGGCGCAGGAGGTGGTTCACGCCGCCCTCGAGGATCGCGAAGCGCGTCCCGCGGCTCTCCTTCGTGCGCACGACCCGCGCCAGGTAGACGCCGCAGGGCGCGGCCAGGAAGCGGCCGGGCTCGAGGATCAGCTCGCCCCGGAACCAGGCGTGCTCGCGCAGCAGATCGCCCAGGCCGCGGCCGAGCGCGTCGACGTCGAGCGGCGCCTCGCCCGGCGCGTAGGGCACGCCGAGCCCGCCGCCGAGGTCGATCTGCTCGAGGTCGAGGCCGTGCTGCTCGGTCAGCCGCCGGCCGAGGTCCAGGACCATGCGGTGCGTGGCGAGGAGCTTGGCCGCGTCGCGCTCGTTGCTCGCGGCGAACACGTGCAGCCCCCGCACGCGCACGTGCGTCAGCGCGGCCGCGCGCGGGAGGACGTCGGGCAAGGCCTCCTCGTCGACGCCGAAGGCCGACGGGCCGACGCCGCCGATGATCCGGTTGCTCTCGGCCACGCCGGCGGCCGGGTGCACGCGCAGGTTCACGGCGACGGGCGCGCGCGCCAGCGCGTCGAGGCGCTCGAGGTCCTCCCAGCCCTCCGCCTGCACGCGCACCCCCTGCTCGAGGGCCAGCGCCAGCTCGGCCGTGCGCTTGCCGGGGCCGGCGAAGAACACGCGGCCGGGGGCCAGGCCGGCCACCCGGCGCAGCTCGCCCTCGGACGCGCAGTCGAAGCTGGCGCCGAGGTCGGCGAAGAGGCGCAGGAGGTCCGGGTGCGGGTTCGCCTTGACGGCGTAGGCCAGCCGCACGCGCTCGGGCAGGGCCGCGCGCAGGCGCTGAAGGCCCGCCCGCGCGACCGCCGCCGAGTAGACGAACGCGGGCGTCCCGTGCCGCTCGGCCAGCCGCGCGAGGTCGTCGTCGCCGAAGGCGAACAGGCTCACCTGAGCGCCTGCTCCAGGGCCGTCGCGGCGTCGGTCTTGGCGTCGCGGTACTTCACGATCATGGGCGCCGACAGGTGCAGGCCGCGCTCACGGGCGAAGTCGCCCGAGGCCGGCCGCGAGCCCGGGACGACGACGGCGCCCTCGGGCACCTCGCGCCGACGCTCGCAGCCGTGGACGAGGTCGTAGAGCACCGTCGAGGCCGTGAGCGTCACGCCGGCGGCGATCACCGCCCGCGCGCCGACGCGCACGCCCTCGAACAGGCCGACGAGGCCGCCGACGAAGGCCTCGTCCTCGACGACCACCGGCACGGCGCCGGCCGGCTCGAGGACGCCGCCCACCTGCGCGCCGGCGGACAGGTGCACGCGCGCGCCGATCTGCGCGCACGAGCCGACGAGCGCGTGGCTGTCGATCATCGTCCCCGGGCCCACCCAGGCGCCGACGTTCACGTAGGCCGGCGGCATGACGACGACGCCCTTGCCCAGGTGCGCGCCGCGGCGCACGGCGGAGCCGCCGGGCACCAGGCGCACCTGGTCGTCGAGCCCGAAGTGGCGCGGCGGGTAGGCCGTCTTGTCGAACATGGGGAAGCCGGGGCCCGGCTGCTCCGCCAGGGCCGTGCGCCGGAACCCGTAGAGGATCGCCTGCTTGACCCAGGCGTTCGCCCGCCAGCCGTCAGGGTGAGGCTCGGCCGCGCGGACCGTCCCCGCCTCGAGCGCCAGGAGCAGCGCCTCGTGCGCAGCCCCGGCCTGCGGGTCGGTGAGCACGGCGTCCGCGGGGCGGTCGAAGAAGACGCGCAGGTCGTCGGGCGTCACGTCGTGGCCTCCAGGTGCGGCTGGGCCTCGGCCCGCGCGTGCGCCAGCGCCGCCGAGAGCCGCTGGATCGTCGCCGGCTCGGCCGGCGTCAGCGGCAGGCGCACGTGCGCGCCGCCGAGGCCGAGGAGCTCGAGCCCCGCCTTGAGCGGGATCGGGTTCGGCTCGACGAACAGCGCGTCCATGAGCGGCAGGAGCGCCAGGTGGAGCGCGCGCGCCCGCCCCGCGTCGCCCGCGCGCGCGGCGTCGACGAGGGCCTTCGTCTCCCGCGGCAGGAGGTTGCCCAGGACCGAGACGAGGCCGACCGCGCCGACCGCGACGCTGGGCACGGCCAGGTTGTCGTCGCCCGAGAGGAGCTGCTTGCCCCCCGGCAGCGTCCGCGCGACCTCGGCGATCTGGCCGAGGTTGCCCGACGACTCCTTCACGGCCACGACCTCGTCGGTCTCCCACACCTTCGCCAGGCCGGCCGGCGTCAGGTTCACGGCCGTGCGCCCGGGCACGTTGTAGGCCACGAGCGGGAAGCCCGCCGCCCCCTGGGCGATCGCCCGGTAGTGGGCGGCGATCCCGGCCTGCGTGGGCTTGTTGTAGGGCGGCGTGACGACGAGCGCCCCGGCGGCGCCCAGCGCCCGCGCGCGCCGCGTCCAGAGCGCCGCCTGCGCGGTCGAGCTCGAGCCGGTGCCCACGAGCACGGGCCGGCCGCCCGACTCCTCGAGGCAGGCGGCGACGACGAGGTCGCGCTCGTCGTCGGTGAGCGTCGAGGCCTCGCCCGTGGTGCCGAGCGCCACGAGGACGTCGGCGCCGCCCGCGACGACGTGCCGCACCAGGCGGCGAAGCGCGTCGAGGTCGAGGCCGTCGTCGGGCTGGAGCGGCGTGGCAAGGGCCACCGACAGGCCCGACAGGTCGAGCGGGGTCACGGGCGCCTCCCGGGCTGGAAGAGCGGGTCGATGATGTCGGCCGCCACGTCGTCCATCGTGAACACGCCCCGGCGCCCCTGCACCCAGCGACAGGCGGCCAGCGCCCCCTGCGCGAACACGGCGGCGCTGCGCGCGGCGTGGTGCACCTCGATCACCTCGCCCGGCGCGTCGACGCCGACGACGTGCGAGCTGTAGGTCGAGCCGGCGCGCACGACGCCCACGCTGAGCTGGTGCGGCGCGACCGGGCCGCCGAGCGTCCACTCGGTCTTGCGCGGGCAGGCCTCGAGCAGCGTGCGCGCGAGCATCTTCGCCGTGCCCGAGGGCGCGTCGTGCTTGCGCTGGTGGTGGTGCTCGAGCACGTAGGGGTCGCGCTGCGGGTCGAGCGCGGCGAAGCCGCCGAGCACCCGCGTCAGGCGCGCGACGAGGGCCACGCCGAGCGAGAAGTTCGGCGCGACGACCACCGCCGCCCGGTCGCCCACCCGCGCGGTTAGATCGGGGATCGTCCAGCCGGTCGTGCCGATCACCAGCGGCACCCCGCGCGCCAGCGCCAGCTCGAGCCGCGCCTCGACCGCGTCGGCCACGGTGGCCTCGACGATCGCGTCGACGGGCCCCTCGGGCGGGGCCTGCCGGCCGACGTTCCAGGCCAGGAGGCCCTGCGCCCTGGCCTCGGCGGCGATCGCGCCGCCGAGCCGCCCGGCCCCGCACACCCCCACGCGCAGCGTCACGCGCCGTTCTCCATGAAGGCCCGGTGCAGCCGCTGCACGGCGGGGGCCGCGTCCTCCTCGCGAACGACGAGGCTCAGGTTGATCTCGCTCGAGCCCATGGAGATCATCTCCACGTTGACCTCCTCGAGGGCCCCGAACACGCGCGCGCCGATCCGCGGCGTCGAGCGCAGCCGCTCGCCGACGACGGCGACGATCGCCCGCTTCTCGGCCACCTGGATCGTGGCGAACGCGCGCAGCTCGGCCAGGAGCGGCCCCAGCGGCGCGCGCGCGTCGACCGTGAGCGAGACCGAGTTCTCGGCCGTGGCCACGAGGTCGACGCTCACGCCCAGGCGCCCGAAGACCTCGAACAGCCGGCCGAGGAAGCCGGCCTGCGCGAGCATGCGCGTCGAGTGGACCGTGAGCACCGTGATCGGCCCGCGCGAGGCGAGCGCCGTGATCGGCTTGCCGGTGGCCGCCGCCTCGGCCGTGATCGTCGTGAAGGCGCCCTCGGGCCGCTCGGTGTGGCGCACCGTGACCGGGATCCCCGCCTCGACCGCCGGCTGCACGGTCGCCGGGTGCAGGACCTTGGCCCCGAAGGCCGCCAGCTCGGCCGCCTCGGCGAAGGACAGCCGCTTGATCGGCCGCGCCGCGGGCACGACGCGCGGGTCGGCCGTGAGGACGCCCTCGACGTCGGTCCAGATCTGGATCTCGTCGGCCCCGAGCGCCGCGCCGAGGAGCGCGGCCGAGTAGTCGCTGCCGCCGCGGCCGAGCGTCGTCGTCGTGCCGTCCTCGGTGGCGCCGACGTAGCCCTGCGTCACGACGACGCGCCCGGCGCCCAGGTAGGGCGCGACCCGCTCCGCCGCGAGGACCTTGATCACCGCCTGCTGCGGGGCCGCCGCCCCGAAGGCGCCGTCGGTGCGCACGACCTCCCTGGCGTCCAGGTGCGTGACCGGCACCCCCTCGCGCTCGAGGTGCGCGGCGAACACGCGCGTCGACAGCCGCTCGCCGGTGCTGGCGATCGCGTCCATGGAGCGCGGCGTGAGCTCGCGCAGGAGGGCCACGCCGCGCAGGAGGAGCTGAAGCTCCGACTCCATGGCGGCCACCTGCTCGGCCGTGGTCACGGGCACCTGCCCGCCGAGCAGGTCGCGGAGCGCCTCGCGCGTGCGCTGGAACACGCCCGCCGCCTCGGTCAGCGCCAGGTCGAGGTCGCCCTTCACGGCGGCCTGGCCGGCGCGGAACAGGGCGTCGGTGGTCTTGCCCATGGCCGAGAGGACGACGAGCGGGCTCGCCGGCAGGGCGGCGCGCACGACCTTCGCGACCTGGCGCATGCACGCGGCGTTCGCGACGGACGAGCCGCCGAACTTGAGCACGCGGGGCTTCATCTTCTGCTTTCGCTTCCTGCGCCGCGCGGCGGCGAGGCCGGCGGGCGCGACGACGAGCCCGAAACTCTACCGGGAGGGTCCGACGGGAGGAAGGCACGCACCGCGCGCCGCGGCGGGCATAATGCGCCCTCTCTCCCCCGCCAGGAGTCCGCCATGACGACCACCGCCGCCCGGCCCCCGATCCAGGCCCCCCGCGGGCTGACGCTCAACGCGCGCACCTGGCAGGCGGAGGGGGCCCTGCGGCTGCTCATGAACAACCTCGACCCCGAGGTGGCCGAGGACCCGGCGAACCTCGTCGTCTACGGCGGCAGCGGCAAGGCGGCGCGCTCGTGGGAGGCCTACGAGGCGATCGTGCGCTGCCTGAAGGCGCTCGCGCCCGACGAGACGCTGCTCGTGCAGAGCGGCAAGCCCGTCGGCGTGTTCAGGACGCACCCGGACGCCCCGCGCGTGCTCCTGGCCAACTCGAACCTCGTGCCCCGCTGGGCCACGTGGGAGGAGTTCCGGCGCCTCGAGGCCAAGGGCCTGATCATGTTCGGCCAGATGACGGCCGGCTCCTGGATCTACATCGGCACGCAGGGGATCCTCCAGGGCACCTACGAGACGTTCGCCGCCGCCGCCCGCACGCACTTCGGCGGCAGCCTGAAGGGGCGCCTCGTCGTGACGGGCGGCCTCGGCGGCATGGGCGGCGCGCAGCCGCTGGCCGCGACCATGAACGAGGCGGCCTGCCTGGCGGCCGAGGTCGACCCCGAGCGCGTGAAGCGCCGCCTGGATACGCGCTACCTCGACCACGCGACCGACGACCTCGACGAGGCCCTGCGCCTGGCGCAGGAGGCGCGCGAGCGCGGCCAGGCCCGCTCGATCGCCTGGGTGGGCAACGCCGTGACCCTGCTCGAGGCCATGCTGGCGCGCGGCGTCGTCCCCGACGTGCTCACCGACCAGACGAGCGCGCACGACCTGCTCAACGGCTACGTGCCGACCGGCCTGTCGCTGGCCGAGGCGAAGGCGCTCCGCCGTCAGGACCCCGCCGCCTACCTCGCGCGCGCGGGCGAGACGGTGGTCGCGCACGTGAAGGCCATGCTGACCCTGAAGGACCGCGGCGCCGTGACCTTCGACTACGGCAACAACATCCGCGGCGCGGCGCTCGAGCACGGGCTGAAGGACGCGTTCGGCTTCCCCGGCTTCGTGCCGGCCTACGTGCGCCCGCTCTTCTGCGAGGGCAAGGGCCCGTTCCGCTGGGTCGCGCTCACGGGCGACCCGGCCGACATCGCCCGGACCGACCGCCTGGTCCTCGAGACCTTCCCCGAGGACGAGGCGCTCTGCCGCTGGATCCGCCTCGCCGGCGAGCGCGTCGCCTTCCAGGGGCTGCCGTCGCGGATCTGCTGGCTCGGCCAGGGCGCGCGCGCGCGCATGGGCCTGCTCATGAACGACCTGGTCGCCAAGGGCGAGGTCGGCCCGATCGCGATCGGCCGCGACCACCTCGACACGGGGTCGGTGGCTTCGCCCAACCGCGAGACCGAGGCGATGAAGGACGGCAGCGACGCGATCGCCGACTGGCCGCTCCTCAACGCCATGCTCAACGTGGCCTCGGGCGCCTCGTGGGTGTCGATTCACCACGGCGGCGGCGTGGGCATGGGCTACTCGCTCCACGCCGGGCAGGTCGTCGTCGCCGACGGCACCCCCGACGCCGCGCGGCGGATCGAGCGCGTGCTCACCAATGACCCGGGCACCGGCGTCGCGCGCCACGCGGACGCGGGCTACGAGGTGGCCGTCGAGACGGCGCGGCGCACCGGCCTCGTCCTGCCGATGCTGTGACCGTCGTCCGGGCCCGACGCGTGGCTACCGCTCGGTAACACCCACCCTCGCGCGGTAGGGAGACGCAGAGGGACGAGGCTAGAGTGCTCATGCCCCCCCCGAGAGAGTGGTATGGGCATCCCGACCGAGGCCATCGGCAGCATCCCCCGTCCCCCGGAGTTGATCGAGGCGGTCGCCCGGCGCGGCTCGACGGACGCGCCCGAGCTCGAGCCGCTCTACCAGGCCGCCGTGAAGGAGACGATCGAGCGGTTCGAGGCCACGGGGTCCCCCGTGATCACCGACGGCGAGCAGCGGAAGTATCACAACTTCTGGGACTACAGCGTCCACGGCCTGCCGAACATGGCGGCCGACGGCTTCCGGATCCCGTTCGCGGCTGGCCACACGCGGCGCATGCCGCGGCTCGTGCGGGGGCCCTTCCGCTACCGGATCCACGGCGACCAGTTCCTGGCCGAGGCCCTGCGCCACGCGACTCGACCGGTGAAGCAGGCCGTGATCTCCCCGTCCGCGCTGAGCCTCCTCTACCCGGCGGAGGAGCTCCCCGGCTACCCGCGCGAGCAGTTCGTGGAGGACCTCCTGGCCGAGCACGTGGGCGAGGTCCGGCGGTGCCTGGAGAAGGGCGCGCACGCGGTGCAGGTGGACTTCACCGAGGCGCGCCTCGCCGTCAAGATCGACCCGACGGGCTCGCTCCTGACGAGCTTCGTGGACCTCAACAACATCGCCTTCTCGCGCTTCACCGCTGACGAGCGCAGGCGGCTCGGCGTGCACACGTGTCCCGGCGGCGACCGGGACTCGACGCACAGCGCCGACGTCGACTACGCCGACCTCCTGCCGAGCCTCCTGCAGCTGAACGTCACCAACTTCTACGTCGCGCTCGCGGGTGAGCGCGACCGCCGGCGCGTCCTCTCCCTCGTCCGCGACCACCTCCGCCCCGGGCAGCGCGTGTTCGTGGGCGTCATCGCGCCGATCGACCCGCGGATCGAGACGCCCGAGGAGGTCCGCGACCGGACGCTCGAGGCCGCCGAGTTCATCCCGCTCGAGCAGCTGGGCACGACGGACGACTGCGGCTTCTCGCCGTTCAGCGACGACACGTCCACGTCGCGCGACGTCGCCTTCGCGAAGATCGCGGCGCGCGTGCGCGGCACCGCGCTCGCCGCGAGCGCCCTCGGGGTGGCGTGATGGCGGCGGACGAGGGCGAGGACGACCGGCTCCGGGCGGCGGCCCTGCAGACCGCGCAGAGCATCCTGCAGATGCGCCTCCG
Source organism: Planctomycetota bacterium (assembly GCA_019636275.1). Taxonomy (GTDB): domain Bacteria; phylum Planctomycetota; class J058; order J058; family J058; genus JAMLIC01. Next base: position 18,737 of record JAHBXY010000040.1, on the reverse strand, counting down.
CGGCGAGCAGGAGCTGCTCGAGGCCAAGGAGACGCTGGAGGAGGAGCGCCGGATCCTCGAGCTCCTGAACCGGGCTGGCGCGAGCCTCGCCTCGACGCTGGACCTGCAGGCGGTGCTGCAGGGCCTCACGGACATCGGGACGGAGCTCAGCGGCGCGCAGTTCGGCGCGTTCTTCTACAACGTGACCGACGCGCAGGGCGCGTCGTACCAGCTCTACACGCTCTCCGGCGTGCCGCGCGAGGCCTTCGAGGGGTTCGGTCAGCCGCGGGCGACGCCGCTGTTCGGCCCGACCTTCCGCGGGGAGGCGGCGATCCGCCTCGGCGACGTCACGCGCGACCCGCGCTACGGGCAGTGGGGCCCCCACCACGGCATGCCGGCGGGGCACCTGGCCGTCCGGAGCTACCTCGCCGTGCCCGTCGTGGCGCGCTCGGGGAAGGTGCTGGGCGGCCTGTTCTTCGGCCACGCGACGCCGGACGTCTTCACGGAGCGCGTCGAGCGCCTCGTGCTCGGGATCGCGTCGCAGGGCGCGGTCGCGATCGACAACGCGCGCCTCTACGAGGAGGCGCGCGGCGCGGTCGAGGCCGAGCGGGCCGCGCGCGCCGAGGTCGAGCGCGTGAGCGTCATGAAGGACCAGTTCCTGGCCACGCTCTCGCACGAGCTGCGCACGCCGCTCAACGCGATCCTGGGCTGGTCGCAGATCGTCCTCCTGCGCGGCCGGCTCGGGCAGGAGGACCGCCACGGCCTCGAGACGATCGCGCGGAACGCGCGCGCGCAGGCGCAGATGATCGACGACCTGCTCGACATGAACCGGATCGTGTCGGGGAAGCTCCGGCTCGACGTCCAGCGCGTCGAGCTGGCGGGCATCATTGACGCGGCGCTGGAGGGGATCCAGCCCTCGGCGGACGCGAAGGCGATCCGGGTGCGCCGCACGCTCGACCCGAACGCCGGGCCCGTGTCGGGGGACCCCCACCGCCTCCAGCAGATCGTCTGGAACCTCGTCACGAACGCGGTGAAGTTCACCCCCAAGGGCGGGCAGATCGACGTCCTCCTCCAGCGCGTCAACTCGCACGTCGAGGTCGTCGTCCACGACACGGGGGTGGGGATCGGGCCCGACTTCCTGCCCCACGTCTTCGAGCGCTTCCGGCAGGCCGACGCCTCGACCACCCGCCCGTTCGCCGGCCTGGGGCTCGGGCTGTCGATCGTCAAGCAGCTCGTCGAGCTGCACGGCGGGACCGTCCACGCGCAGAGCCCGGGCGAGGGGCGGGGCGCCACCTTCACCGTCCGCCTGCCGCTGCGCGCGCTGCGGCACGAGGAGCCCTCGGCGCCGCGCGAGCACCCGACCTCGTCGGTCGCGAGCCCTGGCGCGAGGCGCAGCGTCTCGCTGGCGGGGCTGCGGGTCCTCGTGGTCGACGACGAGGTCGACGCCCGCGAGCTCGTGAAGGCGGCCCTCTCGGCCGCCGGCGCCGAGGCCCTGCTCGCCGGCTCCGCCGCCGAGGCGCTCGACGCGGTCAGGCAGCGCCGACCCGACGTGATCGTCAGCGACATCGGCATGCCCGGGCGAGACGGCTACCAGCTCATGGAGGACGTGCGGCGGCTCGAGCCGGACGCCGGCGGCGACGCGCCCGCGATCGCGGTGACCGCGTTCGCGCGCAGCGAGGACCGCACGCGCGCCATGCTGGCCGGCTATCAGGTCCACATGGCGAAGCCGATCGAGCCGCAGGAGCTCGTGGCCACGATCCTCAGCCTGGCGCGGCGCGGTCGGGGTCGCTGACCGCGCTCTCCGCTCGATCTGCGAGCGAAGCGAGCAGATCGAGCGGTGCGCGCATCCCCGAGCGGAGGCCGAGTAGCGGCCGGAGCGAGGGCGACAGGTGCCTCACTGCGGATCGGAGCAGCGAGCCGCGCGCCCGGACGTGGACATCATTCAGAACAAGCGACGGTCGCTGTGAGACCGTCGCTCGACCGTCGCTCGGGTCTGGCGCGCCGCGCCTTCAGTGGTGGTGGTGGCCGTGATGGCCGTGGCCGCCGCCCGGCCCCTCGACGAGCTTGAGCCCCTTCACCTCGGCGGGGAACTGCTCCTTGAGGCGGCGCTCGACGCCGAACTGCAGCGTGGCGATCGAGCTCGGGCACGAGCCGCAGGCGCCGACCAGGCGGACGTTGACGATCCCGTCCTCGACGCCGACGAGCTCGATGTCGCCGCCGTCCGACTGGAGGAAGGGCGCCACGTCGGTGCGGATGAAGTGGGCCAGCCGGTCCTCGAAGGCGTCCGACGCCGGGCCGGTCGCGGCCGTGAGCTGGGGCGGCGTGAGCTTCGACAGGACCTCGCGCGCGGGCGGCACGAGGGCGTCCCAGTCCGCGCCGGGCGCGCGGGTGATCGTGACGAACGTGTCCAGGGCGAAGACCTGCTCCACCCCGTCGATGTCGAACAGCTCGCCCAGGACCGCCGGCGCCTCGGCGCGCTTGTCGCGCGTGAACGTCTGCGAGGTCCGCCCCTGCGAGAAGGAGAGCACGAACTTCATGGCGTTCGGGTTGGGCGTCGGCTCGGTGCGCAGGACCGTGCGCGCCGGCCGCGGCCGCCCGCCCGTGAGCGAGAAGCCGCTGGCCGCGCCCTGCTCGAGGTAGTCGACCTTGAGCCCGTCGAGCGCCGGGAGGGCCTCGCCCTCGACGATGAACGGGATCGCCTCGACCTCGAACCGCGCGTCGCCCTGCGCCTCCGTGTCGAGCGACAGGCCGAAGCGGCCGTCGTCCTCGATCAGGATGCGCACCGCGGTCTCGGACGGCTCCTGGCTCAGGTACTCCTGGAGCTTCGTGCGGGCGATCGGCGTGAGGTGGACCTGCGTGGCCTGGCCGGTGGTCATGGAGTCTTCCTCGGGAGAACCGGACCGTCACGGTCCAGTTCGTGACGCCCCAGCGTACCAGAGGACGGGGCGACGGCAACCGTTCCGCCGTTCCGCCGGCGGCGCCGACACCCCTGCGATGCGGATTGGGACTTCCGGCGCTCGCGCGCCACGCCGACCGCAAGCCACGCCAACCGCCGCTCGCGGTCACGCCCTCGCGCGGCCCCGCCTCCACCCTCGCGGCACCGCGTGTCCCCTCACGACCACCCGCGAACCTGGCCGCCCGCGTCCCGCCGACCACGCGCGAGCACACCACGCCGCGCATTCGCAGCAAGAGCGTCAGGCGAGGCGGAGGAGGGCGAGGCGATGCCGCGCGAAGGCGAGCGACGGCGGCCTCCTGGCCGCCGAGCGAGCCTGAGCGGTCGGGGGCGCGAGCGAAGCGAGCGGCGCCGACGAACGGCAGCGCCCGCCATCCTCCGCCGCAGCCGCGATCACACCGGAGCCATCCTCCGCCGCAGCCGCTTTAGTCTTTGACGCGCTCGAGCTTGGACTTGCTGCGCGCCTGGAAGCGCATGAAGTCGAGCTGGATCTCGAACTTCTCCTGGCCCTCGCGCATGTTGGGCTCGGTCTTGAACTCGATCTTCAGCTCCGGCTGCAGGTCGACCGGCCGCGTCTTGAGGCTCACGGCCACCGGGCGGCGCAGGGCCTCGCTGCCGATCACCAGCGCCTCGGGGCGCTCGCCGTCGAACACGAGGCCGATCTTGTGCTCGCCGACGGGGATGCGCTTCGACATGATCTTGAGCTCGACGAGCGCCTCGATCTTGCCGAACTCGGCCAGCGACTCGTTGAGCAGCTCCGTGATCTGCGGCTGGTACATGCGGATGTACTGGTCGATGTCGACGCCGGCCGGGATCTGCCCGCCCATCTGCTGGCCGAGGAGCTGCGCGATGCGCTGCGGGTCGGTCGGGATCTTCTTGTAGGTGATCTTGCACACGCCGGGGAGCTCGACCGTCTCCTCGGGGCTCGCCGCCAGGACCTCGCGCACCTTCTGCGCGATCTGCTCGCGCGAGGGGATGTTCGGCATGCCGCCGCCCTGCGCGCGCGCCTCGTGGGTCACGAGCATGAGGGACAGGGCCGCACCGAGCCAGACACCAGACCGCTTGCGCTCCACGGGAGCCTCCCCGCCGTCTCCGGCGTCGAACCACGGTAACCCGGGCCGCGCCAGGACGACAAGGAGCTACGGGGCAGGAGGCCGCGCCGTTGGATCCGGAAAGCGCGCGCGGCGCGGCCCCGGAGGGCCGCGCCGCGTCGAGAGGGGAGGGGCGGGAGGTCGGATCAGCGGATGACGTGCACCCGCGAGCCGCGCGGCACGAGGTCGTAGAGCTCCTCGACCTCCTCGTTGCGCATGCGGATGCAGCCCATCGAGGCCTCCGTGCCGATCGACTCGGGGAACTTCGTCCCGTGGATGCCGAAGCCCTGGTGCTCGTCGGTGTTCTCGAAGGCCAGCCAGCGCGTGCCGAGGATGTTCTCGGGGCTGCCGAACTTGTGCACCTTCCCGTCGGGCGAGTACCAGTCGGGGTTGACCATCTTCGTGCCGATCGTGAACGACGCCTCGGGCGTGCGGTCGTCCTTGCCCGTGGCCACGTCGTAGATGCGCACGATGCAGCCGTTGAACACGAGCGCCAGCTCGAAGTCCTTCTTGAAGATCACGACCGCCATGGGCGCCTGCGGCACCTTCAGGCGCTGGCCGATGCGCACGCGGTCGTTGGGCATCTTGTTGACGCGCTGGATGAACCGGAACTCCGTGCGGTGCGCGTCGGCCACGCGCGAGAGCACGTCGCCCTTGGCGATCGTGTAGGTCGTCATGCCGGACGACGGGTTGGGCCCGAAGTGCACCTTGTCGCTCAGCGCCGTGATCGCCTGGCGCTGCCCGCCCCGCGCCCCGCGGTCGAGCGTCGCCAGCCACGCGCGCGAGAGGTGCCGCAGGGCGGCCTCGTCGTCGCCCTGCGCCTCGCCGGCGGCGGCCTGCGCGCGCGCCCGCTCGCGCTCGAGCGCGTGGGCCGCGCCGCCTCGGCGTCCCGGCGTGCTCGCGCGCGGGAGGCGCCTGCGGTCGACGAGCGCCGCAGGTCGTCGGTCGCGCCCGCTCGAGCGCGGCCGTTCGGGCGGCACCGCCTGCCCGCGGGCGCCCGCCGGTTTAATCGCGCCCGGTTATCGCGTCCGTCGGGGCGCGTCGCCGGGCGACCGCCCCGCCAGGCCCGGCGGCGTGCTCAGGGCCACGGCCGCGGGCTCGCTCCGCAGCCAGCCCAGCCCCAGCCAGCCGGCGGCGGCGATCCCGGCCGCGACGCCGGCCCCCTTCCAGGCCCCGCCACCCTTCGAGCCCCGCCGCCCGCGCTGCCTCGTGCCGTAGATCGCACCCATAGGACCGCCTCCCGAGGGGTGTGTCGGTCGCGGCGGGTGGTTGCCTTGAGGCGATCACTCGACCGGGAAGGTCGTCAGGCCGCCGATCCACATGGGCCCGCCGGGGTCGGTCGGGTCGAAGGCGCGCACCAGCAGCTCGAGCGTCTGCGGCCCGGGCGCCCGGTGCGGCAGGTAGGGGAGCAGCTCGCCCTGCACGTCGAGCTCGAGGGCGGCCTCGGTGGCCGGGAAGGTCGCCTCGCCCTCGGCGCGGTCGTCGCGCGCGTACTTCACGAGGAGCGAGTAGCGCGCCTTCTGCGGCAGCCCCTCGCCCTCGGGGATCGGCGACCAGTCGACCCGCACGCGCCCGGCGTGGCCGCGCGCCCGGACCTCGGTCTGCCACACGCGCAGCGGCGGCAGCGCCGTCGGGCTCGACGGGCTCAGGCTGCCGGTCTGGACCAGGGCCCCCTGGCCCGTGTCGACGACCACCCAGGGCTCCGGCGCGCCGGGGGGCACGCGCACCTCGAAGCGGCCGTCGGGCCCGACCTCGGCCGGCACGCCCACGCCGGCCGGCGGGTCGACCAGGAGGACGACCGTCCCGCTGCCGACCGGCCCGACGAGGCGCCCGGTGACCAGGCCGCCGCCGCCCGTCGGGCCGGCGCCGCGCCACACCAGGGCCACGACGAGCGCGAACAGCGTCGCGCCGACCAGCGCCCGCGTCGGCTTCACAGGAGCCGGACCTCGACATCGGCCCCTTCGGCGCAGTCGCCGGCCACGTCGAGCACCCCGCGCGCGCGCCCGCCCTCGAGGCGCGCCCGGTAGCGCGCCTCGCGCGGCCCGCCCTCGAGGTCGGCCACCTGCCCGCGGTCCCACGGGCGCACGTGGCCGCGCCCGGCCGAGATCGGCCCCTCGTAGTCGAGGTAGCGCGGCCGGTGGTCGAACGAGCGCCGCCCGCGCACCGCCTCGCCCGCCGGCGGCGCCGGGAGCTGGAAGGTCACCAGGGCCGCGCCGTCCTCGATCATGAGGTCGTAGTGGACGTCGCCCGGCGCGACCGTGTGCTCCTGGACGACGAAGCGCCGCACGTCAGGCCACGCCCGCCGGCTCGGCCAGCCAGGCCTCGTAGCGGCAGCCCGGGTGGTCCTCGCACACGACCGCCGGCGCCACGCCCGTGAGCTCGAGCCTGAGCGGCCGGTCCTCGCAGCGCGGGCAGCGCGGCCGCTCGGACGGGCCGCGCGCGGCCGCCGGCTGCGGGGCCTCGGCGCGCAGGGCCTCGACGACCTCGATCAGCCGGTCGGCCGCGTGGTCGATCTCGTCCCAGGTGTTGCCGCGCCCCAGCGTGATCCGGAGCGACGCCGCCCCGCGCTGGGGCTCCATGCCCATGGCGCGCAGGGCCGGCGGCAGGTCGGCGGCGCGGTCGTGGCAGGCCGGGCCGGTGGCCAGGAGCAGGTCGGGGGCGCGCTCGGCGATCGCCTTGCCGGTGAGCCCGAGGAACGACAGGTTGAGCGTCCCCGGGAGCCGGTCGAGCGGGTGGCCGTTGAGGACCACGCCCGGGAGCGCGTCGGCCAGCCGCAGGTGCAGGGCGTCGCGCAGCGCCACCATGCGCTCGCCCGACTCGGCCATGCGCGCCCGCGCCAGGTCGATCGCCGCGCCCAGGCCGACGATGCCCGCCACGTCCTCCGTGCCGCTGCGCCGCCCGCGCTGGTGGCCGGCGCCGTGGTGCAGGGGCACGAGGTCGAGGCCGCGGCGCACGATCAGGGCGCCCACGCCCTTGGGCCCGTACATCTTGTGCCCGGCGATCGTCATCATGTCGACGCCGAGGAACGGGAACGCCGTCGGCACCTTGCCGGCGGCCTGCGCGGCGTCGGTGTGGAAGCAGATCCCCTTGCCGCGGACGACCTCGGCCAGCTCGTCGATCCGGTTGATCGTGCCGACGACGTTCTGCGCGGTCATGACCGACACGAGGATCGTGTCGGGCCTGAGCGCCGCCCGCAGGGCGTCGGGCTGCACCTGGCCGGTCGCGTCGCAGGGCACCTCGGTCGTCTCGAAGCCGAAGCGGGCGAGGAACCGCGCCGCGTCGCCGACCGACGGGTGCTCGGCCGCGCCGACGACGATGTGCCGGCCCTTCTTCTCGAGCGCCAGGGCCGCCCCCTTGATCGCCCAGTTGTTGGCCTCCGTGCCGCCCGAGGTGAACACGACCTCGTCCGAGGCGCAGCCGAAGAAGCCCACGAACTTCTTGCGCGCGTCCTCGACGGCCCGGCGCGCCTCCTGGCCCAGGCGGTGGGCGCAGAAGGCGTTGCCGTGGCGCTCGCGCAGCCACGGCAGCATGGCGTCGAGCACCTCCGGGGCCAGCGGGGTGGTCGCGGCGTGGTCGAGGTAGATCTCTCGCATGCGACCGAGCCTAACTGACCCTCGCCGACCCGGGAACGGGAGCCGTCTCCGGCCGCGGCTTGAACGCGCGCCCCGGCGCGAGCTACCGTGAGCGCGTGAGCGACGCCTGCAAGATCCTGGTGGCCGAGGACGACCCGCGCATCCGCACGATCCTGGAGCGCTTCCTCGGCGCGGCGGGCTACCACGTGACCGCCTGCGAGAACGGGCGCGAGGCCCTGACGGCCTTCGAGCAGGAGGGGCCCTTCGACCTCGTGCTCACGGACGTCAACATGCCCGAGGTCGGCGGCGAGGAGCTCCTGCGCGAGCTCAAGGCGCGCGCCCCGCGCGTGCCCGTCGTCGTGCTCACGGCCAGGAACGACCCGCAGCTCATCACCGAGCTGTTCAAGCAGGACGCCTACCGCTACCTGTGCAAGCCGTTCACCCGCGAGGACCTCCAGGCCGTCGTCCACGCGGCGCTGGCCGAGGCCGGGGAGGAGCCCGAGGACGACCGGCGCGCCGTGATCCGCGACGAGGACGGCTGGGTGGAGCTCAACGCGCCCAACCGCCAGGAGTACCTGGACCGGTTCCAGGCCTTCTGCGAGGCGCTGATCGCCTCGCGCCTCGACGAGCGGGCCAAGAACGAGCTGAAGATCGCCGTCCAGGAGCTCGGCCAGAACGCGATCGAGTGGGGCAACCGCCTCGACGAGGGGCGCGCGATCCGCCTCTCCTACAAGCTCATGGACGACCGGATCCTCATCCGGATCGCCGACGAGGGCCCCGGCTTCGACCCGGCGAAGGTCCCCGACCCGACGGTCGACCCGATCAAGCTGATCGAGACGCGCGAGTCGCACGGCAAGCGCCCCGGCGGCTTCGGCATCCACCTGGCCCGCCGGGTCATGGACACGGTCAGCTACAACGAGACGGGCAACATCGTCACGATGGAGAAGCGCTTCCGCTAGTCGCGATGCCTCCTGGTCAGCGACTGACTCTCAGCCGAGTCTTCCGTTCCCGTTCCCGTCCCCGTTCCCGTTCCCGCACCTCCGAGGTGTCCACACGGAGGAGAGGTCTCGACCAGCGCTCGTGGTCGAAGTTCATGCGGCCCAACGACCGGGAACGGGAACGGGAACGGGAACGGGAACGGTTCGACGCAGCTGCCGATAGCCCGTCGCGTGTGGCAGCGGCCGCCGCCAGGACCAGGCCGTCTTCTCCCTACTCGTCCTCCGGCAGCGGGATCGGCGCCGGGTCGAGGCTCATGGCGATCGGCGGGTCGAGCCCCGCGTCCTCGATCACGGCGTAGGGCACGCGGAAGGCCGGCATCTCGTCGTAGGTGCGGCGGTCGAGGAAGATCACGCGCACGAAGATCGTGGCGGCGAGCGTGAACAGCGCCGTGACGAGCAGCTCCTTGGCGTCGCGCACCGACTGGAGGATCCGCGTCTCCTCGCGCTTGCGCTGGTCGTCCTCCAGGAGGTCGACCGCGTCGACCTCCATGGGGACGCCGCAGCTCGAGCAGTAGACGAGCGTCGGGTTGACCTCGGCCTGACACACCGGGCACTTCATGGGGTCACCGCCGGCTCCGCACGCGGACGCGGCGCTCGAGCGCCGCGGTCTCGGGGTGGTTGAGGGAGATCGCCCGCCGGTACTCGTCGACGCAGGCCTTGTCCTTGGCGTGATCGAGGAGGGCCCCCAGGTCCCGGGCCTGCTCGGCCGGGTTGGGGTGGCCGGTCGAGTGGGTGCGGTAGAGGACGATCGCGCCGCGGACGTCGCCGCCGGCGAGCAGGGCCGAGGCGCCGCTGGTGGCGGCCAGGACGCGGGTGGCCTCGCGCCCCTCCTTGCCGGCGAGCGACTCGCACAGGCGGCGGAACGCCTCGCCGGCGCGCTGGAAGGCGGCCGTGCGGCCCTTCGCGTCGGTCGCCGCGTCGATCCCCTCGGCCTGGCGGCGCCGGGCCAGCGCCATGTTCAGCATGTAGAGCGGCTCCTCGGGGTTGGCGCGCGAGGCCTGCTCGAAGCTCTCGGCCGCATCGGCCCAGCGCTCGAGGCGGGCCTGCGCCATGCCGAGCGCGTTCTGCACGGCCGCCTCCTCGCGCCCGGGCGGCAGGTAGCGCCCGCGGAGGAGGCCGCTCCCGCCCGCGCGCAGCGTCGCGGCGGCGGCCGCCCGCTCGAGGCGCTGGGTCAGCGCCTCGGTCGTCGGCGGGCGCGCGGCAGGGTCGGCCAGCGACACGCGGTAGGCCATGGTCAGCAGGCGCGCCGCGTCGCCCGGCGGGCCGTTCGGGTCGTTCTGCGACTCGGCCGGCAGCGGCAGGCGGCGCAGCAGGTAGGCCGGCAGGGCCGCCTCGAGCGCGTCGCCGTCGCGGGCCAGGATCGCCGCCGCGGCGCGGTTCCAGTGCCAGGCGCCCTGGCCGGCGCGCGAGGGCGTCGTGCGCGGCGGGCTCGAGAGGAGCTGCAGGGCCTGCTCGGGGCGCCCGCGGAGGACCTCCATCCCCGCGCGCAGGGCCACGACGTCGGGGTCGGACGCGTCGAGGCCGCTGCGGTCGATGAGCTCGCCCACGGACGCGGCCTCGCGCGCGCGCCCCTCGGCCGCCTTGAGCGCCGCCAGCCGCAGCCGCGCCGCGGCCAGGCCCACGCTGGCCGAGGTCCGCCCCGGCTCGAGCCCGAGCGCCTCCTCGAACAGGCGCTCGGCCACGCCCAGCCGGTCGGCGTCCTCGGCCCGCTCGAGCTCGAAGCAGCCGAGGAGGACCCGCGTCGACGCGTCGCCGGGGCGCGCGTCCTTAAGCTCGACCAGCTTGGCGCGCGCGTCGGGCGCGTCGCGGTGGTAGGCCTGCACGGCCTCGCGCAGCGCGTCCTCGGTCAGGTAGCGCTCGATCCCGCCCGCGATCAGCAGGGCCGAGATGAGGAAGGCCAGCGCGGCGCCGCCCAGGTAGGCGAGCCCCTCGCGCGACTTGACGGCCTCGATCGGGACCACGGCTCAGCCCCCCCCGTCCTTGGGGCTGAACACGTACTCGACGCTGCGCACCGGGATCGGCCCGAACGCGCGGCTGTCGAGGCGGTCGCTGTGGTTCGACCAGCGCATGTCGTTGAGCACGTAGACGCAGCCCTCGGGCACGAACAGGTCGGGGACCACGTCGGCGGCGTTGGCGCGCTTGCCCCAGGGGTCCTTCACCTCGACGCCGTCGATGTGCAGGCGCCCGGCGACGATCGCCACGCGCTGCCCGGCCACGGCGACCACGCGCGAGGTCGTCTCGGCGCCGGTCCGGGCGGTGCGGAAGCGCACGATGTCGCCCACCTGCAGCGCGTCGTCGCGGAGGAACATCACGTCGCGGCCCAGCCGCTGCGTCCCCTCGCTGATCTCCGGGTCGCAGAACTGGCGCAGCTTCGGGTCCTTGAAGCGGTAGAACTCGTAGCGGAGGACGAACCAGCAGCCGCCGGTGACCGCCGCGACGAGGATGGCATAGAACGGGACCGCCTCGACCTTCATCCCACCTCCGCGCCGCGGGGGGCGGCGGGCCTGAATATGGCGTCGGGCCTGGGGTTGTGTCAAGGCGAGCCGCGACGGGCGCGTTGCACCCATGTCGAGCGTCGGATAAGCTCGTTCGAGCTCCAACTCACGTAGCGCCCCGGACCTGCACATGCACGACCACTCCACATCTGGTGTGTCCACAGGTCGAAGTGTGGGTCGAGGTGTCGGTCGAGGTGTCGGTCGAGGTGTCGCTGGATGGGCCGCGGCCCTCCTCCTTGCCCTGGCGCTGCCCGCGACGGCCAGGGCGCAGGACGCCACGCCGGACCTCGTCGAGAAGCTCAAGCGCGACGTCCTCGTCGAGGCCGGCAAGGCGGGCGAGCAGGCCACGGCCGAGCTGTTCCTGACCCCCCGCCTGCGCGACGTGGGCCCCGAGGGCAGCCATGACGAGTTCCTCGTGGGCGTCATGGTCAACCGCAAGACGCGCCCCGAGTCGCGCATGTCGATCCTGCGCGGGCTGAGCCTCGTGGGGAAGTACCGCGTCGAGGCCGCCTGCCGCATCGTGCAGGAAGGCCTCGACGACCCGACGACGCCCCCGCCGGTGGGCCCCGAGGCGGTCAAGACGTTCCCGACGCTCGACCACGAGGGGAGCAAGGTCTACGAGTACGTGCAGCTGCAGCTCACGGGCGAGCTGCGGCGGAGCGCGCCCGGGAGCGCCCGGCACCGGCAGGCCATGGGCCTGATCGAGGCCCTCGAGCGCATGCCCAACCCGATCGAGTCGGTGGGCGTGCTCGTCGCGGCGCTCGAGCAGACGCGGCTGGGGCGCACGGTCGAGACGCGCGTGCGCGAGGCGCTGCAGCGCATGACCGCGCAGTCGTTCGAGGCCCCCGCCGACTGGCGCAAGTGGTACGACGAGGCGAAGGTGCGCTCGCTGGCCGAGTGGCGCCTCGACGTCGCGCGGCGCCGCGACGAGCGGCTGCGGCGCTTCGAGACCGAGGCGGAGCGCTACTTCGGCAAGCTGCTGGCGTCGCTCCAGGGCGACCGCGAGGCCCTGTTCCGCGAGCTGCAGGCGGCCCTGATCGAGCCCGACACGGTGTTCGCCGTGCGCCGCTCGGCGATCCGCGAGCTGGGCGCGCTCGGGCGGCGCGGCGAGGAGCGGGCGGTGAACCTGCTCCGCGGCCGGCTGCTGCAGGGCGGGCTGGCCGACTACGACGAGACCAAGGCCCTCGTGATCGAGGCCGTGGGCGAGACCGGCAACCGGGCGCTGCTCGACGACGTGCTGCAGTTCCTCACCCGCGGCTTCCACCTGCGCATGCGCATGGCCGCCGCCGGCGCGGTCGGCGCCCTGCAGGCGCCCGGCGGGGTCGACCCGCTGCTGGGGGTGCTCGCGGAGACCCGGGGGACCACGCCGCCGCCCGACGACCTGCTCGAGGTCGTCGTCCTCTCGCTCGGCCGGATCGGGCAGAACCCCGAGGGGAAGGTCTCGCGCGCGCTCATGGAGCTCGTGCGCGGGCCGCGCGGGAGCAACGGCGGCGGGGCGCACCCGATCTCGGGCGGGCTCCTGGCCGCGGTGGCCCGCGCGCTCGGGTCGCTCGGCTACGCGCAGCAGACGGAGGAGGCGGAGCGGGTCACGGCGCTGCTCGACGAGCTGGCGCGCCACGACGACCCGAACGTGCGCTTCTTCGCCACCTCGGCCCTGGGGTCCATGGCGCACGCGCCCGCCTCGTTCCCGGCGCTGCGGGCCCGGCTGCGCGAGGAGACGGCCGTGCACGTGCGGCGCGCGATCCTCGACGCGATCGGCCAGCAGGGGCTCGACCGGCCCGAGCTGGTGCAGGAGGCCATGGCGCTCCTGGTCCCGTTCCTGGACGACGCGGACGACGCGCTGCGGCGCAAGGCGCGGCAGCGCCTCGAGGAGCTGGCCACGCGCCCGGCCGGCTTCCGCGACAACTTCGTCGGGCTCGACATGCTGGTCGAGGCCCTGCGCGCCGCCCGCAAGGAGCCGTCGGCCGCCGTGCCCTTCCTCACGGGCGACAACGGGCTGCCCGCGCCCGACGCGCTCACGGGGGTGCAGCAGGCGAGCCGGGACCGCTACTTCGCGCTCCTCCGCCACCGGGCCCTGGGGCAGCTCGACACCGACCCGCAGGCGGCGCTGAGCGACTTCGACGCCGTGATCCGCGGGCTCAACCTGAGCGCGCCCGCCACGCGCGACGCCCGCGGGCTGCGCCTCGGCAAGGCCCGGGCCCTGGTGCGCCTCGCGCAGCCGCAGCCGAAGGAGGCGCTGTCCCTCGTCAACGACAGCCTCAAGAGCGACGATGCAGGCGAGCGCGCGGAGGGCTGGACGGTGGCGTTCGAGGTGCTCGACAGGCTGCGCGTCGCCGAGCCCGGGGGCCTGGCCGACGCCCTGCGCGGGCTGCAGGGCGTCCTGCCGGGCGCGCCGTCCGAGGCGCAGGCGCGCTTCGCGGAGCTCCTCCGGTCGAGCGCGCAGCAGGGGTCGCGATGAAGCGCCGCCGCGTCTTCGGGGCCACGATCTGGGACCTCGTCGAGGCCTTCTACGAGGCCAAGCGCGAGTTCCACGAGGTCTACGTCCTCTACGAGACCCGCGTCCTGGCGCACGCCGAGGAGCGCTCGGTCGACCGCCGGCGGCTGCGCCTCGACGCGACCGAGGTGAGCAAGCTGCTCGACTTCACGCGCCTCGGCGGGCTGCGCAACGGGCCGCTGCACCGCGCCAAGTGGATCTCGCACTCGCTGTTCCGCAGCCGCGGCCGGACGCACAAGTTCGACCGGCACATCAGCGAGATCTTCCACGAGCTGTCGATCCTCCGCGAGGAGCAGTACAAGGTCTCGACCTTCGCCGAGGACTACCGGCGCGAGAACGAGCTCGAGGAGTACGAGAGCCTGCTCGACGAGGTCCACGAGGACTTCCCGCGGCGCGTGAACCAGCTCCACGAGCTGTTCAGGAAGGCCCAGCTCTCGCTCGAGGGCGTCCTGCGCGCCCACTCGCGGGACCCGGTCTACCTGCGCTCGCTGTGCCTGTTCGGCGAGCGGACCCTGCGCGACGCCTACCCCGAGGGGGTCACGTCGCACCTGTGGCGCGTGTTCGCGCGCGGGCCGATCGAGGCGTTCATGCTGGCCGCGCGCTCGTTCGCCCAGAACGGCTTCAAGGCCGAGGCGGCCGAGGCGCTGGGGCGCGCCGTTGCCGCGAGCCAGCACCCCCCGCCGCCCGGGCAGCCGACGAGCCACGAGGCGATCCAGGCGCTCGGCCAGGAGGCGGCCGCCTTGAAGGCCCGGATCGAGGCGCGCACGCCGGCGGAGCTGGTCGGGGCGCGGTTCTTCGACGAGGCCGTGGCGCCGCTCACGGGCGACGACTCGATGCGCGGGCTCGACTTCGGCTCGCAGGACGAGACGAGCGAGCTGGAAGAAGCCCTCCACTGAGCTGAGGAGTGCTCGACGGCTGCGCCCTCGCCTCGCGTGTGGTTCCATTCCACTCGGGTTCGGCGTGTCGATCACAAGTTGTGTGTTTGAAACAGGCCCTACTTGTCGCCCCCGCGGGCGGGCACGTCGAGCGCGCGGAGGATGGCCTCGAGGCGCCAGCGGGCGCGGCGGTCGGGCTCGCGCGCGAGGCGCTCGGCGAGGTCGTCGCGGGCGGCCTGCACGGCCGCCGGGTCGATCCGGGCGAGGACGCGCCGGGCCTCCGCGCGGAGGTCGTCGATCGGGTCGACGAGGGCCTCGAGGACGTCGTGGACCACCTCGGCGGCGGCCGGGCCGACCGAGACGAGGAGCGCCAGGGCCCGGCGGCGGTCGGCGGCACGGACCAGGTCGTTGCGCGCGGCTTGCCCGAGGGCGGCCACCGCGTCCGGCGCGTCGAGGCCGACCGCCTCGAGGGCGTCGAGCGCCTCGTGGACGTCCTGCGCGCGGACGATCGCGTGGCCGAGGGCGGGCACGGCCGCGGCGGCGCGGGGGCCGAGGCGGACGATCGCCGCGAAGCCGTCGTCGCGCGGGACGGCGTCGCGCACGCGCTCGACGATCCGGGGGAGGTCGGGGCTGCGGTCGAGGTCATCGAGCGGGAGGGTGAGGGCCAGCGACAGGCCGGCGGCCACCGCGACCTGCGGCGCCGCGGCGTCGAGCGCGGCGAGCAGGCCCGCGCGCGCGCGGTGATCGGCGGCCGCGTCGGCCCGGAGCGCGGTCGCCGCCTCGGCGGCGGCGTCCGGGTCGCCCGCGGCCAGGAGGTCGAGGAGCACGTCCAGGCGGTCGGGCGCCGCGAGGCGGCCGAGGACGCGCGCCGCGCGCCCGCGCGTCCTTGGCGATCCCTCGCGCGCGGCGAGGAGCAGCGCGTCGCGGGCGGCGTCGGTCGGGTGCGGCAGGGTCAGGAGCGCCTGCCAGGCGGGCTCGTCGTCGAGGTCGGCCTCGAGGCGTCGGACGAGGGGCGGCACGACCTCGGCGGCCGGATGGCCCCCGAGGGCGGCGACGGCCGCCTTGCGGACGAGCGCCTGGTCGCCCAGGAGCGACAGCAGCGCCGGGACGGCGTCGGGCAGCGGCCCCCCGGGGCGATCGACGGCGAGGGCGCGGGCGGCGGCGACGCGCACAGCCCAGTCCTCGTGGTCCATCGCCGCACGCAGCGCGCGCGTCAGCTCCGGCCCCGCCGGCGCGGCGCCGAGCGCGTCGAGCAGCGCCCGGGGCCAGAGCACGTGGAGCCGCGCCTGGAGTCGGGGCGCGTCCGCCTCGAGGACGTCGAGGAGCAGCGGGAGACCCTTGCCGGCGCCGACGACGAGGGCCGCGAGCTCGTCGACACCGCGCCGCAACCCTTTGTCACCTCGGCGAAAGACGTAGATGCCCCCCTCGAGCAGGCGCGGAAAGGCCTTCCGGAGGGCCGCCTCCGTCTCGTCGGGGACGCCGAGCCGCGCGAGCGCCAGCGCGGCGCCGAGGGCGACCTCGCGGTCGAGGTCCTCGAGGTGCGTCGCGAGGTCCGTCGGCGCCGGCGCGCCGGCGGCCTCGAGCGCGCGCTCGGCCCAAGGAAGGAGGTCGTGGTCGCGGCCGTCCGAGGGGACGCTCCGCAGCCACTCCCGGAGCAGGTCCGGCTGGAGCGGGGCGGCGTTCGGCCCCAGGGCGGCCGCGACCTCGAGCGCGGCGATCCGGACGCTCGGCTCGGTCCCGGGCCCCAGGTTGGCGAGGACCGCCTGCAGCGCCTCGGGGCGCCCTGACGGGCGCAGGCGCGCGAGGAGCGTCAGCGCCCTGCCCCGCTGCTTCGGCTCGGGGTCGCCCACCGCGATCCCGGCCAGCGGAGCCACGTACTCCTCGCCGGCGCCCTCGAGGCGCGCGAGGAGCCGCGTCGCGGGCGCTCGGCGCAGCGGGTCGGCCGCGGCGTCGACGAGGGTCGTCACCAACCACGCCGGCGGGGCCTGCCGTCCGAGCACGGCGAGCGCCGCGAGCGCCAGGACCGCGGCCGCCGCGAGCGCCCGTGCGCTCCAGCGCAGGGGCCGGGGCGACCGACGGTTGGCCCCCGGGCGCCAGCGCGCGAGCCGATCGCCGAGCGCCGCCGCGAGCAGGAGGGCGATCGTGTCCAGGCCGGCCGCCCACAGCGTCGCGACGAGCGTGGCCGTGGGCGCGTCGGCCCGCGGGAGGGCGACCTCGACCGCGGCCGAGGCGCGCACGCCCGTCGGCAGCCCCCAGGCGCCCGCCCCGGCCGGCAGGACGCCCGGGACGCCGCCCTCATCGAGCGCGCCGAGGCCGGCGACGAGCACCAGCGCGGCCGCGGCGAGGGCGACGATCGGCGCGACGACGAGCGCGACCGGCCGCGCACGCCCCAGGACGACCGCCACGACCGCGAACGGACAGGCGCGGGCCACGAGCACGGGGAGCGTCGTCGGGTCCAGCGCGCCCAGCCAGCCGTCGGCGTGGACGGCGGCCAGGGCGGCGTCGGGCGGCGCGCCGCCGAGGACCTGCGTCAGGTAGCCCGCCTGGACGGCGGCCACGAGCACGCCGAGGAGCGCGAGCGACGCGGCGCGGACGAGCGCCGTGCGGGCTCGGCCCGCCGCCGCCTCGCGCTCGGCGACGACGAGGACGCCGGCGAGGAGGCCCAGGAGCAGCCCCGTCGCCAGATCGACGCCGAGCACCTCGCGGTGGACCCACGCGTCGGCCAGCGCGGCGGCGCCGCCGAGGAGCGGGACGGCGACCGCCGCGCGCCAGAGCGCGGCGCGCAGGAGCGGCGGCGCCCCCGCGCGCGCGGGCTCCGAGCGAGCGCGACGGCGCCGCGTCGTGGGAGCGGGCTCGTGCATCGTGGCCACGGCAGGCGAGGGCGCGGGCGGGGTCGCGGACACCGGCGGGGCGTCGGCGCTCTCCTGGACGATCTCCTCTCCCGGACCCGCGGTCGGCGGCTCGTCGGCGCTCTCGTGGGGAGCGTCCGTGTCTGGCGAGGCGGGTGCGCCTCCCGCGAGCGGAGCGTCGGCGCGCTCGCCGTCTGTCGGCCCTCCCGCGCCCGGGTCCGCGACGGACGCGCCTCCCGCGATCGGGGGAGCGCCGGCGCGCTCGCGGGCTGTCACCGTGTCCGGGCCCGCCGAGACGGCGGCGCCTCCCGCGATCGGGGGAGTGTCCGCCGGGGCGGGTGCGCCTCCCGCGGCCGGGGCCGCGACGGCGCTCTCGTGGGCGGTCGCGGCGTGGGCGCCTTCCAGCGCGGGCGAAGCGACGGCGATCGCCGGGTCGGCGCGGGCCGGGGCTTCGGCGTCAGCGTCAACTTCAGCCGCGGACTCCGAGCCTTCCGCGCCGGGTTCGCCTGGCTCCCGGTCCGCCTCGGGCCCGGCCTCGGCCATCCCTACTCCTCGCGGCGCTCCTCACGCCGCACGGGTGTCTTACCCGGGGGCATGTCCAGAAGTTCCACCGGCAGCCCGTCCCGGGCCGGGACGCTGACGACCAGAGCCCTCAGGCCGGGCGGCGGCGAGTCGTGGGTCATGTGGAACGGGAGCCTGGCCGGCACGAGGACCAGGCTCCCCGCCTGCACCCGGTGCCCGCCGTCGCCCAGCCCCACGCTGCCCTCGCCCGTGAGGACCAGGAGCGCCTCATCGTGGCGCGGGCGCGCCTGCGTGGGCACGAGCTGCTCGACCACGACCTGGCGCCGGGCCGCGTCCGTCGTCTGGTGCCGCGTGAGGGCCAGCACGTGGACGCCGAGCCGGTCGCCGAGCCCGGCCACGCGCACGAGCGACGGCTCGGCCGTGGGCGGGTCGCGCGGGGCCGCCTCGAGGTCGAGCGCGCCGACGTCCGAGAGCCACGCCCGACCGGCGGCCCCCGCCGGCGCGGCGCCGACCGCCCGCACGACGAGCACGTAGAGCGTCCCGCCGCGCGCGGCCGGGGCCAGCTCGAGCGCCCCGCGCGCGCCGGCCGGCAGGACGGCGATCGTCCCGGGGGCGATCGGCCGCGAGCGCCCCTCGACCGTCAGCGCGCCGCAGGGGCGGTCGCCCTGGAGCTCGACGCCGTCGAGCTCGATCACCACGAGGACCTCGTCCGCCGGCCGCGCCGGCGGCGGGACCCGCCCGCGCGTCACGAGGAGCCCGACCTCCATGTGGTCGGCGGTCGTCAGCGGCGCCTCGACGAACCCCGCCGGGTCGCCGGCCGCCGCCTGCTCCTCGAGCGCCTGGCGGCCGCTCGCGGCCAGGAACGACCAGTGGCCCACGCCGCCGGGGTGAGGCAGCCCCGCCGCCCGC
>JAHBXY010000004.1 GCA_019636275.1 Planctomycetota bacterium | reverse complement strand
CGCGCGGCCCGCGAGGCGCTGCGGCTCGGGAACGACGAGCCGGCGGAGGACCTCGCGCGCGCGGCCGACGCGCGGCCGGGCTGCCGCCCCCTGGCGACCCTCGCGGGCGTCGCCCTCCTGGCGCGAGGCGACCGGGCGGCGGCGCGCGCCCGCCTCGCGGCGGGGGAGCCCGCGGACGCCGCCCTGGCGGCGCTCGTCGCCGAGACCGACGCGCTCGTCGAGTGGCTCGTCGCCTCGGAGGTGACCCTGCCCCTCGACATCCCGGCGGCGCCGCAGGGGCTGGGCGCCGCGCTCGAGCAGGTGGCGCGCTCGCCGCACGCGAGCCGGATCGCCCTCGTGCTCTCACCGCTCTGCGCGCTGGCCCTGGACCGCGTCGAGGTGCTCCACGGGGTCGTCGACTCGCCCTACGGGCGGTCGGGCTGGCGAACGCTCGGCCCGCTCGCGCGCGAGCGCCGGCTCCCGGCCGTCCTCCGCGGAGGTCTGACGCTCCTGGCCGAGGTGAACGACCCCCGCCTTCGTGTCGGAATCGGCCAGGAGGTGGGCGCCGACCAACCGCTCCTGGCCGCGACCCTCCTCGCGACGGGCGCGTCCGGCGAGTCCGACGAGCGCATCCGGTCGCTCGCGCAGGCGCTCGAGCTCGCGCGCGCGGCTTCCGAGGCCGACGCCCAGCCCCGCTGGCGCGCGCGGCTGATCGTCGCGGCCGCCGTCGACCTCGCACGGCTGCAGCGCAAGGCGCTCAGCGAGGTGGTCCTGGAGGCGGACGACGCGAGGCTCCGTGGGGCGACCGACCTCCTCGTCGAGGCGTTCCTCGCCGGTCAGGACCTCCCGCCCGACGACGGGGCGCGCGCACGCGCGGCGGAGGCGCTGCTCGAACACGTCGGCTCCGGCCACGCGCCGCTCGCCCCGGTGGTGGACAGGCTGGCCGCGCTCCCCGGTGCGACGCCCGAGCGCACCCTCGTGCTCGCGTCGGTGCGGTTCGCGTCCGGCGGCGACGACGATCCGGAGCGCCTCCTCGCCGACGCGCTGGCGCGCGCCTCGGCCGCCGAGTCGCAAGTGCGGGCGGCGGCCGCCACGGCCTTCACGCTCCGGCAGTTCAACGCCGCGGTCACGCGCGGGGCCGTGGCCACCGCCGACCTGTCGCGGGCCATGCGCCTGGCCCTCACCGCGCTCGACCTGGCCACCACCCCGGAGGCGCGCGCGCCGCTGGCGATGACGCTCGGGCAAGCGGCGGACCTGGGCCTCCAGGGCGCGCCCCGCCTCGACCTGGACGAGGTCGCCCTTCCGCCGGCCACGACGGCCGAGCAGGCGTACGCCCGCGCCGTGGTCCTCGCGGCGCAGGGGCGCGTCGCCCAGGCGGACGAGGCCCTCGCCGCCGCCCGGCGCACCGGCCGGCGCCCGGGCAACCTCGACCTGCTGGTCGAGCGGGTCGTCGCGCGCGCGCGAGGCCTGACCGAACGCTGAGCTCGCGACTACCTGTACCTCGCCCCCGCCGCCCAGTCACGCACCGCGATCCGCCGCGTCCGTCCCCGCGGCGGGCGCAGGACCGCCGCCAGCGGGTCGGCCGCCGCGCGGGCGCGCAGCGCGTCGAGGGCGGCCTCGTCGAGGCCGAACCCGCGCGCGACGGTCGCGTCGACGGCCGCCTCGGCGGCCGCGAGCCCCGCGGCGTCGCCCGCCCGCGCCCGGTCGCGGGCCGCGCGCCCGAGGGCTGCCAGGGCGGCCGCGTCCGCGGGCGAGAGCGCCGGGACCGGCAGGGCGTTGATCACCCCCGAGTAGAAGGTCGCCCGGTGCGAGCCTGCCAGCGCCCCGGCGCGCAGGAGCAGGAAGGCGTACGCGCGCACCGGCAGCGAGTTCAGGACGGCGCACAGCGCGTGCGGCTCGGCCTCGAGGGTCGTGCCCGGCGCGCGCACCACCATGACCGTGTTGCGGACGAAGAAGGGCCCGTCCTCGCCGTCATCCACCGCGGCCTGCGTGGTCAGGGCGATCCGCGCCAGGACCACCTTCGGCCCGGCGAAGAAGGCCTCGGTCTTGGGGTCCGACATGGCCTCGGGCCGGTAATCGATCACGCGCCCCGCCCAGTCGATCGTCCAGGCGCGCACCTCGCGCCCGTCGAGGAGCGGACGCGGGCGGACGAACGCGCCGGCCGCGGCCGACCCGCGCTCGGCGATCAGGGCGCCGGCCGGGGCCTTGCCGGTGCGGATCGCCAGGCCGTAGCCCGCGACGAGCGGGCGGGGCGCGCGCTCGAGCGCGCGCAGGAGGTCGAGGTCGCCCGCGCGGACCTCGACCGGCCAGCGGCCGCGCCCGAGCGCCAGCCACTCGCGCCCGGGGACCCGGCACCACTCGACCGCCAGGGGCGCGCCGCGCGCGGCGCCGAGCGCGACCGCGTGGTCGGGGGGCGGCGGGGCGCGCCGGGCGACGAGGACGCAGGGGATCACCGCCGCGTCGTGGAACTGCGGCGGCGCCCACTCGAAGCCGACCAGGCGCTCGAGCGTGACCTCCGCCAGGCGCGCGCGCAGGCCCTCGGCCGCCCGCGCGTCGCACACGCCCTGCGTGAGCACGAAGGCCAGCCGGCCGCCGGGCCGCAGCCAGTCGAGCGCGCGGCGGACGAAGTAGGCGGCGAGGTCGACGTTGCCGGCGCCGAGGTCGGGCCAGCGCGCGCGCAGGTCGGCCCGGCGCGCCGCCGGGAGCCGCTCCCCGCGCACGTAGGGCGGGTTGCCGACCACGAGGTCGAACGCGCCGGCCGCCCAGCGCGCGTCGTCGTCGAGGGCGTCGCCGAGGTGCACGACCGGCAGCGGCGCGCCGGGGCGCCCGGCGCGGGCCGCAGCCAGCGCCAGGCGCAGGCGCGCCGCCCGACAGGCGAACGGATGCACCTCGACGCCGACGAGGCGCCGGGCCAGGTCGGCGGGGCGCGCCCCGGCCTCGACGGCGCGGGTCCAGGCCCGGGCGAGGAAGGCGCCGCGCCCCGCCGCGGGCTCGAGGAGCGCGTCCCCCCCGCGACGGGCGTCCCACCCGGCGAGGTCGAGCACGAGGTCGACGAGCGCCGCCTCGGTGTCGACCGCGCCGCGGCGCTTCACCGGCGCGGCCGGGAACGTCCGCGGGAACGGATCGGCCGGGTCGAGCGGCGCGTCGGCGGCCGACGCCGCGAGCGCCCGGGCGCGCGCCGCCTCGCGCGGGGCGGCGGCCAGGAGGCGCTCGAGCGGGTCGTCGGGTGGATGCGCGACGACGGCGCCGGCGCGGGCGGCCCGCGCCTCGACGAGCAGCGCCTCGGCCGCGTGGTCGAGGAGGGCCGCGACGCCGTCCGCCGCCGCCAGGGCGACGCGGGCGGCGGCAGGCAGCCCCTCGAGCGCCAGCGCCGCGGCCGCGCGCGCGGGCGGCCGGTCGAGGGCGGCGCGGACCGCGGGCAGGGGATCCAGGCGAGGAGCGGCGCAGGTCACGCCCGGAGCCTACCCGGGGGCGGCGACAGTCACGTCAGCGGCGGCCGCTGAGGGTGGGCGTAGCGGGACGCGGCGCCGCCGGGGCGCGCCGCTCGGCGAGCCGCCGGGCGCGGCCCCGGGCGGCGAACGCGAAGAACAGGCCGAGCGGTAGGCCGAAGGTCAGCGCGTGCAGCGCGGCCATGAGGGCCTGCGGCAGCTCGAGGAACCACTCGTAGCCCGCGCGGCCGACGAGCTGCACGTTCACGAACCACAGCGCCAGGCCGTAGACGGCGCCGGTGGCCGCCTGCACGTCGAGCCGCAGCCGGGCCCTGGGGACCATCGACCGATGGAGCGCCGCGAAGAGCCCGCCGAACAGGCCCGCGAGGACGACGTGCGCCAGCGCCCCCATGGTCGCCGCGCCCCAGAGGTTCAGGTCGGGCGAGATGCCGTAATCGCCCAGGAGGATGCTCGCGTTCAGGCGGGTGACGAGCACCGGGCCCAGGACGACGCACTGGCCGACCACGAACACGAGCCCGGCGACCTCGCCGAGGCCCACGGCCAGGAGCGAGGGGACACGGGTGGTCTCGTCGTCGTGCACGGCGGCCTCCGTCCAGTCCGGGGGCAAAGCCGGTGCCGTCCTCGCGTCCGCGGGCCCCGGGAGCGACGCGGGGACACCCTCGTCCCGCAGGCAGGCGGCCCGGGACCGCGGCGCCCACGGCGCGTTTCGCATAAGAAGACACACATGATGCAGGCCTGTGCAAAACGGTGGCAGCGTTTGATAGGCTACCTACCAGCACGAGGGAGGCGACGTGGCGAAGAGAGGTCGTCGTCGCGGCGAGGCGGCCCGTCCGCCCGGCCGGCGGGGGGGGCGCAAGCCCGGCAAGTGGGAGCTGGTCGATCCCCTCGAGTTCCGCACCTGGCGCGAGCAGCAGCGGCTCTCGCGCGCTCGCCTGGCGGCGCTCCTGAGCGTCAGCGCCACCTCGATCCAGAACTGGGAGGTCGGCCACGCCGTGCCGTCGCACCACCACCAGGAGCGGCTGGCCGAGCTGATGAAGACCCCGGGGGTGGCGCGGCTCGCCCAGGGGGCGAGCCCGCGCTCCTCGAACGAGGACGGGGGCGCTGCGATCGGCGCCACCGGGGCGATCGTCACCGCCTACCT
Source organism: Planctomycetota bacterium (assembly GCA_019636275.1). Taxonomy (GTDB): domain Bacteria; phylum Planctomycetota; class J058; order J058; family J058; genus JAMLIC01. The sequence goes on along the minus strand of JAHBXY010000004.1, from coordinate 110,974 downwards.
GCGCGGCGCGCCGGACCTCGACGAGGACGGCCTCCTGGGGCTGATCCGCGCCGTCCGCCAGGCCCTGTCCTGATCGGGGCTCGACGGACGGGGATCAGTGGCGGCCCGGGACCCCGGCCTGCTCGGCGGACAGCCCGTGGTACGCCGCGACGAGGAGCGACGGCCAGAGCAGCACGTCGATGAGCTGCGACAGGACGCCCAGCGGCACCTGCAGGCCGGTGAGGGCGCCGAGCAGGCCGAGGACGCCGCCGACCACCGCCACGACCACGAAGTAGGCGACGACGAGCAGCCCGAAGGTCAGGAGGTGTCCGCGCACCAGCTCCCAGGCGCGCGCCAGCGCCGCGTGGGCGGAGCGCTCCTCGAGCACGACGACCGGCACCGCCAGCCCCAGCACCGTGAAGATCGGCAGGAGCCCGAGCGAGAGCCCGGCCAGCGCCAGGAGGGTGGCCGGCATCGGACCCGCGCCGAGGTTGATCACCCACGCGGCGCCGAGGACAAGGACCGCGTAGGGGAGGAAGAGCAGCGCCACGACGACGAGCACGCCGAACAGCCGCGGGACGCTGCCGAGGAAGCGCCACCAGGCCTCGCGGAAGGCGGCCCCCAGGGGCGGGCGCCGGCCGCGGATCGCGTGGTCGAGGAACACGGCGCAGCCGGAGGGCACGAGGAAGAGGAAGTGGGTGAGGACCATGCCCGCGCTCGAGGCGAAGAAGGTGGCCGCGAGCAGGTCGGTGAGCCACGTGGGCTCGCCCTCGTACGTGAGCTTGAACGCGAAGAAGGAGAGGACGATCGGCAGGGCGAAGACCGTGAAGGTCGCCAGGACCGAGAACGCGGTCCAGCCGACGAGGCGGCCCAGGCTGGCGAGCATGGCCGCCGTCGCCAGCCGCGGGGTGGCCAGGAGGCCGAAGTCGATCGGCAGCGCGCCGCCGAGCTGGCGCTCCGCGGCGCAGCGGGCGCAGAAGTGGTCGACGGGCGCGGGCGCCCAGCAGGCCTGGCAGGCGTGCGCGCCGCAGCCGGCGCAGCGCCCCTCGGCCGTGCGCCGCGGGTGCGCCGCGCAGGCCGGGCCGCGGGCGCGGCGCAGGCGGCTGCTGGCCGTGACCTGCAGCTGGGCGGGCGGCGCATCGGGCTGGCGCTCGGGCACGACGACGACGCCGCGGCAGCGCGGGCAGCGCATGCGCTTGCCGGGCGCGCGGCGGCTCACGTCGTACTGGGTGTCGCACCCCGGGCAGGAGACGAGGAGGGGTTGGCTCACGCGGTCCCTTCTACGAGCCGACGAGCTCCAGGAACAGGGCCTCGTAGGCGTCCGTCACGGCGTCCCAGCGATAGCGCGCCTCGACCCGCGCGCGGGCGCGAGCGCGCAGGGCGGCCGCCAGCGCGGCGTCGTCGAGGAGCCGCCGGGCGGCGGCCACGAACGTGGCGCCCGACGTGTAGTAGAGCCCGGCGTCGCCCAGGACCTCGCGGTGCTCGGGGACGTCGTTGGCGACGACCGCCCCGCCGAGCGCCATGGCCTCGAGCAGCGCCGGGTGCGTGCCGCCGACCTCGCCCGCGGCGACGTAGCAGGCCGCGTGCGCCTGGAGCGAGAGGTAGGGCCGGCCGTAGACGCCGCCGAGCAGGCGCACGTGGGGGCCGGCGGCGGCGCGCAGCCGCCGCTTGAAGCCGTCGGCGTAGGGCGCGTCGCCCACGATCGCCAGCGGCGTCGTGACGCCCGCGGCCGTCCACGCCTCGGCCAGGAGCAGGGCGTTGTTCTCCGGCTCGAGCCGGCCGACCGCCAGCACGTAGCGCCCCGCCTCGAGCCCGAACGGAGCGAGGTCGGCCGCGTCGACGTCACGCGGGCCGGCCCGGTCGCCGCCGTAGGGGATCACCGGCAAGGCGCGCCCGTGGCGCCGCGCGTAGGCCTGCGCGATCACCTCGGCGTCGGCCAGGGCGCGGTCGGGCAGGAGCAGGGCCAGCCGCTCGCCGACCTCGTACCACAGGCGCCCCAGCGGGCCCCACTTGCGGCGCAGCCGGTCGAGCCCGTCGACGTTGACGACCACCTTGGCCCCGCCGCGGCGCAGGAGCGGCACGGCGAACGCGTTGGCGGCGTTGCACAGGACGACGACGTCGTGGCCCGCACGGGCGGCGACGCGGGCGGTGAGCAGCGTGTGCAGCGGCGTCTCGAGGTGCTTGCCCCGCGGTGAGGCGACCGGGACGACGTGGACCCCGTCGTGGACGCGCCGCGCCGCGCCCACGTAGGGCACGCGCCCGTAGACGGTGACCCGGTGCCCGCGGGCGGCCAGGCGACGGCCCAGCTCCTCGGCGAACGTCTCGAACCCGCCGTAGGAGGCGGGGACCCCGCGCGTGCCGGCGATCGCCACGTCGAGGACCCGCGCGGGCGCCGCCGGCGGGGGCGGGGCCACGGCGCGGGCCGCGCCGGCTCCCAGATGCGCGTCGAACGCCATGCCGGCGGGCCCCCCTCCCCGGTGGGCCCAGTATGCCCGGTCCCTGCGACCTCTGGGCCCCGAAGGACCCGCGACAAGGCGCCGACCGGCGCGCGGGACCGCCGTGAGGTATGGTGTGGTCGACCCCGTCGGGTCGAGCGGGCCGACCGCGCCCCTCGCCGCGCCGGGTCGGAGGCCCCATCGTCTAGCGGTTAGGACACGGCCCTTTCAAGGCCGCGACGCGGGTTCGAGTCCCGTTGGGGTCAACAAGACGGGCGGGGAAGCACATGGGGGAGCCCACTCAGCTCACGGACTTCTTCCGCGAGCACGCCAAGACCGACAAGAACGTGTTCCTGGAGCGCTTCCCGGGGGCCTTCCTCCTCGGGCGCTTCCGGGCCACCCCGCCCCTGATCCTGTTCCTGCCGGCGCAGGAGGGCTTCAGGATCACGGCGGGCGCCGAGGAGGACTGCGACTTCTCGTTCGAGCTCGACCAGACGCTCGACCCGATCCACGTCGTCGTGGCCTACCACCCGGGCTTCCGCGGCTGGACCGTGACCGAGGAGGAGCGGACGAACTTCGGCACGACGGTCGACAACGAGCGCCTCACCCCGCTGCGCCCGCTGCTCCTGCGCGACCGGCAGGTGGTGAGGCTCGGCGGCAGCCTGTCGGAGCTGCAGTTCTACTCGGCCGAGACGCTGTGGACCCGCATGAGCAAGGCCGGGATCACCCGCACGACCAAGCAGCGGAAGCCCTCGCCCGCGCCCGCGCCGCCACCCGCGGACGACGACCCGACGAGCTCGCGCGAGGAGTTCGACTCCGAAGACCTCCAGGTGTAGCCGCTACCACGAGACCTCGACCCCGGCCTCGAAGAGGAAGCGCTGGTAGGCCTCGAGCGGGTCGCCCGAGCGCCAGCCGGTGAACGAGACGCTCCCGTAGAGCGCGACGGGCCAGTCCTGGTGCAGGCGCTGCCAGGCCCCGAGCGACACGTCCACGAGGCGGTGGTGCAGCCGGCCGCCGCGGTTGGGCGGCTGGCGGACGAGGAAGTCGCGGCCGAGGGCCCGGACGCGCGTCTCGAGGCGCGTCCACTCGGGGAGCGGCCACCACTCGAGCTGCAGCGACGTCGACCCCTCGCGGTAGCTGCGGTCGTTGCGGTGGAGGTCGCGGTTGTAGGCCAGGCCCAGGCCGCCCACGATCCGGAGCTGGTGGCCGCCGAGGCGCAGGTCCTGGAAGTAGGTCAGGTTGAGCTGGTGGCGGTGGAGGTCGAGGTGCGGCTCGTCCTCGCCGATCGTCCCGTCGCGCGCGCGGGCGCGGAACTCGCGGTAGTCGCGGCGCCGGAAGCGGTACTTCAGCTTGAGCCGCGTGCGCGGGTCGCGGCTCACGCGCCACGACACGGAGGCATCGAGGCGCACCTCCTCGTAGTCGAGCGAGTCGACGCCGCGGTTCTCGTCGTAGTCCTTCCAGCGGTAGGCCGCGCCCGCCTCGAGGGCGATGTCGGCGTGCGGCCGGGCGATCACGTAGGCGCGCACCTCCTCGTCGAGCGAGCCGAAGCGCCCGCGCGGGAACAGGTCGCCGTTGTCGTCGAGCAGGTTCTGGCGGGAGAACTCGAACGCGTTCTGCAGGCCGAAGTCGAACCAGGTCGTGGGCTGGAACACCTCGACGAAGGCCGAGGCGAAGTGCTCGTTGGCCTGCTCGCGCTCGAGGTACATGAGCGTCTGGCCGCCCAGCTCGGCGAACACCTGCGCGCCCTGCGGGAAGGTGGCCAGCAGCTCGACCTTGGCGTCGGACGTGCCGAAGCCGTCGCCCGTGCGCCGGCGCGCGGAGCGGAAGACGTTCGTGTCGTGGCCCGCGCCCAGGCGCACGCGCCCGCGGTGCTTGAGCTTGATGTCATCCCAGAACGAGGACGGCGCGGCGGGCGCAGGCGGGAGCGCGTCGCCCGGCAGCTCGCGGAGATCGAACCCTGGGGCCTCGGGGATGAACCGCGGGTCGCGCCGCGCCCCCTGGTCGGGCACGGGCTGCCCCGAGGACTCGCTGCGCACCGGCGCCACGTCGGCCGGGCGCGGGCGCGAGAAGGTGTCGGGGCGCTCGGGGAGGTCCTGGCGGTCGATCTCGTCCTGCGCCGGCGCGCGCGCGGCGTCGCCGAGGACGCCCACGAGGGCGCCCACGAGGGCGCACCCGAGGGCGACGCCTCCCTGGCCCGAGCGCGCGACCGCCCGCCTCCCGCGCAACCGCCCCCCCACCACGGCGCCCCTGACGCCGCGTCCCCGGCGCGCTGCCGGCCCGACGGCCAGCCGCGCGAGGCGGTTAGAATACCCCCTCGCGCCGCCCGACATGACCGCCAACGAGGTGGGTCGCACGGGCACGGTGCCCCCTTCAAAGTCGAGCTCCGCCCTCGTCGCGCCTCAGGGAGTCCCCCATGCCGGCCCGCTACCTCGTCACGAGCGCGCTGCCCTACGCCAACGGCCCGATCCACTTCGGGCACCTGGCGGGCGCCTACCTCAACGCCGATATCTTCGTCCGCTACAAGCGCCTCACCGGGGCCGAGGTCCTGTTCGTGTGCGGGACCGACGAGCACGGGGCCCCGATCCTCGTCAACGCCGAGAAGGAGGGCGCTCACCCGCGCGACTACACCGACCGCTGGCACCAGGCGATCAAGCAGAGCTTCGAGCGCGTGGACATCGCGTTCGACCACTTCTCGCGCACGTCGCGCCCGGTGCACTACGAGCTCACGCAGCACTTCTTCCGGCGCCTCGTCGAACGCGGCGCGATCACCACCCGGGTCGACGACCAGGTCTACTGCGAGGTGTGCAAGCGCGAGCTCCCCGACCGCTTCGTCGTCGGCACGTGCCCCAAGTGCGACTTCGACGCGGCCCGCGGCGACGAGTGCCCGCGCTGCGCGGCCGCCTTCGACGCCACGGAGCTGAAGGCCCCGCGCTGCAAGACGTGCGGGACGAACGCGAGCAAGCGGCCGTCGAAGCACTGGTACCTCGACCTCCCGGCCTTGCGGCCGGAGCTCGAGGCCTGGCTCGAGGCGCGCTTCCCCGCGTGGAAGCCCAACGTCGTGGGCGAGGTGAAGAAGTACCTCGCCGACCTCAAGCCGCGACCGATCACGCGCGACCTGCAGTGGGGCGTCCCCGTCCCGCTCGAGGAGGCGAAGGACCGCGTCTTCTACGTGTGGTTCGACGCCCCGATCGGCTACATCTCGTCGACGCGCGAGTGGGCCGCGCAGCAGGGCAAGCCGGACGACGAGTGGGAGCGCTGGTGGAAGGACCCGGGCACGCAGCTCGTCCACTTCATCGGCAAGGACAACATCGCCTTCCACGCCGTGATCTTCCCCAGCATGCTGCTGGGGCAGCGCGAGGGCTACGTGCTGCCGGACGTGCCGGCCAACGAGTTCCTCAACCTCGAGGGACAGAAGTTCAGCACGTCGGGCGGCTGGTTCATCGCGATCGACGACTTCGTCGACCGCTTCCCGGCCGACACGCTGCGCTGGACGCTGACCCGCTCGGCGCCCGAGACGCGCGACTCGGACTTCACCTACAAGGACTTCCAGACGCGCGTCAACGCGGAGCTCCTGGGGACGTTCGGCAACTTCGCCAGCCGGGTGCTGAAGTTCGTCCAGGCGCGCCACCAGGGCGCCGTCCCGGCGGCGCAGGCGGACCCGGGCGAGCCGGAGCGTCGGGCGCTCGAGGCCCTGCGCGCCGGCGTCGCCGCGGCGGCCGCCGAGCTCGACCGCTACTCGACGCGCGGCGCGGCCGAGAGGGTCCTCGAGGTGGGCTACGCGGCCAACAAGCTCATCGAGGAGCGCCAGCCGTTCAAGCTCATCAACACCGACCCGGCGGCCGCGGCGACGACGATCAACGTCGCCGTGCGCCTGCTCGAGGGGCTGGCGGTGTTGCTGTTCCCGTTCGTCCCGGGGACCGCCACGCGCCTGTGGGCCCAGCTCGGCCTCGAGGGCGACCCGACGCGCCGGCGCTGGCAGGACGCGGCCGAGCCCGCCGACCCCGCCGGCCGGGCGATCGGCGCCCTCGACCAGCACCTGTTCCAGCGGGTCGAGGACAAGACCGTCGAGGCCGAGGTCGCGCGCCTGCGCGCCGGGGCGACGCCGCCGCCGGAGAAGGCGGCGGCGCCGCCGGCCGCGCCGGCGAAGGCCGAGGCGCCCGCGGCGGCCGGCAAGCCGCCGATCTCCTTCGACGCGTTCGCCGCCCTCGACCTGCGCGTGGCGAAGGTCGTGAGCGCCGAGGCGGTGCCGAAGGCCGACAAGCTGCTGCGGCTCGAGCTCGAGCTCGCCGGGGGCGAGCGGCGCACGGTCCTCTCCGGGATCCGCGCCTGGTACCCGCCCGAGGCGCTGGTCGGCCGGCAGGTGGTCTACCTCGCCAACCTCGAGCCGAAGAAGATCCGCGGCGTCGTCTCGCAGGGCATGGTCCTGGCGGCCAACGACGTGGGTGACGTCGCCGTGCTGCTGCAGCCGGAGCGGGGCGTGCCGGACGGCGCGCGCGTGTCGTAGACCTCACGACCCGGGCAGCGCCGAGACCAGCCCGGGCGTCGCGGGCGCGGGCGGCGGGGTCACGGCCGTGACGGGCGGGGCCGGCGTCCAGCGCGTCTCCGGCCGCAGGTAGGCGGAGTGGCCCCAGACGAGGGCGCCGTCGGCCAAGCGCAGCTGGACCCAGAGGCCCTGGCGGAGGACGACCTCGTGCCGCTCGCCCGAGCGGGCGCGGGTGACGATCGGCGCGCTCGTGCTCGGCGCCTCGCGCAGGTTGAGGAGCGAGGCCTGCACGACGACCTCCTCGACCCCGACCTCGGGCCCGCGCACCGCGCGCGCCATGAAGGCGAAGCGGCGCGGCGAGAGCCCGTGCCGGTCGGGGTGGCTGCGCACGCGCTCGCGCGTGTGGGCGTCGCCCGTGCTGACGACCGGCAGCGGCGCGCCGTCGTTCATGTTGCCGTAGAAGATCAGCTCGTCGGGAACGCCGATCAGGTAGGTGTGCCAGACGACGCGGCCGGGGAAGTTCGGCTCGACGTCGGTCTGGTTCCAGTTCATGAGCACGACGTCGCCGCCGGCCCACTCGTCGTAGGAGATCGCCACCGTGTTGTCGGCGAGGTTCAGGGCGCCCAGGTAGTACTTCGACCAGTCCGAGAAGGCCTCCGGCGAGTCGAACTGCCGGTCGGTGTTCTTGACCGTCACGAAGCGGCGCTCCGGCGGGTACCACACGCGCCACTCGACGGGAAGGCCGTGGAGGGCGGCGTACTCGATCACGAGGTCGATCGCGAGGTCCGCGCAGTCGAGGCGCGTGCGGGCGGCCTCGTGCTCGCGCGCCCGCTCGAGCGCCCAGGTGCGGAAGGCGTAGGCGAGCGAGCCCTGCGAGCGGTCACCCGGCCCGGCGGCGGGGTCGGACCAGGCGCGCGTCACGGCCCAGCCGCCGGCGTGCACCTCGGGCCCGCGAAAGGGCGGGTCCGCGAGCGCCGGGGAGGTCAGGCACAGGAGCGCGAGGAGCGCGAGCGGCATCGTCGTCGGGCGCATGGGTCACCTCGGCCGAGGTGATCGCAAGCGGGGCGCCGGACGCAAACCTCCCGGCGACGTCCGCGTCGGTCGCGCGGCGCGGGTCGATCGCCGGGATCAGGGAAGGGTGCGTCGCAGTCCAAGTGTGGACCCGAAAACACGTTGCGGCGTCCAGATACGGACCATCCCGGAGTTGTCGGTGGCGCACGTTAGGCTTTTGTTCGCACGACCTGCAGGCCCGGTCTTTGACAACTCGACGCCCTCGTCCCCCGGCCCCGGGACGGCGCGTATACTCCGTCGCTCGACCGCCTGGAGCGGAGGAGTGGCGAGGATGGGCGAGACGACCACCGACCTGGCCGGGCAGGCCGCCGAGCGCGCGGAGGCGCTGATCCCCGAGGCGCTGCGGCGCCTCGCCGACTACGCGGCGATCCCGGCCCTGTCGCGCGACCCGCAGCGCGGGCCCGACGTGCGCCGCATGGCCGCCGTCGCCGCCGACGACCTGCGCGCGGCGGGGCTCGAGGACGTGGCCGTCCTCGAGCTGCCCAACGCCTTGCCGTGCGTGAAGGGGAGCTGGCTCGGTCGCCCGGGCGCGCCCACGGTGCTCATCTACGGCCACTTCGACCAGCAGCCCGCCGATCCGGCCGAGTGGGCCTCGCCGCCGCACGCGCTCACGCCGCGCGGCGACCGCCTCTACGCGCGCGGCGCCGCCGACGACCTGGGCGGCTGGCTGTCGCAGCTCGTGGCGTTCCGCGCCTGGCAGTCGCTCGGCGGGCCGCCGGTCAACGTGCGCTTCCTGCTCGAGGGCGAGGAGGAGATCGGCAGCCCGCATCTGGGTGAGTTCATGAAGGCCTACCCCGAGGCGTTCGCCGCCGACGTGATGGTCCTCACGGACTGCGAGAACCCGTCGACCGACACGCCCGGCCTCACCGTCTCGCTGCGCGGCCTCCTCGACATCGAGCTGACCCTGCGGGCCCTGCGCGGCAAGGTGCACAGCGGGCTGTGGGGCGGCGCCGTGCCCGACCCGGCGATCGGCCTCTGCAAGGTCCTCGCCGGGCTCGTCGACGACCAGGGCCGGGTCGTCGGCCTCGACGTGGCGCAAGATCCGGCCTGGCGGGCGAGCGTCGCCGACCTCTCGCCGTCTGACGAGGACCTGCGGCGCAACGCCGGCCTGCTCCCCGAGGTGCCGGGCCTCCCCCCCGGCGACCGACCGCGGGTCGAGTGGATGTGGCGCCAGCCGCACCTCACCGTGGTCGGCACCAGCATGCCCGGGCTCGCGGACGTGGCGAACGTGATCCTGCCGCAGGTGAAGGCCCACCTGTCCGTGCGGCTGGCGCCCGGGCAGGAGCCGGACGTCGTGTTCGAGCACCTGCGGGCGCGGATCGTCGACCTCGTGCCCTTCGGCCTCGATGCCGAGGTGCGAAAGGTGCGCGGGACGGCGGGCTGGGCCTACGCCGCGCAGGGCCCCGCCTTCGAGGCGGCCGAGCGGGCCTACGCCCGGGCGTTCGGGCGCGACCTGGTGCGGATCGGCGTGGGCGGCAGCATCCCGTTCATCACCCTGTTCGCCGGCAACTTCCCGGACACGCCGCTGATCCTGAACGGCGTCATGGACCCGCAGACGAGCGCCCACGGGCCCGACGAGAGCCTGCACGTGCCGCTGTTCCGCAAGGTCGTCCTGGCGAACGTCCACCTGCTCGGCGAGCTGGCCGGGGTGTGATCCGCCGACCCCGGCCGCTGTCCGTCCGAGGCGGGCGTCCAGGCCGTCTCCTGGAGCTCCCCGCGGTCACGCCAGGGTGGCTTCGCGGGCGGCGCCAAGGAGGCCCAGGTCCGGGTTCGTGATCACCCGCACGGGGATCGTCTCGAGGAGCCCGCGCAGGCGCCCCTTGTCCTCGAACGTGCGACGGAAGCGCGTGGCCGACGCCGGCTGGGCGAGCACCGTGGGCGCGATCCCGCCGGCAAGGTACACGCCGCCGGTGGCCAGGACCGTGAGCGCCACGTTGCCGGCCTCGGCGCCGTAGACGTCGACGAACACGTCGAGCGCGATCATGCAGGCGGGGTGCGAGCCGGCCATCGCGGTGATCACGGGGCCCTGCTCGGCCGGCGCGACGGCCTCGACCGGCTCGCAGGCGGGGAGCTGCTCGGCGTCGACCAGGAACCGGTAGATGGACACGAGGCCCGGGCCGGAGAGGACCCGCTCGGTCGAGACCCGCCCGTAGTGGCCACGGAGCCATGCGAGCAGCCGATCCTCGAGGGGGTTGCGAGGAGCGAAGTCGCGGTGGCCTCCCTCGGTCGGGACGATCACCCGCCGCCCGTCGGGCAGGGGGAGGATGAAGGCCTGCCCCAGGCCGGTGCCTGCGCCCAGGATCGCCTGCGGGTGGCCGGGCTCACCGGGCCGGCCGACCTCACCGCCGCCGATCGGCAAGACATCGGCGGGCCCCAGGAGCTCGATGCCGCGCGCCGCCGCGTGGAAGTCGTTGATCAGGTCCACGCGGGGCAGCCCGCAGGCGCGCTCGAGCGCCTCGGCGTCGACGGTCCAGGGCATGTTGACGCCGGCGACGCTCGCCGCCCGGCCGATGATCGTCCCCGCGACGCCGATGCACGCACGAGGCGCCGGGGCGCCGCCGAGGTGGACCCCCAGGAAGGACGAGACCGGGCCCTCGAGCCCCGCCTGCTCGGCGACCGCCACCTGCGCGCGAGCGCGCAGGACGGCCCGGCCGGCGGCGACCTCGACGAGCGCCAGGCGGGCGTTGGTCCCGCCGACGTCCCCGGCCAGGACGAGCACGGCTACAGCCCCTCCGGCGAGGCGGCCCCCGAGCGGAGGGCGCTGTCGACGGCCGCCGTCGCGGCGGGCGTTCCGAGCTGGGCCAGGGCCCAGGCGGCCGCCTGGCGCACGCTCGCGTCGTCGTCGCGAAGGGCCTGGATCAGCGCCGGCACTGACGGCTCGTGGCGACGCGCGCCCATGAACTTCGCCGCGAACTCGCGAAGGCCGGGCTCGGGGTGCGCGAGGTAGGGTTCGACCACCGGCAGGAGGCGCGCCGTCTCGACCTCGCGCCAATCGATGAGCGCGTGGAGGGCGGGGAACTTGAGGGCCGTATCGGGGCCTCGCAGGGCCGCGAGGACCGCCTCGAGCGCCTCTTCACCTCGGAGGCGCCCCAGGGCGACCACCCGGGCGTGCGCGACCTCCGGGTCGTTCGGGCCATCCGGGTCATCGAGGGCGACGATCGCGGGCAAGGCGCGGGGGTCACGGATCCGCCCGAGCAGTTCCACCACATCGGCCCGCACGGGTGTGGCAGGCTGCCCCAGCGCCTCCAGGAGGGCGGGGACCGCCCGCGGTCCCTCGTCGAGGAGCTTGCGCGCGGCGCTCGACCCGCGCTCGGGGTCGCTCAGCTCGGCCGTGAGCGCGCGGTGATCGACCCGCGGCCACACCCAGCGGCTCAGCGCCAGACCCAGGCCCAGGCCGATCAGCAGGAGCAGCACCACGACGGGCGCGAAGGACGAGCGGCTCGCCTCGGACGTCTCCTGGGTCATCGCCTGGCTCGTCCTCCTGAGTTGCGGACCACCCTAGCACGACCGGAGCGGGGCGCCGACGTGGCCCCGTCGCCGACGTGAGCACCGCGTGCGCACCAGGGGCGTGTCCCAGCACGCCACGGTACATGTGTCCCATGACGCCACGCGTGAGGAAAGCTCTGTAAATCGCCTGGAAGGGTGTTTAGACTCGCCGCCTCAATTTCGTTGGGGGGAAAGTGCCACCCATGTCGCATGACTCGAGCAAGGTCCTTGGCCGCATCTCCGGCCCGGGCGACCTCAAGCAACTGTCCCCCGCCGACCGCGTCCAGCTCGCGCGCGAGATCCGTGAGCGGATCTGCCGGGTCGTGTCGCGGAACGGCGGCCACTTCGGTTCGAACATGGGCGTCGTCGAGCTGACGATCGCGCTCCATACGGTGTTCGAGTCGCCCCTGGACAAGATCGTCTGGGACGTGAGCCACCAGTGTTACCCGCACAAGCTCCTCACGGGCCGGGGCGAGGTCTTCGACTCCCTGCGCACCTACGAGGGCATGTCGGGCTTCTGCCACAAGGACGAGAGCGAGCACGACACGGCCTACGCGGGCCACGCGGGCACGGCCACGTCGATCGCCCTCGGCATCGCCTCCGGGCGGGCGGCCCTGGGCGCCGACCGGCACGTCGTCTCGGTCGTCGGCGACGCGTCGATCGTCACGGGCATGACGCTCGAGGCGCTCAACCACGCCGGCTGGATCGGCGAGCGCATGATCGTCGTCCTCAACGACAACGGCATGTCGATCTCCTACCCGGTCGGAGGGCTGCACAAGGCGCTCACCGCCGTGCGCGGGACGGGGACGCCCGAGTCCAACCCGTATCGGCCGCGCGGGCCGCAGGACCTGTCGCCGGACCTGGCCGGCCTGGACGTGGGTGGCTTCTTCGAGCGCCTGGGCCTCGACTACGTCGGCCCGGTCGACGGCCACGACACGGAGGCGCTGATCGCGGCGCTCGAGCAGGTCAAGGGCCGCGGCGGCCCGACGCTGCTCCACGTCCACACGCGCAAGGGCCACGGCTGGGAGCCGGCGATCGAGGACCCGATCACGTGGCACGCGGCCAAGGGCTTCTGGCGCGAGCCCGACGACGACCGCGCCCAGGCGGCGCCGTTGGCCCCCAACGCCCCGCGTCGGCCGTCCTGGACGCAGGCGTTCTCCCGCGCGCTGATCGACGCGGCCGGCGAGGACCCCCGCGTCGTCGCCATCACCGCCGCCATGCCGGGCGGCACCGGCCTCGACGCCTTCGACAAGCAGTTCCCCGACCGCTGCTACGACGTCGGGATCTGCGAGCAGCACGCCACGGGCTTCGCGTCGGGCCTGCGCCTGGCAGGCCTCAAGCCGGTCCTGGCGATCTACTCGACGTTCCTCCAGCGCGGCTACGACCAGGTCGTGCACGACCTCGCGATCCAGGGCAACCCGGCGGTCCTGGCCATGGACCGCGGGGGGCTCGTGGGCGACGACGGCGTGACTCACCAGGGGCTGTTCGACATCGCCTACCTGCGGTGCATCCCGGACCTCGTGCTCGCCTCTCCGCAGGACGAGCCCGAGCTGCGGGCCATGCTCCGCTGGGCCCTCCGCGGCGAGCGCATCGTCGGGCTGCGGTGGCCGCGCGATACCGTGCCCGAGCCGCTCGAGCGCGAGGCGCCGCCGATCGAGCTCGGCAAGGGCCGCGTCGTCCGCGGCGGCGAGGGCGACGCCGCATTCTTCGCCTACGGGGCCATGGTCCAGCACGCGCTCGAGGCGTCCCACCTGCTGTCGCATCGCGGACTGGCCACCTCGGTGGTCAACGCGCGGTTCGCCAAGCCGATCGACGTCGAGCTGCTCGTCCAGCAGCTCGAGCGGCACGAGGTGGTGATCACCGTCGAGGACCACGCGGAGGAGGGGGGCTTCGGCTCCGCCTGCGCCCAGGCCGTGCTCGCCCGCCGGCCGGACCTCGTCGGCCGACTGCGGATCGCCGGCGTGCCCGACCAGTTCGTGCACCACGGCGCGCGCCCGCTGCAGCTCCGCGACGCGGGCCTCGACGCCGCGGGGCTGGCGCTCCGCGTCGAGACGGCCCTGCGCGCCAGCGCCCCCGCGCGCCTGCGCTCGGTCGCCCTGCTCTCGTCCCCCGCCGGCTGAAGTCCGCAAACGCCGGCAGATACCGGCCGAGCCGGCTGACGGTGTGCTCGACGGCTGCGTGCGGCGACACGCGCGCCGGCGGCGGCGCGTTCGGGCTCGAGGCGACTGTGCGTCGCGGGTCGTCACCCGCCGCGCAGCGTCGCGCGGCTCGGCCTCACCGCCCTCGCCTCCCTCGCGGCTGCGAACCATGGGCTGGTAGGTGAATCTCCACTCCACTGCTTCGATCGAAGTTAGAAGCGAGTCGCCAGCGCCTCGGTTCCCACTCGGCGCGAGGCGCACGCGTCCCGGCAGAACCGTGACGGCGGCGGTTACACTCCCGGCATGAGCGACGCGACCCTCTTCACGCTCTTCTTCGCTGCGCTCGGCGTGACGGTCGTGCTCCTGGTCGTGGCGCTGGTGCTCGCCCACCGGCACGACGCTCGCGGGCACATCAAGGCCGTCGTCGGGTTCGTGGCCCTGCTGCTCGTCACGCTCTACTTCGCCGAGCAGCTCGGGCGCCGCTTCACGTTCGCCGAGACGCCCAAGCGCGTTCACCTGGGCCTGGCGTTCACCACGGCCGGGTTCCTGCTGGTCCCGCTGATCACCGGGGTGCAGCACTGGCGTGGGCGCATGCGCCGCGAGACGCACAGCCGGCTGGCGCTGGTCTTCCTGCTCTTGACCCTCTCGTCGGTCGTGACCGGCGTGTGGATGCTCTCCACGCGGACGCCGCTCGCGCCCGCCGGGTCCGCCGCGCCGGCCCCGGGCTGAGGCCGTGAGCGACGCCCCCGAGGGCGCCCCGCCGCCGGAGGCCACCCTGGCCGAGGAGCCCGGCCTGGTCGAGATCTTCCGTCAGGAGGCGGAGGGGATCGCCGACCGCCTCGAGGTCCTCCTAGCCGCCGGCACGGCGGAGGCCGTCGCCGAGGCGCTCCGCCTGTCGCATACGCTCAAGGGGCTCGCCGTGGCCATGGCGGCGCACCCGTTGCGCGACCTGGCCCGCAGCGTCGAGGGGGCCCTCGTCAGCTTCGCGCCGCAGGACCTCGCGCGCCGGTCACAGCTCCTCTCGGCGATCGACGCCGCGCGCGGCCTCATCGGCGGCGCGACGGGCGCGTCGTCGGCCGCCCGGCAGGCGACCGCGGCCCTCGAGCGCCCGGTGCAGCCGTCCGCGCCGCTGGCTCCCGGAGTGCCCTGGGCGCGCCGCGCGCTCCTGCGGCGGCTACGCCGGCTGAAGGAGCCCGCGCTCGTCACGGTCGAGGAGCAGGTGCTCGCCGTCCAGCGCGGCCGCGACCGCTGGCGGGCCCGCGCCGCGCAGGCCCGCGAGCTCGAGGCGCTCGCCGCCGCGTCGGGCTTGCTCGGCCAGGGCGCGGTGTGCTCGCTCGGGCTCGCCCTGGCCAGCTTCCTGGCCGAGCGCACCCCGACCGATGCGGCGACGCACGCCGCCCGGGCCGCGGTCGAGCTCCTGCAGCGGGCCGTGCGCGACGACCGCCTCGACGTGCCGCTCTCGCCCGAGGTCCTGGGCACGGTCGAGGCGCTCTGGTCGAGCCTGGGGCCGCGACCGGAGGAGGAGCGCGCCGCCCAGACCGTCGAGCTCCCCTGGCCCGACGTCGACCGGCCGGGCGACCTCCTGCAGGCGCTCGAGCGGATCGCCACCGGCGGCGCGATCCTGGACGCGCGGCCCCAGGACCCCGACGGCCGGGCGCTGCGCGGGGTGCTGGGGGTCGTCCCGGCGCGCGGGGGCCGCCGCGAAGACGAGGGCTTCGTCCGCGTGCCGCGCCGCCGCCTCGACCGCCTCCTCCGCCTCTCCGAGGAGCTCGTGTCCACGAAGTCACGCGCCCGCTCGCTGGCCAAGCTAGCGCAGCAGCTCTCGGCCGACGCGCCCGTGGAGGCGCGCCTGGGCCTGCGCCGCCTCACCCGGCACGCAGCCGAGCTCGAGCGCGAGGTCGACCACCTGGCCCGGTCGACGCAGGAGGCGGTGCTGCGGGCGCGCCTCGTCTCCGTCCGCGGCCTGCTCGCGCTCGCCCGCGTGACCGTCCGCGAGTTCCTGTCGCGCCACCCGGAGGTCGCCGTCGACCTCGAGGTGGAGGGGTCCGCGACCGAGATCGACAAGGGCGTCGCCGACCGGCTGGTCGACCCCGTCCTGCACCTCGTGCGCAACGCGCTGGTCCACGGCGTCGAGCCGCGTGCGGCGCGCCGGGCGGCCGGCAAGCCGGAGCGGGCGCGCGTCCGCCTGGCCGCCCGCGCCACCCCGGCGGGCGTCGTGATCGAGGTCGAGGACGACGGCCGCGGCCTCGACGAGCCGCTGCTCGGTCGCCGCGCCGAGGAGCGCGGGCTGGTCCTCCTCCGCGACGAGCAGGAGCGCGGGTTGGCGCTCACGCTCGCCGCCGGCGCGAGCACGTCCCCGGCCGTGACCGACGACGCCGGCCGCGGCGTCGGGCTCACGAGCGTCGTCGAGCGCGTGCGGGCCCTGCGCGGGCGCCTGGTCTACCGGAGCACGCCCGGGCACGGCACGTTGGCCCGGCTCGTCCTCCCGCCGGCGGTGGCCACGGCGCGGGTCCTGCTCGTCCGCTGCGGCACGGAGCGCTACGCCCTGCCCCTGGGGGCGGTGGTCGGCGTCGAGGAGGCGACGGTCGCCCTGCAGCGGGACCTGCCCTGGGTGCGTCTCTCGGACCTCGTCGACGCCGGGGCCGCCTGGCTCGAGCGACGGAGGCCCCCGTCGAGCGTCGCCACGGCCGCGGGACACGCCTCGGGCGTCGAGCGCGAGCGGCGCATGCGTGACCGCTTCGCCGTGGTCCTCGAGCCCCCCGTCGCGGCCGACCCCGAGGGGCCGCCCTCGCCCGTCGTGTGCCTGGTCGACGACGTCCTGCGCCGGGACCTCCTGGTCGTGCGCCCGCTCGGCCGGCGCTTCGCCCAGCCGGGGATCGACGGGGTGGCCCTGTTCGGCGACGGGCGGCTGCTGCTCGTCCTCGACGTGTGGCGGCTGTACCTGTCGCGTCAGCGGCAGGACGACCGCCCGCCCGGTTGAGCCGCCCGGTCGAGCCACCCGGTCGAGCCGCCCGGTCGAGCCGCCCGGTCGAGCCGCCCGGTCGAGCCGCCCGGTCGAGCCGACCCGCCGGGCGCGATGACCAGGGCGTCACCCGTCACGCCGTCCGGAGGCGCCTCCGGAGGCGCCACGCCCGGTCCGACCGGAGTGCCCTGCGCGAGATGAGGCGCTGGTCGTCACAGGAGCCCTGCCCGCGCTCTTCGACGGGTCGGGCGCACACCTCCTGGTCCTCCTTGCGTCCGCTCGGGCCGGCCGGCGCTTCGGCCAGCGCGAGATCGGCCGCTCCTCGAGGCAGCAGCTTCTCCTCTTCCTCGACCCGTGGCGACCAGACCGCGCATCAGCACGCGGACGACCGCCCGCCCCGGTGAAGCCCGACCGCCGTCGGGCCAGGTCCCGCTCGCGGGTCGTGCAGGCCGGCCTGGCGGGCTGGAGGGCCGATCGGACGACGCCCGTGGCGTGGAGCGCAGCGCGGTCGCTGGAGCCCTGTCGTCACTCCTCGAACGGGGCGGGCGGCGGTGCGGGGAGATGCGTAAGATGGACGCGTGATCCTGCCTATCGGCGACAGCCCGAACCCGCGCACGACCCCCTGGATCACCTGGTCGCTGATCGCCGTCAACGTCCTCGTCTACCTGCTGCTCCTCCCGCTCGCGTTCGAGCGGCCGGCGCCGGACGACCTGCGCGAGTACCTCGACGCCGTGGCGGGCTCGCCCATGGAGCGGGAGGTGATCGCCCGCCAGACGACCCGCTACGACCTCACGCTCTTCGAGCACGGCTTCCGCCCTGCCGCGCCGCGGCCGGTCGCCCTCCTCACGGCCATGTTCCTCCACGGCGGCCTGGCGCATCTCGCCGGGAACATGTTGTTCCTGTGGATCTTCGGCAACAACGTCGAGCACCGGCTGGGACGCCTCGCCTACCTGGCGGCGTACCTGGGCACGGGCGCGGCGGCATCGCTGGGGGACATGGCCATCCGCTGGGACTCGCCCGTGCCGTCGGTCGGCGCCTCCGGCGCGATCTCGGGCGTCCTGGGCTTCTACTTCGTCTGGTTCCCGCAGAACAAGGTCCACCTGTGGGTGTTCCTGTTCCCCTTCTTCATGGACGTGATCGAGCTGCCCGCGCGCGTCGTGCTGGCCGTGTACGTCTTGGTCCACAACCTCCTCCCCCTCCTGATCGCGGGCGGCGACGCGGGGGTGGCTTACGGCGCGCACCTGGGCGGCTTCTTCGCCGGCGCCCTGGCCGCGGTGTTCGTCCGCGCGGCGCGCCCCGAGCTGGAGGAACCTGACGAGCACCCGGGAGCGCCGGGCGACCTCGCGCCGGTCTTCCGGCAGGTCCTCGACGAGGGCCGGCTCGGCCAGGCGCTGTGGCTGCTCCTGCGCCAGCCCGGCGGGCGGGCGCTGCCGCCCGACGACGTCCTGCGCCTGGCGCGAGCGCTGGAAGAGGCCGGTCGCCCCCAGGACGCCCTGGCCGCCTACCTGCGCGTCCTGGCCGACCGCGTCCCCGGCCGGTCACGCGTGGACGCGAGGCTGGGGGCGGGCCGCCTGCTCCTGCGCGCCGGCCAGCCGACCCTGGCCTATCAGCACCTGCGCACGGCGCTCGACGAGGGGCCGGAGCCGGCGCAGGAGGCGGCGATCCGCGACCTCCTGGGCGACCTCGGCCAGCAGATGCGCTCGCTCCCGCGGGGTCGCTGGCGGCCCTGACTGCTCCGGCGGGTCACCGAGCCCGGCCGCCAGGGGCGACGGCCCGGCGCTCCCTGGCGTGGACCGGGGGCCCGTTGTGCCGGCGCCGAGGTGGCCGGTAGAGTCGTCGGCGCGCGCGCCGTCGGCGCGCTGACGACGGAGAGCCCCGGCTATGCGTCGCACGTCGATCCTGGCCCTGGCCCTGTGGCTCGTGCTCGTCCCGCTGGCCCCCCGGGGCGACGCGCAGGGGCGCGCCGCGAAGACGCGCCTCCGCGCCATGACGTTCAATGTCCGCTACGACTTCGAGGACGACGGGCCGAACCGCTGGCCGCACCGCAAGGAGACGGTCGCGAAGGTCATCCGCGAGTCGCAGGCCTGGGTCGTCGGGCTGCAGGAGGACAAGGGCGAGCAGGTCGACGACCTGCGGCCGCTCCTCCCCGGCTGGGAGTTCCTGGGCCGCGGGCGCAACCAAGGGGGCTCCGGCGAGCGCTGCTCGATCCTCGTCCACCGCGAGCACGTGCGCGTGCGCGACGCCGGCGACTTCTGGCTCTCGGACACGCCCGACGTCGAGGGGAGCAACACCTGGGGAGACCGCTACCCGCGCAAGGTGACGTGGGCGGCGCTCGAGGTGAAGCGCTCGCGCACGACCGTCCTCGTGCTCAACACGCACCTGCCCGAGGGCACGGGCAAGAACCACGCCCTGCGCGTGCGCGGCGCGCGGCTCATGCGCGAGTGGATCGCCGCGCGCACCGCCCGCGACCGGGAGCGGCTGGCGGTCGTCGTGCTGGGCGACTTCAACGCCGGCGCCGACGACGAGCCGCGCACCGCCCTGGCGGGCGAGGGCGCCGACGCGCTGCTCCGGGACGCCTGGACGGAGGCCGCCCCCAACGACCCGTCGCCCGGCACCTACAACGACTTCCGGGGCCTGCGCACGCAGCAACGGATCGACTGGATCCTGATCGGCGGGCCGATCCGCGCCGTGGCGGCGGCCAAGCTCGATCAGCAGGTCGACGGTCGCTGGCCGAGCGACCACTACCCCGTGCTGGCCGACCTCGAGCTGCGCTGACCCGCGACCGATGGCCGAGCCGCTCGTGGCGGCGGCGGAGGTCGGCGCACGACTCCGTGCGGGTGTCGCTCGACGCGGTCCGGTGGTGTCTTGGCGGCGCAGCAGCTGCGCCGACGGGGCCGGGCGCGCCCCACGCACGTCGTGAAGGGCGAGAGCTACCGGCTCAAGCAGAAGCGCAAGGCGGGACTGCTCGGCACGTCGCCGACGCCGCAGGTCTGAGAAACGCCGACGAGGGAGGGGGTCAGTTTTGGTGTCGTAAGGGGGTCAGTTCCTGCTGTCGCTTGACAGCCGTCCATGATCGTCGACCCGCTGGGACCGGCTGCTGGAACCCGCAGACCGGACTTGGCCGCCGCCCCGTCGCGGGTGGTCCGTCGATCGCCGGTCAAGGCGACCACGGCCCGTCTTGCTGTGTGAGTAACTCGAACGGCGGTACCGCCCCGTCCTCGCAAGCGGCACGCCCGCCGCCACACGGCGCAAGCGGTTGAAGCGAGCGCGGCGGAGGAGGCGTCGACCTCCTGACGCCGCGGGGGTAGGGTAGGCGCCCGGAGGACCGCCATGCGCGCCGCGCTCGTCGCCGCCTCGACCGTCGCCATCGTCGCCCTGCTCCTGCCCGCGCCGGCGCCCGGCCAGGACCCACCGCGGGCCGGGCGGCCCACGGACGCCCGGGAGCTCGAGGCGACCCTGGTCGACCTCGCTGCGCGCGCGCGCGCCAGCACGGTGCTGATCTACGGGGTGATCGGCCTCGGCTCGGGGGCGATCGTCGACCCGAGCGGGCTCGTGGTCACCAACGCCCACGTCGTGGCCGGCGCGCGCTACGCGCTCGTCCAGTGGCCCGACGGCACGAGCGGACTGGCCCGTCAGCGCGGGATCGACTACACGCGCGACCTCGCCGTCCTGGAGCCGCTCGACGCGCAGCCCCGGCGCGCGGCGCTCTCGCTGGCGCCGCGCCGGCCGGCCGCCGGGAGCTGGGTGGTGGCCCTGGGCTTCCCGGGCGGGCTGCAGACGACCGACAGCCCCACGGTGTCGCTCGGTCGCGTCCTCGAGGGCGCGGGCGACGGCCCGGCAGGCCCTGCCCTCGACTACTCGCAGGCCCTGCGCCACGACGCCCCGATCTTCTCCGGCAACAGCGGGGGCCCGCTGCTCGACCTGGAGGGGCGGCTCGTGGGGATCAACGGCGCCGTCGACCTGGAGCGCGCGGTGTCGCTCACGATCCCGGCCGACGTCGTCGCGGACCGCCTCGAGACCCTGCGCGGCGGCGTGATCGTCCTCCCCGGCGGGCGCCGCCTCGACCCCGAGGAGACGCCGCTCCTGCGCGCGCTCCACCGCCTCCTCGACCCGCTGGCCCGCCGCCTGCCCGAGCAGGTGGCCGAGGCCAGCCGCAACCTCGTCCAGGAGGAGCGGCTCCCCCGCGTCCCCGCGCTGGGGCCCGTCGAGTTCGACGCCGAGACGGCCGACCGCCTCGCGGTCCAGGCGCGCACGTCGCCGCGCGCGGCCGTCCTCGACGCGCTCCACCGCGCCCCGCCGGCGCCGGTCGTCGTGGCCCTCTCCGGCGGCGGCCTGGCCACCCGGGTGGGTCCCGAGCACGCGGTGTGCAAGGCGAGCTTCCTGCCGGCGACCGACCGCGACCACGTCACCCTCGCCGACGGCGCGCGGGCGCCGATCCTCGCCCGCTCGGCCCCCGACGACCTCGTCCTGTTCCGCGCGCCGCCCGGCGAGGCGGCCCCCGACGCCCCGCTGCGCCCGGTGGGTAGCCTCGTACAGGCCCGGGGGGCCCGCGCGATCGTGGCCTCCGGGATCGTGTCGGCGGCGCCCCGCCGCGCGTCGGCCACGCTGGCCGCGCAGGTCCGCGGCGGCGGCGTGCCCGAGCCGGTCGAGCGCGCGATCGAGGGGTTCGCGCGGCTGGTCGAGCGGACGGGGGCCGGGCCGATCAAGGAGCTCGTCGAGAAGCTCCGCCAGGCGATCGAGCAGCGCAAGGCCTTCGCCGCCGGCACCCCGCCCCGGGGCTACGCGCGCGTGCTGTCGGTCGACGCGCCGGTCCGGCCGAGCCACATGGGGGCCCCCGTCTGCGACCGGGACGGCCGGCTGATCGGCGTGACGATCGGCGTGCAGCACCACGGGACCACCTTCGTCGTCCCCATGATGCGGATCCGCGAGGTCTTCGCGGCGGAGCTCCCCGGCGAGCGCTGGCCGGAGCGCGTCGGACCGGCCCGTCTCTACTGAGTGGTGTGCTCGACGGCTGCGGGCGACGATGCTGGCCACGGCGGCGCGCGCGCGGGCTCGAGGTAGGTCGCTACGTCGTCGCCCGCGCCTCGCCGCCGCGGCTCAGCCTCGTCGCCCTCGCCTCGCGTGCTGCTCCGATCGAAGGCTGGTCACCAGGACTCGCCTGTGGGCGTCGATTTGCTTCATACGCACTGACAGTGAGGTGTGCTGACGGCTGCGGCCGCGCTGGCCGCGGCGGCGCGCGCGCGGGCTCGAGGTAGGTCGCTACGGCGTCGCCCGCGCGCCTCGCCGCCGCGGCTCAGCCTCGTCGCCCTCGCCTCGCGTGCTGCTCCGATCGAAGGCTGGTCACCAGGACTCGCCTGTGAGCGTCGATTTGCTTCATGCGCTCCGGCAGTGAGGCTTGCTCGACGGCTGCGGCCGCGCTGGCCGCGGCGGCGGCGCGCGCGAACTCGAAGTAGGTCGCTACGTCTTCGCCCGCGCGCCTCGCCGCCGCGGCACAGCCTCGTCGCCCTCGCCTCGCGTGCTGCTCCGATCGAAGGCTGGTCACCAGGACTCGCCTGTGAGCGTCGATTTGCTTCATACGCACTGACAGTGAGGTGTGCTCGACGGCTGCGGCCGCGCTGGGCGGGGCGGCGCGCGCGGGCTCGAAGAATGCCGATACGACGTCGCCCGCGCGCGCCGCCTCGCCTCGGCCTCCGCGGCCTCGCCTCGCTCGCTGCTCCGACGAAGGCGGGTCACCAGGACACGCCGGCGAGCGTCGATCGCTTCATACGCTCTGCTGACCTTTCGATCGCCAGGCCGCCGGCCGCGGGCCGACGAAGCGAAAGGAGAGCCCGGAGGTGCTCTCTCGTGTGGCTCCTTGCGCCGAGACTCCGCCTTCAGGCAGGGGCAGGAGCCGGGAGCCGCGCTCCGGTCCCCGCTCCCCGCACCTCGGCCGTCGGGTCATGGTCGTCAGGCGAGCCCGGCCCTGCTTCGAGCGATCGGGTCGCGGGGGCCGACCGCCGTCGCACCAGGCTGGCTGGCCCCGGTGGCCGTTCGTCTGTAGCCTCTGGCTCCCATGAACCTCACCGCGCGCGTCTACGGCGGCAGCAAGCAGCTCTCGGTCACGAGCGACCACGACCTCGCGGCCCTCGATCGCCTCGACCCGGCGCGCTGGGCTGCGACCAGCGTGCCCGTGAGCGACCTCGGCTGCGACCCGGCGTTCCTGAAGGCGGTCGACGCCGAGGGCAAGGGGCGGGTCCGCGTGCAGGACGTGCTCGCCGCGCGCGACTGGGCCTTCGCCCGCCTGGCCGACCGCCGCGACCTGGTGCGCCGGAGCGACGTCCTGGCGCTGTCGTCGCTCGACGCCGCGCAGGAGTCCGGGCGCCAGCTCCGCCGGGCGGCCGAGCACGTCCTGACCCAGGTGGGCGCCGCCGGCGCCGACCGGCTCTCGCTGGCGCAGGTGCGGCAGTTCATGGCCGGCTACGCGGGCACGCTCGCCAACGGCGACGGGATCGTCTGCCCGGACCTCCTCCCCGAGCCGGAGGCCGCGGCCTACGTGAAGGACGTGCTCGCCGTCCTGCCCGGCGCGAAGGACGCCAGCGGCCAGCAGGGGATCGGCACGACCGAGCTGGCCCGCTTCCTGGCCGGCGCCGAGGAGTGGCTCGCCTGGCGCCGCCGCGGCGAGGCGTTCGACGAGGCCGCGCGCGCCGACGCCGCCCTGGTCGACGGGCTCGCGCCGAAGGTCGACGCGTTCTACCTCCTGTGCGACCTCGCCCGCCAGCAGGGCGCGCCGCCCGCGGCGCCGAAGCTCGAGGGCGCGGCGGAGCCCGCCGCGATAGAGCGCCACCTGGCCGACGCCCCGCTGGCGCCGCCCGACCCGGGCGGGGCCCTGCGCCTCGACGAGGGCGTGAACCCCGCCTACCGCGAGCGCCTCGACGCCCTGCGCGCCGTCGCGGGCAGGGCCCTGGGCGCCGACGCGGGCGAGCTCACGCGGGCGACGTGGCGGCAGGTGCAGGCCGCGTTCGACGGCCTGCGCGCCTGGTCGGCGGGCCGCCCGCCCGAGCCCTTCGAGCGCCTCGACCGCGACCGGCTCAAGGCCATGCTCACGAGCCCGGCGCTGGAGCGCGTGCGCCACTTCATCGCCGTCGACGCCGCCGCGGCCGGCGAGGTCGCGCAGGTGCAGGCGCTCGAGCGGCTCGTCCTCCACCAGCGCTGGCTGCTGGAGCTCGCCGCCAACGTCGTGAACTTCTCGGCGCTCTACCACCCCGAGCGGCGCGCGCTCGTCGAGCGCGGCGCCCTCGTCCTCGACGGGCGGCGCCTCGAGCTCTGCGTGAAGGTCGACGACCGCGCGGCTCACAAGAAGGTCGCCGCCGAAGGGCTCGTGTTCCTCGTCTACGCGGCCGTGTCGGGCCGCTCGGGCGAGGCGCCCTTCGAGGTCGTGGCCCCGGTGACCACCGGCGAGCGCGGGCGCCTGCGGCCGGGCAAGCGCGGGCTGTTCGTCGACACGACCGGGCGCGAGTGGGACGCCGTCGTGGTCGACCTGGTCGAGAACCCGATCAGCGTGCGCGAGGCCATGCTCGCGCCCTTCCGCCGCGTCGCCGCCTTCGTGAACAAGAA
This sequence comes from Planctomycetota bacterium, assembly GCA_019636275.1. Lineage (GTDB taxonomy): Bacteria > Planctomycetota > J058 > J058 > J058 > JAMLIC01. The sequence continues at coordinate 86,827 of JAHBXY010000004.1, read as the reverse complement.
GATCGAGGACCTCGCCAGCTCGAAGCTCTCCAGCGCCGAGACCAGCACGCAGGGGCAGCTCGGCGCGAAGGTCGACGCGCTCCCCGAGACCCCGCCGGCCGCGTCGGCGGCGCCGGCGCCGCCGACCGCTCCGTCGCAGCCGAGCGCCCTCCAGAACACGCTGCTCGTCGGCAGCGTCGCGGTCGCCGCCCTGGGCTCGGCGGCGGCCTACGTGGCCTCGGCGGTGGCGCAGATCAGCCCGCTCGAGCTGGCGCTGGGCCTGGCGAGCGTCGCCGGGGTGATCGCGCTCCTGAGCGGCTTCCTCGGCTGGCTGAAGCTCCGCCGCCGCGACCTGAGCCTCCTCCTCGAGGCCAACGGCTGGGCCGTGAACGTCCCCATGCGCGTCACCCGCCGCGCCGCCAGCCGCTTCACGCGCACGCCGCCCTTCCCCCCCGGGACCCACCGCGACCTGCGCGAGGAGCGCCTGCCCGACGACTTCGACGAGGCCACGCTGGCCGCCGCCCGGCGGCGCCGCCGCCGGCGCGGGGCCGCCCTGATCGCGCTTGCGCTCGTCGCCGCGGCGGCCGGGTGGCTCGGCTGGGCCCCGGAGCACCGCGAGCGCGCGCGCGGCTGGCTCGAGCGCGCGCGCGGGCTGATGGGCGCCGAGGTCGCGCCGATCACCTCGCGCTGACCGCCGGGCCCGCGGGGGCGAAACGAGACCGAGCAGGAACGCCGCGCCGGCGCAGGGGGTTGCGTTCGGCACCGATCCTGCGTGCAATGGCCGCCATGACCCGATCGCTCGGCCTCCTGCTCCTCGCCCTGCTCCTCGCCACCCCGGCGCTGGCCACCGACTTCACGGTCCGCGGCGCGGACGCGCGCGGAGGGTCGGTCACGGGCGACCTCTCGGTCCGCCTGCGCAGCGACGGCCGCTTCGACGTGACCCTGCGCCTGGGCGAGGCGAGCGGCGCCCGCGGCGGCTGGGTCGGGGTGGCCGCCGGCCCGCTGACCTGCCTCGAGGGCGCGGTGCGCACCGAGCCCGGCCTCGCCGGCGCGGTCACCGGCGGCCAGGCGCGGCAGGGCCACCTGACGGTCACGCTCGACCCGGCGGCCGGCCGCTGCGCCGGGGCGCTCACCGTCGACGGCGAGCGCCTGGCGTTCGAGGGCAGCCGGCCGACCAGCCCCGCGCCCGCCGGGGCGGCCTACGAGGCCTGGCTCCCCTGGGAGAAGCAGGAGGCGGTGTGGGCGGCGGCCAGCGCGACCCCGTACGCCACGCTGCCGGCGATCGGCGGCCGCGGCGTGGGCGGGAGCGTGTGGGACACGCTGCAGGCCCTGCGCCTGCCGCTCCTCGAGCGGACGTTCTCGACGGCCAGCGACGTCCGTCCGGCGCGCACGAAGATCTTCCACCCGTTCGGCAGCGTGGCCCGGGTCGTCTACGAGCCGGTCGGCGACCACCCCTACACGGGCCTCTTCCGCAGCGGCGCGCCCGGGATCGCGCGGCTGTCGCTGGCGACCGACGAGAAGACGTTCATCCCGGGGATCGCGCTCAAGCTCTTCGTCCAGGGCCGGCCCTCGGTCAACGTCCACGCGATCCCGTCGTTCGACGCGCAGGAGGGCCGCGACTTCTTCCTCCGCTCGCCGACCAACGTGATCCCCGAGCCGAGCGCGCTCCCGATCAAGCTCTTCGCCCGCCTCGCGGCCCGGATCGCCGACCCGCTGCGCCGCCCGGTCAGCCACCTGGCCGCCGTCGACCCCGCCGGCGCCGCCGTGGCCGAGCCCGTCGCGCCGGGCCAGGTCTACTTCCGCCCGGCCCAGGTCCGCTTCCCCTCCGGCGGCCGCGACGACTTCCGCGCCCAGCTGGCCACGATCCCCGAGGGCACGGTGATCTACGCCGTTCACGCGGTGACGAAGGAGGGCGAGGTCCACGTGGGCAACGTGCGCACGACGTCGCGCTTCGTCGCCTCCGACTGGGGCGACCGCGTGCTGCACTTCCTGCACGCGCGGTGACCCGGGGCCGCCTGGGCGAGGGGGGCCCCGAGGTCACCGCGCGCCCTCGGTGACCTCGGAGGCCTCACGCGTCGATCACCCCAGGGGCTCGCGCGCCTCGCTCCACGAGGCCGGGAGGCCCTCGAGCCCCACGTGCAGGGCGACCACACCGCCCACGATCGCGCAGGTGGTGTCGCGGTCGCCGAGGGCGCTGACGGTCTGCCAGAGCGCCTCCTCGAACGACCCGCCGAAGCGGGCCACCGCCCACACGCACAGCGGCACCGTGTCGGGCGCCGAGACGCGCGACCCGTTGCCCAGGAGCCCGGCCGCGGCGGCGATCGACGAGCGCGGCCCCAGGGCCAGCGCCCGCTCGAGGCCGTCGCGCGTCGCGCCCCGCGGCGTGCGCTCCATGACCTGCGCCACGAAGGCCGCCGGCTCGTCGGCGAACTGCCACGCGGGCTCGACCTCCCGCCGGTGGCGCCAGGCCAGGCCGGCCGCGACGGCGATCGCGACCGCGCCGGCCTGCCCCTCGGGGTGCGCGTGCGTGACCTCCGCGGAGCGGCTGGCCTCCTCGGCGGCGCGGTCGAGGTCCTCGGCGAAGTAGGCGCCCACCGGCGCGACGCGCATGGCGCCGCCGTTGCCGAGCGAGCCCTGGCCCTCGAACACGGCCTGCGTCACCGGCCGCCACGGCTCGCCGCGGGCGATCTCGGCCAGGTAGTGGTGCGCGCCGGCGCCGTAGCCGCGCCGCGGGTCCTCCATGTAGCGGCGGGCGAAGGCGAGGGCGAGCGCGTCCCGGTCGATCCCGCCGTGCACGTCGAGGACCTCCACGATCGACAGGGCCATGGCCGTGTCGTCGGTCCACAGCCACGGCGTCTGCGGCAGGCGGCGGCGGATCAGCAGCTTGCCGACGAACGGGCGGAAGAAGCACTGCCCGAACGCGTCCCCCACCGAGAGCCCCTCGAGCGCCAGGCGGGCGCGGGCGATCCGGTCGGCGTGGTCGTGCGGCAGTCTCATCGGGGTCCTCCGCCGACGCCGACGCGGGCGCTCACCGTCACTGTCGCTCAGCCCTCGAAGCGCCGCACGCCCATGCCCTCGAGCAGGACGACCACCTCGTGCTGCCGCTCGCCTTCGCACGGGATCTGGGGGCCGAGGAAGCGGGTCCACGGCCGCCGCCGGACGACGAGGCGCACGCCGCCGTCGACGAGGCGGAACCCGGCGATCGAGGACCATGCCAGGCGCGAGCCGTGCCACGTGGGCGAGTGATCGAAGAGGAGGCCTTCGCGGTCGATCAGGACGCTCCGATGGCCGTAGTGGTCCAGCAGCCCCACTGCCACCAGCGCGGCGAAGGGCACCAGGACCGCCGCCGCGACGGCCGAGTAGGCCATCCACGGGGCGACCTCCGGGAGGTCGAAGAGGAGCTCATCGGCCGCCCAGCGCAGGCGCTCGCGCTGCGGGACGGCCGCGGCGAGCAGCACGGCCGCCATGAACGCGCCGCGCAGGCCGACGGAGCGCGCCGGCGCCGGGACGAAGGTCCAGGGGCCCAGCGCCCGCTCCTCCCGGGTCCAGGCGGGGTGACTCGGCCGCGCCGAGGCGCAGCCCGGCCGCGCGCAGCCCCGAGGCGCGCACGCGACGTGGTGCTGCGCCCCGCAGGCCGCGCACGTGCTCACGTGGAGGACGTGCGCGGCGCTCGGCGCGTCGGGGTCGCCGCAGGCCTCTTCGATCGGCTGCTCGCACCGGGCGCAGAGGCCCTGGGGGGTGGGCGGCGTCCCGGCGACGACGCTCACGCAGACGGCCTCGCGTGAGGCCAGAGGTCCTCGTAGGCGGCGGAGAGGGCGGCCGCCATGGACGGCACGGCGACGGCCCCCACCACGCCGATGACCACGAGGGAGGGGTGGTTACCCTCCCGCCAGGCCAGGGTGATGTGGACCGCCCCCGCCAGCAAGGGCGCCGCCGGGATGACGAGGACGGCGCCCACGGCGAGCCAGCGCCCGCGCGTCGCAGTCCACGACGCCTGGAGCGCCGCGACGGGCCCGAGGTTCTTGTCGAGCACGAAGTGCTGCGCAAGCGCGGTGGTCACCGCCACCAGCAGGCCCGGAACGATCAGCAGGAGCAGCCCCGCCTGCATCAGCACGCCCGTGACCAGGCTGACGGCCCCTCCGGACACGACGGCGGCGAGCGGGAACGCGTCGCGCGCCACGATCGGCTGGTCCCTGAGGGCCAAGAGCGAGAGGCGGAAGAGACCCAGCCAGAGGAGCGTGACCAGCATGAAGCTCGCGGCGCCCACGCCGGACTCGAGGAGCAGGACCCACGCGGGCTCCAGGGCGGCCTCCTCGAAGAACGCGTCCAGCGCCTGCTGAGGGGCGAACGCGACGACGAAGATCCCCGCGCCGAGCGCGGCGCTCGTCAGGAGCGCTGCGGGCCGACCCGCCAGGGCCGTGATCCCGCGAACGATCGCCTGCACGGCGCCGAACTCGCCGACCTCGCGCGAGCGCGCTTCGCGCCCTACGTCCACCCGCCCTCCTCGCGCCGTCGAGTGTGCCCTGGCTGCAAGCCGACGACAAGGTGGTGCTCCGTCCGTTCGCTCGCGCCACACGCCGATGCGCTCGACCGGGGCTTCCTGGTCACCAGACGCGGACGACGACCGGAGGCCCTGGGAGGCGCTCACGCGCGCGGCGCGTGACGCGACCACCCTCGCACGCCGGATCACCGTCAATCCATGAGCCAGTCGAGCGTCCCCGCCGGGTCCCAGTGGGCGAGCTCGAGTGCAAGCCAGTAGCCGAGCACCAGGACCATGAAGCCGACGGCCGCCGCGACCCACCGGCGCTGCCACAGACGAGAGCCTGTCGCGAGGACGCCGATCAGCAGCGCCGTGGGCCACTGGGTGATCAATCCCACCGCGATGATCTGCAACCACGGGAAGGGCCACGGGAGTCCGCCAGGGTCATCGACGTACATGCGCGGCCAGCGCCCGAGCTGCATCGACGCCAGCCACGCCATCTGGTGGACCAGCCCGAGCCACACGAGCGGGTAGATCGCGCAGAGCTCCGGCCCCCACCGGCCGGCCCAGGCCGCGGCGTCGCGGACCGTTCGCCACACCGCCCGCGCCGCCGGTCTCACGTCAGCCAGGCCTCTCCCGTGAGCGCCCGGGATCGAGTCCGCGCATGAGCCTCCGCTCATCCCTGCTCCGCGCGCGCGCGCGCGCGCGTCCACGGCCCGACCTCCCCTCCCGCTCACCCGACCCGCCGACCACGCGCGATCACACCACCCCGCGCGAGGCGCAGCCACACGATCAGGCGAGGGCGAGGAGGGCGAGGCGATGCCGCGCGAAGGCGAGCGACGGCGGCCTCCTGGCCGCCTGGCGAGCCTGAGCGCGGCAGCGCCCGCCATCCTCGTCCGCAGCCGCGACTAACCAAGGGCGATGCTCCGGATCCCCTCGAAAGGCAGCCGCACCCACGCCGGGCGGTGGTCGAGCTCGTAGACGAGCTCGTAGAGCGCCTTCTCCAGCAGGTGCAGGTCGAGGAGCAGGCGCAGCTCCGTGCGCGCGGCCGGCAGGAACGGCGCGCCGGCGGCGACCTTCAGGTACTCGCACAGGAGCGCCGCGCCCATGGCGTGGAACCACGCGTCGGCCCAGGGGCGCAGCCGCTCGCGGTCCTCGGGGCGGATCGTCTCGGCCTCGAGCCCCGCGTGGGCGGCGTAATGCATGGAGCGGAGCACACCCGCCACGTCGCGCAGGGCCGAGCGCTTCATGCGCCGCTCGGAGATCGGGCGCGACGGCTCGCCCTCGAAGTCGATGAACACGAAGTCGCCGCCCGTGTAGAGGACCTGCCCCAGGTGCAGGTCGCCGTGCGTGCGGATCCGCCGCGCCGTCAGCCTGAGGCCCAGGAGCTCGCGCACGCGGTCGTGGAGGCGCCCCTCGAGCGTGAGCACCTCCTCGGCCTCGGCGCGGGTGGCCGCCGGCAGGCGCGCGAGCTGTCGCCGCAGGACCTCGTAGGTGCGCGTGATCGCCGTGCGCAGCCCCTGCATGATCGAGCGCTGCGCGTGCGCGGGGTAGGGCTCGGGGGCGAACGCGGGGTCGTCGGGGTCGCTGGCCAGGGCGAGGTGCAGGCGGGCCGTCCGGTCGCCCAGGAGCCGCGACATGCCCGGATAGACGCCGGTCAGCTCGAGGAAGGTCATGTCGGAGGGCGGACAACCGTCGTGCTCGGCGATCGCCTGCTCGAGCATGTGCGGCGCGCGCGCCGGCGGGCCGACGTCGGGCCCCTGGGCCAGGACGCGCTCGTAGTAGCGGCCGAGCGCGTCGAGCGTGAAGCGCCAGGCGTCGCCCTCGTTGGGCACGAAGGCGGCGAGCACGCCCAGCGTCCGCGGCCCGCCCTGCCGCAGGTAGGTCAGCTCGCCCTCCACCCGCGCCGCGTGCTCGAAGCGCCGCGCGCTGAGGAAGCGCCCGACCTCCAGGTCGGGGTTCACGCCCTCGTCGAGGGTCCGGAACACCTTGAGCACCCAGCGCCGGCCGAAGACCGCCGACGTGTTGCTCTGTTCCGCCCCGACGAGCGTCGCCTGCGGGATCCCGTCCTCTGGCACGCGCAGGCGCCGACCGGCGGGCGCGGCCAGGACGCGCCCCTGCTCGCCCTTGAGCGTGGCCCGGCGCAGGATCGCCGACACGAGGGCCTCGGCGGCGGCCGGATCGACCAGCCCGTCGACGATCAGCGCGTCGCCAGCGTCCTCCGACGCCCCCGGCGGGCGCACGCGCGCGAAGACCAGGCCGGGCCGGTCGGCCAGCAGCGCCGCCGCCGGGTCGCCGCGCACGAGCGCCAGCGGCACGGCGTACGTGTCGGTGTCGCGCTCGAAGTACTCCACCTGCACGAGGAGCAGGCAGGCGGCGGACCCGAGCGGGATCGCGTCGACGACCCGCGCGCCGCGGATCGCGCTCGTCTTGGCCCCGAACCAGCGGCGCTGGCGGATGAACGCGGGCAGCTCCTGCTCGAGCCGACCGCGCGCGTCGCCCGCGAGCAGCGCGGCCCATCGCGACTCGGCCCGCAGGAGCGGCACGCGGCCGCTCGGCGGCTCGAGCGTGACCGCCGCCTCGTGCACCGAGCGCGGCTCGAGGGCGAACCAGTGGAAGGCGTGCCCGCCGAGGGTCAGGAAGTAGGGCCGCCCCTCCTCGACCGGCGGCAGGACCGTGCGCCCGAACAGCTCGACCGGGATCGTCCCCGTGAAGCGCGACAGGTCGATCGACGCCGCCTGCGTGAAGCGCGACAGGTTGGCCACGACCAGCAGCGTCTCCTCCTCGTGGCGGCGCAGGAAGGCCAGCACCTTGGGGTTGTCCGGATAGACCAGCTCGAGCGACCCGCGCCCGAACGCCTTGTAGCGCTTGCGCAGGGCGATCAGGCGCTTCGTCCACCACAGGAGCGAGCTGGGGTTCTTCTGCTGCGTCTCGACGTTGACCGTCTCGTAGTGGTTCTCGGGGTCGATCACCACCGGCAGGAACAGCGACTGCGGGTGGGCGCGCGAGAAGCCGGCGTTGCGGTCGCTGCTCCACTGCATGGGCGTGCGCACGCCGTTTCTGTCGCCGAGCCAGATGTTGTCGCCCATGCCCAGCTCGTCGCCGTAGTAGACGACGGGCGTCCCCGGCAGCGAGAAGAGGAGCCCGTTCATGAGCTCGATCTTGCGCCGGTCGTTGCCCAGGAGCGGCGCCAGGCGCCGCCGGATCCCCAGGTTGATCCGCGCCCGCGCGTCGTGGGCGTAGACGCGCCACATGTAGTCGCGCTCCTGGTCGGTGACCATCTCCAGCGTCAGCTCGTCGTGGTTGCGCAGGAACAGCGCCCACTGGCAGCCCCCGGGGATCTCGGGCGTCTGCTTGATGATGTCGACGATCGGGAAGCGGTCCTCCATGCGCAGCGCCATCCACAGCCGCGGCATGAGCGGGAAGTGGAAGTTCATGTGGCACTCGTCGCCGTCGCCGAAGTAGGTGACGGCGTCCTCCGGCCACTGGTTCGCCTCCGCGAGCAGCATGCGGTCCTTGTGCCGCGCGTCGACGTGCGCGCGCAGCTCCTTGAGGAACGCGTGCGTCTCGCCCAGGTTCTCGCAGTTCGTCCCCTCGCGCTCGTAGAGATACGGGACGGCGTCGAGGCGCAGCCCGTCGACGCCCATCTCCATCCAGAAGTCGACCACGCGCTTCAGCGCGCGCTTGACCGCCGGGTTGTCGAAGTTCAGGTCGGGCTGGTGGTGGTAGAAGCGGTGCCAGAAGTGCTGGCCGGCGACCGGGTCCCAGGTCCAGTTCGAGCGCTCGAAGTCCTGGAAGATGATCCGCGCGTCCTTGTACTGCTGGTCGTCGTCGCTCCACACGTAGAAGTCGCGCCAGCGGCTCCCCCTGGGCGCGCGCCGCGCGCGCTGGAACCAGGGGTGCTGGTCGGAGGTGTGGTTGAGGACGAGCTCCGTGATCACGCGCAGCCCGCGCGCGTGCGCCTCGGCGAGGAAGTGCTTGAAGTCGCGCAGCGTGCCGTAGGACGGGTTGACCTGGGTGTACTCGGCGATGTCGTAGCCGTCGTCCTTCAGCGGCGACGGGTAGAAGGGCAGGAGCCAGATCGCCGTGACGCCGAGGTCCTGCAGGTAGTCGAGCTTCTGCACGAGCCCCGGGAAGTCGCCGATCCCGTCGCCGTTCTGGTCGTGGAACGCGCGCACGTGCAGCTCGTAGATGATCGCGTCCTTGTACCAGAGCGGGTCGTCCGCCATGGCCCGCGCGCGCCGGTTCCGGATCGCCATTCGGCCCCTCGTCACAGGTAGTAGTCGAAGTCCTGCTCCGTGCGCACCCGCCGCCGCACGGCGAACACGTGGGCCGGCGCCGCGTGGGGGTCGAGCTGCACGAAGTGCCGCTCGCCCGACCACAGGTAGCGCCCGCCGCCGAGCAGGTCGTGCATCTGGACCGCCGCCCCGTCGCTCAGCCGCTCGAGCGGCAGCTCGACCCACCCCGCCTGCGCGTGGTGCGGGTCGAGGTTGGCGACGACGACCACCACGTCCGCCCCGTCGTCGCTCCGCTTCGAGTAGCAGAGGAGCTGCTCGTTGTCGGTCGGGTGGAAGCGGAGGCCGCGGTCGGTCTGCAGCGCCGGGTGCTCGCGGCGCGCGCGGTTCACGCGCGTGATCACCTCGCGCAGGGAGCGCGGCGCGTCGCGGTCCCAGGCGCGGAGCTGGTACTTCTCCGAGTCGAGGTACTCCTCGCTCCCGGGCTCGCGCGCGCGCCCCTCGCACAGCTCGAACGCCGGCCCGTAGACGCCGTAGCTGGCGCCCAGCGTGGCCGCGAGCACGAGCCGCAGGACGAAGGCCGGCCGCCCGCCCACCTGCAGGACCTCGGGGAGGATGTCCGGCGTGTTGGGCCACAGGTTCGGGCGGAGGAACTCGCGCACGCCGGCGCGGGCCATCCCTTCGAAGTAGTCCGTCAGCTCGCGGCTCGTGTTGCGCCAGGTGAAGTAGGTGTAGGACTGCGTGAAGCCGAGCTTCGCCAGCCGCTCCATGACGCGCGGCCGCGTGAAGGCCTCCGAGAGGAAGATCACCTCGGGCCGGCGCGCCTTGACCTCGCCGATCAGCCACTCCCAGAAGGGCAGGGGCTTGGTGTGCGGGTTGTCGACGCGGAAGACGACGACCCCCTGCTCGACCCAGAAGAGCACCACGTCGCGCAGGGCCGCCCACAGCGCCTGCCAGTCGTCGCACTCGAAGTCGAAGGGGTAGATGTCCTGGTACTTCTTGGGCGGGTTCTCGGCGTACTGGATCGTCCCGTCGGGGCGCCGGCGGAACCACTCCGGGTGCTCGGTCACCCAGGGGTGGTCGGGCGCGCACTGAAACGCGATGTCGAGCGCCACCTCGACGCCGCGCTCCCTCGCGCGCGCGACCAGGCGCCGCAGGTCGTCGACGGTGCCCAGCGCCGGGTGGACGGCCGTGTGGCCGCCCTCCCGGGCGCCGATCGCCCAGGGGCTGCCGACGTCGTCGGGCCCCGCCGCCACGGCGTTGTTCTTGCCCTTGCGCGCCACACGGCCGATCGGGTGGATCGGCGGCAGGTAGAGGACGTCGAAGCCCATGGCCACGACCTCGTCGAGGCGCGCCTCGACGTCGCGCAGCGTCCCGTGCCGGCCGGGGGCGCCAGCGGAGCGCGGGAAGAGCTCGTACCAGGTCGAGAACACGGCGCGCGGCGGGTCGACGACGACGGCCCGCTCGGGGGTCGTCGTCGCGAAGCGCAGGTCCGGCGCCGCCTCGACGAGGCGCAGGAGCCCGGCCGAGAGGGCGAGGGTCACGGCGTCGGGGCCTGGCTGCGCGAGGGCCGCCGCGGCCCGCTCGAGCTCCACGCGCGCGGCGCCCTGGGTCGCTCGCGCGTGGCGGCGCACGATCTCGGCGCCGATCAGGAGATCGACCGCCACGTCCTGGCCGGCGTCGACCTTCTTGCCCAGCCCGCGCCGCCAGGTGCCGAAGTCGTCGACCCAGGCGCGCACGGCGTAGAGGTGGCGGCCGAGGGCCTCCACCCGGAACGACGCGCGCCAGCGGTCGTTGCCGAGCGCCTTCATCGGCGCGACCTGCCACTCGCGCTCGCTGGCGTGGCGGTGGAGCAGGGCGGCCTTCACGAGGTCGTGGCCGTCGGCGAAGGCGTCGACCTCGACCGTGACCTCCTCGCCGCGCGCGCGCTTGATCGGGAAGCGGCCGCCGTCGACCTCGGGCCGCAGGCCCTCGACCGCCACCCGTCGGCGGCCGTCCTCGGGCAGCGGGACCGAGGCGCCACGGCCGTGCCCCGGCTCGACCCGCGCGGCGGGCTGGCTCTTCGACTGGGTGGGCTGGGGCTGGGTCATGGGGGCGCTCCCGGCCACGCACTCACGGCACGCGCTGCGGCCCCCTCCTTCCTTGTACCCGGGAAGCACGCTGCGTCCACCAGGGCCCGGCGTGCGTGGCGCTGCGGCCACACATGCGTCTTCGGCATGGGAGGGAGGCTCACGTGGGCGACCCGACGCCGACCAGGCGTGGTCGGGACCTGACCTCGTCGACCTCGGCGTGAGCGCGGGTCGCCCGAGGCGCGCCGGCTCGACGAGCGCCTGGATTTCGTGTGTGGGGCCGCGAGCCCGAGGCGACCGAGCACGCGGGAGCGCGCCACGACGCGCTCCACATGACGCTGAAGCTGCGCCGGGTCCTGGCCCCGGGACGTTGCTCCGTCGCCGCGCTCGCCGGTAGTGTGCCGCGCATGGAGAAAGACGTCGCCAAGGCGCCCCGCGAGGCCGCCGTCTCGGTGCACCGCTGCCCGTTCTGCCGCGACGACGTCGGCCGCACCGACAGCGTCGTGTGCGCGGACTGCCTGACCCGCCACCACGGGGGCTGCTGGAGCGAGGGCGGCGATCGCTGCGGATCGTGCCAGGGCCCGCGCAAGCTCGCGCCCGAGCCGCTCACCCTGAGCGTGGCCGTGCGCCTGCTCGAGGAGCAGGGCTACGGCGCGGACGAGGTCCGGGCGCTGCTGGCGGCGCCGCCGCGCGAGGCACCGCCCACCGCGGGCGACGGGTCGGTGTTCGTGCGGCGAGTGGTCGTCCCGCTCAGCCTGCTCATGGGTCCGCCGCTCCTCACGACGACCTTCGTCGCGGTCCTGCTCACCGAGATCGGCGCCAGCTCCAACAACGTCCTGCGCATGACGGCGGTCAGCTTCCCGATCGCCGCCGTCGCCGGGCTCCTCGCCATGTTCCTGGCCCTGCGTCGCTCCTGATCTACGCGCGCACGGACACGAGCGCCAGGTGGCTCGTGCGCAGGTCGTCCGGGCCCTCGTGGGCGACCGCCGGATCGACGTCGCGGGGCAGGAGCGCCGCGTCGCGCCGCCAGGCGTAGAGGTCCCGCGTCTCGAGCCCCGGCAGGGCGGCGACGCGCCGCCGCCACTCGCTCGCCCGCAGGCGGTTCCCGCGTTGACCTTGCTCGCCCGGCGGGAAGGGGCGCTCCGCGAGGAACCGGAACGGCGCGCGCGCCGGGTCGAGGTGGTCCTCGAGGTGGATCGCGTGGAGCATGACGCCGCCCGGCGCCAGGTCTGTGGCGACGTTGGCCAGGAGCGGCTCGACGTCGTCCGCCGGCACGTGCTCGAGGACCGAGTTCGAGGCCACGAGGTCGACCGGACGGCCGAGCCTCCGCCGCGCGAGGTCGAGCGGCGCGACGTACTCGACGCCGAGGTCGCGCAGGGTCTCCGGGACGAGCCGTCCGCTCACGAGCCGCTCGAGGCGCAGCAGGCGCTCGCGCAGCACCTCGTGGTCCTCGAACGGCGAGAGCACGTCGCGCGCGATCGACAGCGTGGCCGACGCGACCGCCGCGCGCAGGGCCGGCAGGTGCGCCTGCGGCTCGAGGTCGGTGGCGATCACCGCGCGCGCGCCGAGCAGGTGCCAGACGAGGGCGTGCGTGAGCACGCGCCCGGCGCCGAGCTCCAGGCACACGCGCCCGCGCACGTCGACCCTCGAGAGGTGCAGGAGGTGCGCCACCTGCGCGGCGACGACGTCGAGGCGCTTGCTCGAGGTCGCCTGCAGCCGCGCCCGGAGCGCGTCGACGCGCGCCGCGCCGACGAGCCCGCGCACGAGCCCCGGCGCCAGCCCACCCAGCCGCTCCAGCCGCTCGAGCACGCCGCTCACTCCTGCGCTGCCGCCGCGCGGCGCCGGGACACGGCGATCGCCGTCGCGACGTAGACGAGGAGCACCGTGCCGAGCAGGGCGACGCGGGGGCTGACCAGGAGGAAGGCGGGGGCCGCCCGCAGGAGCGGCTTGTGCCCGTCCCAGAGCACGTCGCAGACGCCCTTGACGCCGATCCACAGCGGCACCGCCGCGACGAGGGCGCGCAGGGGAATCAGGCCGAAGAGCGACCAGGCCCAGGTGAGCGCGCCGGTCGCCAGGAGCAGCGCGGTCGGCCAGGCCGCCAGGTGGCCGCACTTGCAGGCTCCGCCCGAGACGACGATCGTCCACGGGAGGAGCAGCACGCCCCAGACGGGCAGCGCCCACCAGGGGCGCCGCGCCGCCGGGGCCCCGTCGGTCGCGGTCATGTCCCGTCCCTCCGCCGCAGGGTAGCGCTCACCCGCCGGCAGGCGCCACGCCTCCGTCATTGATCCCGCGGCGCTCCACCGTCGTGCGCCCGTCGGGGTGGTGGTAGATGATCTCGAGCGTCCCGCCCAGGACGGCCTGCAGGATCACGCCCGCGCGCCGGTCGCCCAGGTTGGCGTTCGGGCCGCCCGAGCGGGCCGTCTTGCCCTCGGCGCGCCAGCGGTCGTCGTCGGTGCGGTAGCGGTGGTCCTCGGGCCCGACGACCTGCACGACGAGCTCGCCCACGAACAGCTCCCCCTGCTGCACGAGCTGGCAGCGGTCGGTGCGGGCGAGCTCCTGCCCGGCGCGGTAGGAGACCACCTCGACCCCCGGGCCCTGTCCGGACGCGGACGGACCTCTGGCCCGGAGTTGGACCTGAACCCGACCGTCCGACGGACGTCCTCCTGGCGCCTGGGCAGGCAAGGCTGCCACGCGGAACCGTCTCCCGGAGGACTGGATGGATCGGCTGACCCGCTCGCTCTCCCTCGGCGTGCTCCTCGTGACCCTGATCGGCACGCCGGCCCGGGCCTGCTCGAACGTCCACGGCATCCCTGGCGACTGTCAGATGGAGACCTGGCGTGTGCCGACCGGGGCCGGCGGCGCCGCCCCACAGCGGCTCACGTCGGTGCTGATGAACGGCAACTGGACCTACCACGCGTACGAGCTGTCGCCGGACGGGCAGAGCCTGCTCGTCCACCTCGAGGACGGCTTCGAGATCCACCGCGCCGGCCAGCCGCCCGTCCGGCTGAAGCTCGACCTTCCCTTCACCCCCCGCGACGTCTCCTGGGACCCCGACTCGCGGCGGGTGGCCTTCTGGGTGGCCCACGCGCCCCCCGGGGGTCAGCGGAGGAAGGCCGTGGCGCTCCTGGACGTGACGGCCCTCGGCGCGGCGCCCCCCGGCCCCGACGAGGTCCCATACGAGGTCCTGTACGCGCCGGACGAGCCGTTCACTCCGTCCGGGTTCGCCTGGGCGCCCGACGGCCAGGGGCTGCTCGTGCTCGAGGTAGGCGTCGTCGCCCCCGGGGGGCCCGAGGGTCGCTTGACGCGGGTGGAGGTCGAGGGTCGCGCCGCCCGCACCCTGGCGCAGACGGCCGGGCCCTTCGATTTCTTCTTCACCCCCTTCGGCTGCTGCGACCACCGCCTCCGACCGCGCGCCGACGCGACCGCGCTCCTGCTCGGGCACGAGACGGGTCTGCACGCCGGCGATCAGGCCGGCTCGGACCTGCGGCGGCTCCCGCTGCCCTCGAAGGGGGTCCACAACCTGGACTGGCAGCCGGTGCCCGGATCGGACCTGGTGGCGCTGTTCTTCCGCCGCCCCGCCCGCACCCCGGACGGCCGGACCTTCGTGGGCGTCCACCTGGCGCGCCTCGCCGAGGGGGCGGCCGCCCCCGAGCAGGTGCACGACGCCACGAACGTTCACACCCTCTGGTTCTCGCCCCGGGGCACGCATGTGGGGTGGGCCAGCGACGAGGGGGTGTGGTACCGGCGCGTCGAGGGCCCGCCCGGCAAGACGGTGCATGTGCCGGCGCCGGAGGGCGCACCGATCAAGGGGTTCACCTGGCACGACGACGAGGACCGGCTGGCGTTCACCGCCGGCGACGCCCTCTTCGTGCACGACCTGGCCGCGAAATCGGTCCGCGAGGTGTGGCGCGCCGGACGCCCGGAGACCTCCTTCCTGGCCGAGCCGCGCTTCGTGGGCGACGACGTGCTCGTCAGCCGTTTCGAGGACGTCAGCCGCTGACCGTGAGCCGGCGGAGCGGCTTGTGCCGGGGTCCGGGCCCACGTACCCTCTGGCCACCATGCCGCCCGACGACCCGACCCCGACCCCGACCCACACCGTCGGCCAGCGCCTGGAGCGCCTGGACGCCCGCGCCAAGGTCCTGGGCACCGCCCGCTACGCGGACGACCTGACCTTCCCCGGCCTCCTGCACCTGAAGGTCGTGTTCTCGACCCAGCCGCACGCGCGGGTGCTGGCGATCCGCACCGACGCCGCGCGGCGCGCGCCCGGCGTGCGCGCCGTGCTCACGGCCAAGGACTGCCCGGGCGAGAACCTGATCCCGCTCGTGCTCCCCGACCTGACGCTCATGGCGGCCGACCGCGTGCGCTTCGTCGGCGACCCGGTCGCGGCCGTCGTCGCCGACACGCCCGAGGCGGCGCACGACGCGGCGCGCCTGGTCGAGGTCGACTACGAGCCCTTGCCCGCCGTGTTCGACGTGCTCGAGGCCCTGCGCCCGGGCGCGCCGGTCGTCGCGCCGCCGATCAGCGGCCCCGCCGGCCACGGCGGCGCGAACACCGCGCCCAACCTGTTCAACCTCCTCGAGGTGAAGAAGGGCGACCTCGCCGCCGGCTTCGAGGCGGCCGACGTCGTGGTCGAGCAGGAGTACCGCACGCCCTACCAGGCGCACGCCTACCTGGAGACGCAGGGGATGACCTGCGTCCCGGAGCCCGACGGCGTGTTCGCCGTCTACGGCTGCATGCAGTGCCCCTTCTACGTGCACGAGGCGGTCGCGCGCGTGCTCGGCGTCCCGCGCCACCGCGTGAAGGTGATCCAGGTGGGCACGGGCGGCGGCTTCGGCGGCAAGGAGGACGTGCCCTCGATCATCGCCGGCCTGGCGGCCCTCGGCGCCTGGCACACCGGCCGCCCCGTCAAGCTGGTCCTCTCGCGCAAGGAGGACTTCGAGACCATGTCCAAGCGCCACCCGGCGCTCGTGCGCCTGAAGGTCGGCGCCAAGGAGGACGGGACGCTCACGGCGCTCGAGGAGCAGCTCTGGCTCGACGGCGGCGCCTACGCGACGCTCTCGCCGGTCGTCCTCTACCGCGCGGTGACGCACGCCGCCGGCCCCTACCGCTGGCCGGCCGTGCACGTGACCGGCCACGCCGTGGCCACGAACAAGGTCCCGTGCGGCGCCTTCCGCGGGTTCGGCACGCTCCAGGTGATCTTCGCCCTGGAGTCGATCCTGGACGAGCTGGCCGAGCGGCTGGGGATCGACCCGCTCGACCTCCGGCTGAAGAACGCCGTGCGCGTGGGCGACGCGCTGGGCACGAACCAGGCGCTGACCGAGTCGGTCGGCTTCATCGAGACGCTCGAGCGCGCGGCCGAGGTCTCGGGCTACCGCGAGAAGCGCGAGCGCTACAGGACGTGGCAGGAGGGCCCGAAGCGCCGCGGCGTCGGCCTCGGGTGCCTGCTCTACGGGGTCGGCCTGGGCGCCAAGGGCAAGTTCATCGACCGCACGGGCGCCCACGTGCAGCTCTACCCCGACGGCTCGTGCGCCGTGTCGATCGGCAACGCGGAGATGGGCCAGGGGCTGCGCACGGTGATCTCGCAGATCGCCGCCGAGGAGCTCGGGCTCGAGTTCAGCAAGGTCCAGACCTTCGACGGCGACACCTCGCGCGTGCCCGACTCGGGGCCGACGGTCGCCTCGCGGGCGACGGTCATGGCCGGCAACGCCGTGCGCGACGCCTGCGGGCAGATCCGCCGGGAGCTCCGCGCCGAGGCCGGGCTCATGCTCGGCGTCGAGCCTGACGCGCTCGAGGTGTTCCAGACGTGGGTGCGCGTCAAGGCCGCGCCCGAGCGGCGCGTGGCGATGAACGACGTGATCGCCCGCGCCGCCCACGCGCGCCGCGCGCTCACGGCGTCCGGCTTCCGGCTGCCGGCCGACACCTGGTGGAGCGACGACGAGGGCCAGGGCAAGGCCTACGAGGTCTACACCTACGCCACGAACGTGTGCGAGGTCGAGGTCGACGTCGAGACGGGCGAGAGCCGCGTGATCGCCCTCACGGCCGCCCACGACATCGGCCGGGCGATCAACCCGACGCTGGCCGAGGGCCAGATCGAGGGCGGGGCCCTGCAGGGGCTCGGGTTCGCGCTCACCGAGGAGGTCCACATCGACCAGGGCGTGATCAAGAACCCGCGGTTCGCCACCTACATCATCCCGACCGCCATGGACTCTCCCGAGCTCAAGGCGGTGATCGTCGAGCACCCCTACTCGGGCGGGCCCTACGGAGCGAAGGGGATCGGCGAGCCGCCGATCATGGGGATCGCGCCGGCGGTGACGAACGCGATCAAGGCGGCGACCGGCGCGCGCCTGTTCGAGTGCCCGGCCACGCCCGAGCGGGTGACCGAGGCCATGAAGGCGCAGGGGGTCGCGGCGCGCGACGAGGTGGCCGTGTGAGCGAGATCGACGTCGGCCTCGAGGTCAACGGCGAGCAGGTGCGCGCGCGCTGCCAGCCGCACGACACGCTGCTCGCGCTCCTGCGCTACCGCCTGGGCCTCACCGGCACCAAGGAGGGCTGCGGCGAGGGCGAGTGCGGCGCCTGCACGGTGTTCATGGACGGCGAGGCGGTCGACTCGTGCCTGGTCCTGGCCGCCCAGTGCGAGGGCCGGCAGGTGACCACGATCGAGGGCCTCGGCCGCGGCTGGCCGGACGGGCTCCACCCGGTGCAGAAGGCCTTCATGGAGACCGGGGCCGTGCAGTGCGGCTTCTGCATCCCGGGGATCATCATGAGCGCCGCCGACGCGATCACGCGCCGCTCGGACGCGGCGCGCGAGGAGGTGCGGCGCCTCGTCGCCGGCAACCTGTGCCGCTGCACCGGCTACACGAAGATCTTCGACGCGATCGAGCTCGCCCGCGACCGCGTCGCCCGCGGCGAGGTCAGGCCCGAGGCATGATCGGCACCGTCCAGCGCATCCTGCGGCCGAAGTCGGTCGACGAGCTGCTCTCGACCCTGGCCGAGCTCCAGGGCCCGCGGCACCTGCTCGCCGGCGGCACGGACATCCTGGTCAAGGCCAAGGACGGCAAGGTCGCCCCGGGGACCTGGATCGACGTGTGGCCGCTCGACGAGCTGCGCGGGGTCACGGCCCACGACGACCGCATCGACCTGGGCGCCAACGTGACGATGACCGACGTCGAGCGCTCACCTCTCCTGCGCGCCGAGGCGCGAGCCCTGTGGGACGCCTGCTACGAGGCCGGCGCCGTGCAGATCCGCAACCGCGCCACGCTCGGCGGCAACGTGGCCAACGCCTCGCCCGCCGGCGACTCGATCCCCGCCCTGTACTCGCTCGGCGCGACGGTGCACCTGCGGTCCGTCCGCGGCGAGCGCGCCGTGCCGATCGAGGCGCTCTTCACCGGCCCCGGCAAGACCGTGATCGCGCCCGACGAGGCGATCGTGCGCCTCAGCCTGCCGCGCGTCCGCGGCGCCGTCGGCGCCTTCCTGCGCCTGGGGCAGCGCAAGGCGCAGGCGATCTCGAAGGTCTCGGCGGCCGCCACGGCGACGCTCGGCGCCGACCTGACCGTCGAGGCGGCCCGCGTGGCGCTCGGCGCCGTCGCGCCGACGGTCGTCCGCGCGCCCGAGGTCGAGCGCCTGCTCGCCGGGCGGGCGCTGGAGCCGGGCCTCATGGCCGAGGCCGGCGAGCTGGCGGCCAGCGGCGTGACGCCGATCACCGACGTGCGCTCGACGAAGGTCTACCGGCGCGAGATGGTCGCCGTCGTCGTGCGACGCGCGCTCGCGAGCCTGGTCGACCGCCGCCGGGGCTGAGGTGCGGCTCACGGTCGAGGTCGACGGAGCGGAGCACGTCGTCGAAGGCGACGTGGCCGTGGTCGGCTCCGGTCCCGAGGCGCAGGTCGTCGTGCCCGGCCTCGCGCCCGCGCACGCGCGCGTCCGCGCGGTCGAGGCGCGCATCGAGGTCATCGCGCTCGCGCCGGGGGTCCTCGTCCGCGGCGAGCCGGTGACCGTCGGCGGGCAGCGGTTCCTGCGCCGCGACGACGTGGTGCGCCTGGGCGAGCGCGAGGTGCGGGTCGACGTCGGGCTCCTCGCCCTGGGCTGGCGGCGAGCCCTGGCGCGGGGGGCGGCCCTCGCCGGGGTCCTGGCCGGGCTCGTGCTGCTCCTGGTCCTGAGCGCGCTCGGGGGGGCGGGGGCGACCCAGCTCGTGGCCGTCGCCCTCGTCGCGCTGCTCGCCTCGCAAGTCGGCGCCGTGGTCGCTCTCGCCACGCTCGTCGAGCTCGCCGTCGCCCGAGCCGGGCCGACGTGGCGGCGTCGGCTCGCCGGGGCCGCGGTCACCTGCCTCGTCGTCACGCTCGGGTTCATGGCCGTCATCGCCAACGCCGACCACGGCGGCGCCGTGCGTGGCCAGGGGCTGGCGGCGGCCGGCCAGGGCGCAGGCCAGGCCCTCCTCGGCTGCGCCTCGCTGGCGATCGCGCACCGCCTCCTCACGCTGGGCCTCGTCGCCGCCTGGGTCCTCGACGCGCGCTGGTCGCGCTGGCCCACGCTCGGGCCCGTGCTCGTGACCCTCGCCGCCGGGCCGGTCGCCTGGGCGGCGAGCGGCGTGGTCGTCACGGTCCTCCGCCTTCCGCGGCAGGCGGGGAGCGTCACGTGGACGGGGACCATGGAGGAGGCGGTCTTCTTCTGGGGGACCCTGCCGATGGCCTTCCTCTTCGCCCTGGCGCTGCGGCTCCTGCAGGCACGCTGGCCGGTGGGCTGAGTGGCCCGGATCACGGTCACGCTCGACCCGGACTCCCCGCTCGCGGTCGACGTCGAGCTCGACCGACCGGCGGCCACGATCGGCTCGTCCCGGGACGCCGACGTCGTCGTCCCCGACCTCGCGCCGGCGCAAGCCTCGGTGGTCGTCGACGACGCGCACATCTGGCTCCTGGCAGCGGCCGAGGGGGTCTCGGTGGGCGGCGCCCCGCTGGCGCGCGGCGCGCGCCGGGTCGTCCGTCCGTGCGACCTGGTGCGCTTCGAGCCCTCGGGCAGGGCGCTGCGCGTGCGGGCCTCGCTGCTCGCGCTCGGGCTCCGACCGGCGCTCCTGCGCGCCGGGGTGATCGGCGTGCCGTCCCTCCTCCTCGCGGTCGCGTGCCTCGCACTCGGCGGTTGGGCCGAGGCCGCGTCCGTCATCGTGTTCGGCGCGCTCGCCGGCCTGCCGCTCGCGCTGGGCGCACTGCTCGAGCTTCTGGTGGGACGCCGCGGACCGACGCCGCGACGCCGCCTGGGCGCGGCGCTCCTCACCGTCGCCGTCGCGTTGGCCTGTCTCGTCGCGGCGCATGCGAACGCCGAGTACACGCTCGTCACGCTCCGGGAGGGCGGGTCCGTCGCCAACGACAGGGCGATCCACGCGCTGGCGCGCCGCATGGACTTCGACGCGGGGCACCGTTTCGTCGCGCTCGCCCTGACGCTGGGCCTCGTGGCCGACCTGCGCTGGTGGCGCCGGTCGTCGGGCATGACCACCCTGGCCGTCTCCGCGGTCGGATCGACCGTCGTCACCGCTGCGACCTGCTGGGGGTTGCAGGTCCTCGGGCGCGGCGTCCGGCCGCGCGGCGTGCTGGAGCTCGAGGTCGCGCTCACCTGGGCCGCGGCGGTCCTCCTGGCGCTCGCGTCGCACGCTCTACAGCGCTACGGCCCCGGCGCCGAGCCCCCGGAACCTTGAGCACCTACCGCCCCGTGGTACCCCTCGGGTATGGCCACGGTGTTCACGGTGGGCCACGGGACGCGGTCGACGGACGACCTGCTCGCCTTGCTTCGCGAGGCCGACGTCCGGCTCCTGATCGACGTGCGCCGTCACCCGGGCTCGCGCCGGCATCCGCACCTCGCTCGCGCCGCGCTCGAGCGCGCCCTCCCAACGGCCGGGATCGACTACGCGTGGCGCGGCGACGTCCTCGGTGGCCGACGCGCGGCGCCGGGGCGGCCGACGCGGCACCCGGGGTGGCGCGTGGCGAGCTTCCGCCACTACGCCGACTGGATGGACGGGCCCGAGTTCCGGGCGGCGCTGGAGCGCCTCGAGGCCGATGCCGAAGAGACTCCGCTCGCCGTCATGTGCGCCGAGACGCTCTGGTGGCGCTGCCACCGGCGGCTGATCGCCGACGCGCTCGTGGCGCGCGGCCACCGCGTCGTGCATCTGCTCGGCCCTGGCAAGGCCCAGGAGCACCGGCTGCCCCCGGCCGCCCGGGTCGAGCGGGGCCGGCCCGTCTACGACCGGGTCTAGCTTCCCCCGGGGGCCGGCATCCGCCATGATGCGGCCGACGACGGAGGTCCCCATGCGCGCCGCCGCCCCGGTGCTTCTCCTGCTCGCCCTGGCCGCCGCCCCGGCCGCCCGCGCCGAGCGGGCCGTGATCGTGCTCACCGACGGCCAGACGATCGAGGGCGAGGCCCGCGCCGTGGGCGGCGGCCTGATCGAGGTCACGGTCGAGCTGTCGAGCGGCAGCCGCCAGAAGGTCACGCTCGACGCGTCGGCGATCGTGCGCATCGAGCCGCTCGAGGCCCGCCAGGAGGAGACGCACGGCGAGGCGCTGGTGCGCCTGCACGACGGGCGCGAGCTGCGCGGCACGGCGAAGGTGCGCAAGAGCGAGGTCGTGGTCGAGGGCCCGCACGGCAAGGTGGTCGTGCCCCTGCACGAGGTGCGCTCGATCTCGCCGATCCTCCCCGACGCGCCGCGGACGGCCGCCGACGCCGACACGGGGCTCGTGCTCGTCGTGCCCGAGGGCTGGGCCGCCGACGGCGCCGACGCCGTCGGCGAGCGCCTGCGCCTCGTGCGCGACGACGCGCGCGCCTGGGTGTCGGTGCTCCTGCGCCCGCTGCCGTCGGGCGGCCCGGCGATCGACGCCGGGCGCATCCGGGCCGCCCTGCGCCACGACCTCTCGTCGGGCGCGACCGTCGAGCGCGACGAGGGCGGGCGCTTCAAGGTGCGCGACCACGCGCAGGACCACGCGGTCCCGGGGACCTGGCCGCTGCACCTGCTCGGCACGGTCGAGCTCCGCGGCGATCACCTGGTCTTCTACCGGCTCCTCGCCGACGGCGCGGGCGCCCAGGACCCGGCGCTGCAGAAGGTCCTCGACGACGTCGTCGCGCGGCGCGCCTACCTCGACGCCGGCCGCTCCCGCGACGCGACGCTCCACCGCGACCCCGAGACCGGGCTGTTCGTCGAGGCGCCCGCCGGCTTCCGCGTGTCCGACGGCAAGGCCGGCGCCCGGCTGCGCGTCTCGAGCCCGACCCACCCGGGCGCCGTGCTCACCGTCCACCGCCTGGACGACCCCGACCCGCGCAACGCCCTCCTCGATCTGCTCGACGGCCCGCCCGAGACCACCGACGAGGTGAGCCTCGAGGACGGGCGCACCCTGCACCGCGCGCGCCGCGAGGGCGAGCGCGGCATGGCCATGCGCGCGCCCGGCGGGACCGTGGCCGTGATCATCCGCGCCGACCGCGCCGAGCACCTGGCGCAGCTCGCCGGCGGCGTGTTCGTGCTCGACCCGCACGCCGCCGACGTGGACCTCGAGGCCGCCGCCCGCCTCCTGCCGCTCCTGTCCCGCGCCCGCGAGGCGATCGACGCGGGCGACGCCGCGGCGGCCCTGGCCGCCCTCGAGCCGGTCGTGGCCGAGTATCCCGAGGATCCCGAGGTCCGGTCGATCCTCGTGGCCGCCCGGCGGTCCGCCGGCGACCCGGACGCGCTCGTGGCCGAGCTCGACGACGCGTGGGTGGCCGGCGGACGGCCCTGGGTGGCCCGGGAGCTGGGCCTGGCGCTCCTCGAGCGGGCGCGCGCCCTCGGCGCCGACGACCACCACGCCGCGCTGGCGGCGATCGAGCG
The DNA here is from genome assembly GCA_019636275.1 of Planctomycetota bacterium. Lineage (GTDB taxonomy): Bacteria > Planctomycetota > J058 > J058 > J058 > JAMLIC01. The sequence goes on along the minus strand of JAHBXY010000004.1, from coordinate 64,234 downwards.
GGCCGCCGAGGTGTGGCCCGACGACGCCGTCACCGAGGCCGCCGTGCGCCTCCTCGTCGAGGCCGCGCGCCAGGCCTTCGCGGCCGGCAACCAGCACGCGTGCTGGGCGCGCCTCGCGCGCCTGCGCGCCCTCGTCGGGGGGCCGGAGGTCGACGCGGTCGAGGTCGCCCTGCGCCTCGACGCGGCGAAGGCCTGCCTCGCCGCCGACGACCCCAACGGCGCCCGGCGCGAGGCGCGCCGCGCCTACGCGCTCGGCGCCGAGGCCGAGCACGTCGACCGGATCTACGCGGCCGCCGAGGCGCTCGACCAGAAGCGGGCGGCCGCCGCCGACGCCGCCCGCCGCGCCCGCGCCAACGCCGCCGGCCAGGGGGCCCTCTTCGGCATCCCGCCGACGCTCAGGACGGCGCGCAACTCGCGGATCCGTCCCACGGCCTTCACCTCGGGCGGCGGCCGCGGGAACCGTGTTCGCCCCGCGACCTACGCCCAGAACCGCCGCTCGAACCGCGTGCGCCCGGTCCAGCAGCAGAACCTCCGCCGCGGCAACCGCGTCCGCTCGACGTCCTCCCAGGGCCAGAGCCGGCGCGTGCGCTCGAACGGCACGCTCGTGTTCAACTAGGCCCGCCCACCCGCGGCAGCGCTCCGGTCCGGCGCATGCTATACCCGGCGCCTGCGGCGAGCGAAGCCTCGCCAGGAGGGGCACATGAAGAGGATCTCCATCGCGGTGGTCGCGCTGCTCGGGGCGCTGACGAGCGGCTGCGCGCTGCTGAACCCGCCCAGCGTCCCCGGCCAGGAGCAGGAGCAGGCGCACGACCAGGAGCCGGGGCCGTCCTACGCCGGGACGTGGACGCGGCAGGGCGAGAGCGCGCGCGTGTTCGACGTCACCGACGACGGCCGCACCGTCCACGGCGAGCTGCGCGGCGCCGCCGACCACGGCTTCACCAGCTACACGTTCGACCTGGCGCGCAAGGCGGGCAAGCTGCAGGGCAAGGCCCGCTTCGAGCTGGCCGACATGACCGGCAAGACCTTCGAGACGGCCTGGGAGGCCAAGGTCGACGGCACGACGATCCTCGTGAAGGCCGAGGTCCTCGACATCGACCCCGAGTCCGGGGAGATCGCCTCGCGCGCGACCGACGACCAGACCTACGCCCTGGAGCCGGCCGAGGCGGCCGTCTACACGCCGCCGCCCATGCCGGCCATGGACATGTCGCAGTTCGTCGCGGTCATGCCCACCTACAAGCACCTCCTCGCCGACGACCTGGCCGTGGGCCAGTGGGTCGAGATGGAGATGGACGCCATGGGCAACAAGTCCGTGACGCGCACGGCGGTCGTCGCCGACGCCGGGGACGCCTGGGTCATCGAGCTCGACAATCAGATGAACCAGAAGGACCTGCTCCTGGCCGTGTTCGTGGACAAGGACACGGGCGTCGCGAAGAAGGCCTTCGTGGGCAACCGCGGCAAGGAGGGCAAGCCCAAGGACGTGCCGCCGCCGCCGGAGGGCCAGGCAGGCGAGGAGCCGTCCTTCACCGAGGAGGAGGTCACCGTCCCTGCGGGCACCTTCGCCGCCCGGCGCTACGACATGAACGCCGGCGGGTCGACCGTGAGCACCTGGGTCGGCCAGGAGGGCACGGAGGCCGAGGGCGTCCTGCTCAAGACCGTCACGCCCCAGGGGACGGACGAGCTGAAGGAGATGGGCCACACCTCGTTCGACGCCAAGGGCCGGGGCTTCGAGGCCCGCCGCCTGGTCTACACCTCGGGCAACGAGATGCACATGGCGCTCGAGCCGCGGCCGCACCTCAACCAGCTCATGCTCCAGACGCGCATGTCGGGCGTCAGCATGAAGCTCCTCGCCCAGGGCGACGACGCCACGCCGCAGTTCGACTACCCGCGGTAGCCCTGGGGGCTCAGGACGCAGGGCGTCCAGGCTGGCCTGCCGGCCAGCCTGCGACCTCTGCGTCGACCCAATGTGACCGCGCTCACCGGTTGATCTGAGAGCGAAGCGAGCAGATCGACCGGTGAGCGCGCATCCCCGAGCGTAGGCCGCGAAGCGGCCGAAGCGAGGGCGACAGGTGCCTCACTGCGGATCGGAGCATCGGGCCGCGCTCCTGGACGTGGGCATCAGGACAAGCGACGGCCGCTGTGAGAGATCGGCCTCGGGTTGGTTCGTGGCCGCGGCCCTTGGAGGATCCCCGTGAACCGCCTCGTCGCCGCCTCGCTCCTGGCCCTGGCCCTCGCCGGCGCCGCGCGCGCGCAGGACCTGCGCCAGGACATCGACCACTGCCGGCGCAAGGTCTACCCGGCGCTGGTGAACATCTCGGTCGTCGTGCGCACGTTCTCCGACGGGCGCTCGCAGCGCTCGCCGGCGGCCGGCAGCGGGGTGATCGTCAGCCCGGCCGGGCACGTGCTGACGAACTTCCACGTGGCCGGCCACACGACGCGGATCACCTGCACGCTCCCTGACGGGGAGGCGATCGACGCCGACGTCGTGTGGCACGACCCGCTCACCGACCTGAGCGTCCTGAAGCTCAAGCTGCACGCGCGCAAGCAGCCGGCGCGGCCGCTGCCCTTCGCCACGCTCGGCGACTCGGCCGCCCTGCAGGTGGGCGAGCACGTGCTCGCCATGGGCAACCCGCTCTCGCTCTCGTCGTCGCTGACGCTCGGCGTCGTCTCCAACACGGGCCGCGTGTTCACGAACTTCACCGGCACCGACATCGAGGAACTCGACCTGGGCGAGGGCGAGGTCACGGGGCTGTTCACGCGCTGGATCCAGCACGACGCCCTGATCCTCCCCGGCAACTCGGGCGGCCCGCTGGTGAACCTGCGCGGCGAGGTCGTCGGGATCAACGAGCTGGGCGGCGGCGGCGTCGGCTTCGCGATCCCGTCGAACCTGGCCGCGCACGTGCTCAACGAGGCGCTCACGCACGGCGAGGTGCGCCGCGGCTGGCTCGGCGCGTCGTTCGCGCCCGTGCAGCGGCTGGGCCTCGAGCAGGGGGCGCTCGTCGCCAACGTCGTCGCCGGGTCGCCCGCCGCGCGGGCCGGCGTGCGGCCGGGCGACCTGCTCCTGGCGCTCGACGACCAGCCGGTCGTCGCGCGCTTCTTCGAGCAGGTGCCGGAGCTCTACCAGCGGCTCGCCGCCCTGGCGCCCGGGCGGGTCGTGCACCTCACGCTGCAGCGTAAGGGCGACACGCTGCCGCTCGACGTGACGCTCGGGCGCATGGAGCCCGCGCTCGGCGAGCAGGCCGAGGTGCCGCAGGTCGGCATGACCCTGCGCGACGTGACCGGCCCCATGGCCATGGTCCGCCGCTGGCCCGACGCCGACGGCGTCCTGATCACGGGGCTGCGCCCCGGCTTCCCCTTCGAGGACGCCAAGCCCGACGTGCGCGCCGGCGACGTGATCGTGTCGCTCGACGGCCGCCCGGTCGTCGACCTCGCCGGCTTCCACGCCCTGTGGGCCGAGCTCTCGGGCAAGGAGCAGCTCCTGCTCGACTACCGCCGCGGCCAGGAGAGCCTGCTCACGCTGGTGAAGCCCGACCGCAAGCGGCCGACCGCCCAGGGCGGCGCCCTGCGCCGGGCCTGGCTGGGGATCAAGGCGCAGGTGCTCACGAGCGACCTGGCGCAGGCGCTCGGGCTCGCCGGCACGCGCGGCTTCCGCGTCACCGAGGTGTTCCCCTGGACCGAGGCGGCGCGCGCCGGCCTGCAGGTGGGCGACGTGATCACGGCCGTCGGCGGCCAGGCGCTCGAGGCCCACCGGCCGCGCGACGCGCAGGAGCTCAAGCTCACGGTCGAGCGCCAGCCGCTGGGCAAGCCGGTCGAGGTGGCGGTCGTGCGCGGCGCCGAGCGCCTCGCGCTCCAGGTCGTCATGCAGGAGACGCCCGGCACGGCCACCGAGGCGCGCGGGGTCGAGGTCGCCGCGGTCGAGCTCAAGGCGCGCGAGCTGACCTTCATCGACCGCGTCGAGCAGCGCTGGCCCGAGGAGGTCGCGGGCGTGCTCGTGACCGAGGCCACCCCGGGCGGCTGGGCCGCCATGGCCGGCCTGCGCGCGGGCGACCTCGTCGTCTCGGTCGAGGACCACCCCACGCCCGACCCGCCGACCTTCGAGCAGGTGATGGCCCGGGCGCTCGAGGCCCGCCCGCGCGTGGTGCGCTTCTTCGTCCGCCGCGGCCCGCGGACGACGTTCGTGTTCATGGAGCCCGACTGGGGCGCCGCGCCGCGCTGAGCCGGCCGTTCGACACAGGAGACGGACCCCCGATGACCCGCACCCCGATGACCCGCACCCGCTTCCTCCCGCTCTTCGGCCTCGCCCTCGCGGCGAGCGCCGCGCAGGCCCAGGACCTCGGCGCCCAGGCGGCGCAGGTCCTCCAGCGACGCGCGCCGTCGATCGTGACCGTGAAGATCGTCCTCAAGACCGAGATCAACGTCATGGGCCAGACCCAGGAGCGCGAGGAGCGCATCCAGGTCCAGGGCGTCGTCGTCGACGCCGGCGGCCTGATCATGTTCTCCAACTCGGCGATCTCCGCGGCGCAGCTGCAGGAGGCGCTGAGCGACATGATGGACGACGAGGGGCAGCCGGGCGGGTTCGAGATCAAGACGACGCCCTCGGACATCAAGGTCGTCGTCGGCGAGGAGGACACGGAGCATCCGGCCTTCCTGGCCGCGTCCGACGACCGCCTGGACCTGGCCTTCGTGCAGCTGCAGGAGCTCGGCGAGCTGAAGCTCGTCGCGGTCGACTTCCCCGAGGCGGGCGCGCCGAAGGTCGGCCAGACGATCATCGTCGTCTCGCGCCTCAACGAGGGCTACGACTACGCCCCCTACTTCGAGACCGGGCTGATCGCGGGCGAGATCAAGACCCCGCAGCCCGCCTTCGTCGTCGCCGGGCAGGCCGCCACCGTCGGGCTGCCGGTGTTCGCGCCCTCGGGCGAGGTGCTGGGCGTCCTCACGGTCGTGGCCTCGGGCATGCGCCCGCAGGGCGGCGGCCTCATGCAGGCCATGGGCGGCGAGAGCCCCATGGCCCAGGCGTTCCGGCCGTTCGTCCTGCCGAGCGGGCAGGTGCGCGCCGTCGTGGCGCAGGCCAAGGAGCGCGCGGCGGAGGCGGCCAAGCAGGGCCGCTGAGTGGACGAGGCGCTCCGCGCTCTGGAGCAGCGCGTCCGCGCCGAGGAGCCCGACGCCCTGCGGGCCCTGGCCGCCTGGCGCGAGCGGGCCGGCGACGCGCGGGGCGCCTGGCGGGCGCGCGCGGCGCTGGCGCGCGTGACGGACGCGGCGGACGACTGGCGCGCCCTCGCCCCGCCGGCGCGGGCGCCGCGGGCGGCGGTCGTCGTGCGCGACCTGCCGGCGTCCGAGGTGGTGGTCGCGCTGCATCGCGGCGAGCTGCTCGTCCGCGGCGGGGCCGAGGGGCTGCGGCTCGTCGGCCTCGACGGCGCCGAGCGCTGGCGCTGCGGCCTCGACGGCGAGGGGGCCGTCGCCTGTGGGCCCGACGTGCTCGTGCCGCTGCGGGAGCGCCTCGTGCTCCTCGACGGCGGCACGGGCGAGGTCGTCGCCGACGCGCCGTTGCGCGCGGGGGCGCGCCCCGGGCGCCCGCCCGGCTACACGCGGCGCGTCGGGGTCTCGGCCGACCGCGCGGTCGTGTGGCACTGGACGGGCGCGGGCGAGGGGGCACGGACGGTCGTGGCGGCGGGCGAGCGCTGGGGCGAGGTCCTGGCGCACCTGCCGCTCGAGGGGCACCGCTGGAGCGCCGAGGACCGGGCCGAGGTGGTCGCCGGGCGCGTCGTCGGCCAGGCGCCCGGGCCGCGGCCGCGCGTCCAGGTCTGCCCGGTGACGTCGGCGACCGCGGCCTGGACGGCGCCGGACGAGCACGTCGTGTGCGCCGACGAGGCGGGCGTCGTCACCTTGGAGGTCGTCACGCAGCACGTCGCAGGTCGGCGGCTGACCGAGCGCGACCTACGGACCGGGGCGGCGCGCTGGACGCTCGACCTCCCGGCCGGCGACGCGCGGCTGTGCCTGGCGGCCGGGCACGTCGTGGCGCTCCTCGAGCGCCTCGAGGTACGCGCGCGCGACGACGGGCGCCTCCTGTGGGAGCGCCCGCTCGGCCCGCGCCCCGCCGCGGTCCAGGCCTGGGTGGTCGGGGACGCCCTCCTCCTGCTCGACCATTCGACGCCCGCCCTCCAGACCCTCGACCTCGCCAGCGGCGCCGAGCGCTGGCGCGCCTCGCTGGACGGCGAGGCGGTCGACGACGTGGAGGTCCGCTGGGCCTTCCTGCACGCCGGCGACGGCGCGCTCGTCCTGGCCCTCTTCGACGACACGGGTATCTGGGGCGAGCAGCGCCTCCTGCTCATCCAGGCGGCGACGTGAGGCCCCCGGCGTCGGGCGCCGGGGCCGGCCGCGAGAACGCGACCGCGTCGGCGCGCTCGAGCGCGACGTCGACCTGCGCGTGCAACGCCTCGAGCGTCTCCTGCGAGAGGAGCCCGCGCCCGTAGGCGGTCTCGAGCGCCGCCCGCTCGGCCAGGAGCAGGGCGCGCACCGCGTCGTCGCGCCGGCTGCGCGAGAGCTCGGGGTGGGCCTGGAGGTAGGCCTCGATCGCGGCCTGGAGCTCCCCCGCGCGCGCGTCGATCTCGGTTCGTAGCTCCCGCTCGAGGGCCGGCGGGAGCTGCCCCGTGCGCGACAGCTCGTCGAGCCGCTCGCCGGCCGCGACGAGCGCCAGGCGCTCGCCGGCCAGGCGCTCGAGCTCGCGCTCGCGCGGGTCGTGCGCGGCCAGGCCGAGGCGCACGATCAGCGGCTTGACGGTCAGGCCCTGCGCGAGGAGCGACACGAGCACGACGCCGAAGACGACCGTGAGCAGCTCCGCCTGCGTCGGTCCGCCGCCGCCGGCCGGCAGGACCACGCCGAGCGCCAGGGCGATCGGGATCGAGCCGCGGAGCCCGGCCCAGGCGATCACGTGGCGCCAGGCCGGCGGGAGCTCGCGCCCCGTCCGCGCGAGGACGAGGCCGACCAGGTGGACGAGGACGAACCTGGCGCCCGTCAGGGCCACGAACACGGCGGCGATCGTCAGGGCGAACTCGCCCAGGCGGGCGCTCTCGACGGCGATCCCGACGAGCAGGAACAGGAGCGAGTTGGCGATGAACGCCGCGACCTCCCAGAAGTGCGACAGCGCCAGGCGCGTCGTGGGCGACATGGCGACCTCGCGCCCCCAGCTGCCGACGATCAGCCCGGCGGCGACGACGGCGATCACGCCGGAGACGTGCAGCCGCTCGGCCAGCACGTAGGTGCCGTAGGCCAGCGCGACCGAGATCATGACCTCGAGCAGGTGGTCGTCGAGCTGCTTGAGCAGGAGCGAGGCCCCGAGGCCCAGGACCACGCCGACGGCCAGCCCGCCCGCGACCTCGACCGTGAAGAGCTTCACCGCGCCGCCGGCCGTGACCTCGTCGCCGCCGAGCGCGCGGGTGAGGATCAGGAACAGGACGACGCCCACGCCGTCGTTGAAGCACGACTCGCCGTCGACGACGTGCGCCAGCCGCTTCGAGACGCCGGTCTCGCGCAGGATCGCAAGCACGCTCACCGGGTCGGTCGGCGAGAGGATCGCGCCCACGAGCAGGGCCACGAGCCACGGGTAGCCGAAGCCCCAGTGGAGGGTGGCCGCGACCGCGCCGGCGCAGAGGAGCGTCACCGGCAGGGCCAGGACGAGCACCTCGAGCCACTTGGCCCGCAGGGTCGCCAGGTCCATGGCCGCCGTGCCCTCGAACAGGAGCGGCGGCAGGAACACGAGCAGGATCACGTCGGTCGACAGGCCGATCGGGTGGAGCAGGTGCGAGAAGCCCACCCCCAGCCCGACGAGCACGAGCGCGACCGTGTAGGGGATCCGGATCCGCCGGGTGACGAGCGCCACGGCCGTGGCGATCACCAGCAGCTCCGCGACGACCTCGACCCCCACCGCCGTGGTGAAGCCCTCCGCGCCGTCCACGCCCTGCCTCCTGCCCGGCGGGATCAGAGCACGCCGGGCAGCGACGGGCGAGAGGCCTCAGCTCTTGACGTCCAGCGCCGGGGCCCCGCGCCGCCGGTCCTCGTGCAGCCGCCGCGCGAGCGCCCGGGCGATCGCGCGCACGAGCCACGGCGCGATCCGCCACAGCAGGTAGGTGAACCAGGCGCCGCCGCCGACCGTGACCAGCGCCCGGTCGCGGCGGGCGGCGCGCAGGATCGCGCGCGCGCAGGCCTCCGGCGTGATCGCCCCGAAGAGCAGGCGCTCGCGCAGCTTCGGCCCGTCGAGGTTCAGGAAGCTGCTCGGCCGCGAGAGCATGGGCGTCTCGACCATGCCCGGGCAGACGCAGGTCACGCGCACGCCGTGGTGGCGCGCCTCCTCGCGCAGCGAGCCGGACAGGCCGACGACGGCGTGCTTGCTCGCCGAGTAGGCGACGAGCCCCGGTGTGGGGACCAGCCCGGCGAGCGAGGCGACGTTGACGATCTGCCCGCGCCCCTGCGCGACCATGAGCGGGTAGGCCGCGGCGACGCCGTGGACCACGCCGCGCAGGTTCACGTCGAGGACGCGCGCCCAGTCGGCCGGCGTGAGGTCGTGCGCCACGGCGACGAGGCCGACGCCCGCGACGTTGAAGAGCAGGTCCACGCGGCCGTGCCGCGCGCGCGCGTCGCGCACGACCGCCTCGAAGGCGTCGGCGCGGGTCACGTCGAGCGCCAGCCCCTCAGCGCGTCCGCCGGCGGCGGTCAGGTCGGCCGCCGCCCGGGCGACCCCGTCGGCGTCCACGTCGAGGAGCACCACGACCGCCCCGGCGCGGGCCAGCTCGCCCGCCAGCGCCCGCCCGATCCCCGACGCCGCGCCGGTGACCAGCGCGACCTGGTCGCGGAGGCTCACGCCTCGGGCCCGGGGTGGAAGGCGCTGGACCAGGTGGCGATCGCCCAGTCTCGGTCGGCCATGTCCGTGAACGACACCGTGACCACGCACACCTCCCCCGGCGCCGCCACCTCGCCCTGCAGGGTGAAGAAGCGCTTGCCATCCTCCTCCTCCTCCAGGAACACCGCCTGCCCGCGCAGGTGGCCGCGCTCGAACGTGGCCACCGGGCCGGCGCCCTCCGGCACCTCGCGCAGGAGATGCTCGGCCGGCGGCGCGCTGCCGTCGGGGACCCGCATGGAGAAGGTGCTCACGCGCACGGTGCGGCCCGGGAACCAGATCAGCTTCGTCTCGCCGCCGCGCTCGAGCGTCGACGTGTAGTAGCCGGGCAGCTCGATCGACCAGCCGCCGGCCAGCGCCCAGCGCAGGACCCGGCGGCGGAAGCCGACGCCGTCCGGCGCCGGCGCCTCGAGCGGCCGCCCGCGCGCGTCGAGCAGGCGGCGCACCTCGTCCTCGACGCCCGGCGGGAGGGCCACCTCGGGGTCGAGCGTGCGGGCGCGGGCGAAGCACAGCCGGGCCTGCTGGTAGCGCCGCGTCTCCGCGTCGTCGCGCGGCGCGCGCCAGGGGAGGTCGACCCACGCGATCACCTGCCCGGCGCGCGCCCAGGCGGTCGCGTCGAGGCCCTCGCCGAACCAGGGGTAGAACTCGGCCGCGCGGCGGAGGAGCGCGTCGCCCTCGAGGGCGGCGGTCTCCTCGAACCACGACGGCTCCCACAGCCCGAGCGGCGAGGCGACCCGGCGCTCGTCGACGAGGACGGTGCCCTCGGGCAGGGACACCCCGAGCGACCCGCTCCCCTCGCGCGCCAGGGCCGAGATCCGGCGCGCCACCTCGCGCAGCCAGTCGGCCGCCTCGGCCTGCAGCGACGGGACGTCCTCGCTCGCCGTGAGGTCCTCGGGCGGGTCCCACACGAGGCCGCACGCCTCGCCGGCGCGGTCGAGCAGGTCGAGGACGAAGGCGTGGTAGCCCGGCCCGGCGGAGTTCGTGCGCCCGGTCACGCGAAGGCGGTCGCCCTCGACCTCGCAGCGCAGCGACTCCTCGGCCGGGTGCAGGGCGACCGCCAGCGTCGCGCCGTCGCGCTCGACGTCGACCAGGTCGCGCCACGCCGGGTCGGGGAGCGCGTCGAGCAGCGCCTCGGCCAGGCCGTCGAGCGCCCCCTCGCCCGCCCAGGCGGGCGCCGTGCGCTGGAGGACCATACCCATCAGCCCGCCCCTTCCTCGTGCATGGACCAGAACAGGTCCGCATCCTCCAGGATCGCGCGCATGTGCGCCGCGCCCGCCCCGTCGGACGTGTGGGTGGCCCAGGCCAGGCGCGGCAGCCGCCCGGCGTGGGCCTCCTCCTTGATGAAGTTCGCCACCTCGTGGCCCTTCTCGCGGCCCGTCAGGTGGTAGTCGAGCGACGCGTGCGTGACGCGCCCCGTGCGCAGGAGCGCGAGCGCCTCGGCGATCGTCGTCGCCAGCGTCCAGCCCGCGGGCGCCGGGCGCCAGTCGTCGAGCCACAGCTTGATCGCGCCGCTCACGTCCGCTCCCGCCTGCCGCCGCGCAGGGCCCGCAGCCGCTCGAGCCGCCGCCCGAGCTCGGCCTCCAGGCCCCGGTCGGTCGGCTCGTAGAAGCGCGCCCCCGCGAGCGCGTCCGGCAGGTGACGCTGCCCCGTGACGCCGCCCGCCTGGTCGTGAGCGTACTCGTACCCCGCCCCGTAGCCCAGCCGCTTCATGAGGCCGGTCGGGGCGTTGCGCACGTGGAGCGGGATCGGCAGCGGCCCCGTGCGCCGCACGGCCTCGAGGGCGGCGTTGACGCCCATGTAGCTGGCGTTGCTCTTGGGGGCCAGCGCCAGGTAGGTGACCGCCTGCGCCATGTTGATCCGGGCCTCCGGCAGGCCCACGAGCTCGACGGCCTGGGCGACGTCGACGGCGACGCCGAGCGCGCCCGGGTCGGCGTTGCCGACGTCCTCGGAGGCGAAGACCACCATGCGCCGGGCGATGAACCGCGGGTCCTCGCCGCCCTCGAGCATGCGCGCCAGATAGTAGAGGCCGGCGTCGGGGTCCGAGCCGCGCAGGCTCTTGATGAACGCGCTGACGGTGTCGAAGTGCTGCTCGCCGGTCTTGTCGTAGCGCAAGGTGCTCGCGCGGATCGCCTCGTCGACGACGTCGCGCGTCAGCCGCCCGCGCTCGCCGACGAGGGCCGCCGTCGTCTCGAGCAGGTTGTAGGCGGTGCGCGCGTCGCCGCGGGCCAGGTCGGCGATCCGCGTCAGGGCGTCCTCGTCGGCCGCGAGCTCGAGGTGGCCCAGGCCGCGGCCGCGGTCGCTCAGCGCGCGGCGCAGGAGGCCCACGACCGCCTCGGGCGCCAGCGGCTCGAGCACCTCGACCTGCGCGCGCGAGAGGAGGGCCGCGTTCAGCTCGAACGAGGGGTTCTCCGTCGTGGCGCCGAGGAGGATCACGGTCCCGTCCTCGACGTGAGGCAGGAAAGCGTCCTGCTGCGCCTTGTTGAAGCGGTGGATCTCGTCGACGAACAGCACCGTGGGCACGCCCTCGAGCCGCCGGCGCGTGCGCGCCTCGGCCACGAGCTCGCGCACCTCCTTCACGCCGCCGGTCACCGCCGAGAAGGACACGAACGGCAGGCCGACCGCCCGCGCCAGGAGGCGCGCCAGCGTCGTCTTGCCGCAACCCGGCGGCCCCCAGAGCACCGTCGAGGGGAGGACCTTCTTCTGGCCGACGAGCGCGAACAGGCCGTTGGGGCCCGTGAGCTGCGGCTGGCCGGCGTACTCCTCGAGCGACGTCGGCCGCATGCGCTCGGCCAGCGGCGGCCGGCTCCGGTCGGGCGCGCCCGGCGGCGGGGGCGGCGCGGCCGGCCGCTCGTCGTCGTCGTCGTGCCCGAACAGGTCCATGGGTACTGCTTACCACGGGCCGGCGTCGGCCGGTGGACCCGGCGGCTTCGAGAATCTAGGCTGGGGACATGTTCGATCGCCTGAGCCACGAGCTCCGCCTGGCGTGCAGCCGGGCCCGCGTGGGCGCCTGGCTCGGATCATTCATGACCGCGTGACGACTGCCGCACCGCACCTGCACGGAACCCTGAACGATCCTCGCCAGGTCGTCGGCCACCTCGCTCGGGGCTCGGCGCTCCTCGACGACACCGTGTGGAGAGACCGGCCCGGCTTTCGCCGAGCCCCTCGCTCGGGCACCGCCCGGATCCTGCACTCTCCTGGCTCGACTTCACGTGAACGTGACGACCTCCACTCGTGCGTGATCCGGGCTAGCGCTCCGGGACGCACGGATCGGCACCGAGCATCTGGCGCTCGGCCTGCTCGAGGTCGAAGGGCTGCCCCCACCCGAGTTCGGGCCGGACGCGCTGCGCGCGCGGGTCACGGCCGCGGTCGAGATCGCCAGACCCGGGCGCAAGGCGCTCCACCCGCCGGGGGCCCTCCCGTTCACCCCGGACGCGCTCCGGGCCTTCGAGCTGGCCAGGGACTCCGCCGTGGCCTCCGGCGCTGCGGAGGTCGGCGTCGAGCACCTGCTCCAGGGGATCCTGGCCGAGCCGGATGGGCTGGGCGGACAGATCCTGCGTGAGCTCGCCCTGCGCGCGCGCTGATCGGCGACCGTCCCGGGTGACGTGGACCCGGGGTCGCGCCACGGGCCCGGCGAGCGCGGGTATGCTCGGCCGCGGAGCGCGCGATGGAGCACCTGACCTCGATCTCGGCCGTGCGCGAGCGCGTGCGCGCGTGGCGGCGCGAGGGGCACACGGTCGGCTTCGTGCCCACCATGGGCGCCCTGCACGCGGGCCACACGTCGCTCGTCGAGGCGGCGCGCCGCGCCTGCCACCGCGTGATCGCCAGCGTGTTCGTCAACCCCGCCCAGTTCGGGCCCAACGAGGACCTGTCGAAGTACCCGCGCGACCTGCCGGGCGACATGCTCAAGCTGGAGCAGGCCGGCTGCCACGCGCTGTTCACGACGACGCCAGACGAAATGTACCCCGAGGGGTTCGCCACCTGGGTCACGGTCGAGGGGCTCACCGACGGGCTGTGCGGGCGCGCGCGCCCGGGCCACTTCCGCGGCGTGACGACGATCGTGGCCAAGCTGTTCAACCTCGTGCAGCCCGACGACGCCTTCTTCGGCGAGAAGGACCGCCAGCAGCTCCAGGTGCTCCGGCGCATGACGCGCGACCTCGACCTGCCCGTGCGCGTCCACGGCTGCCCGACGGTGCGCGAGCCCGACGGGCTGGCGCTGTCGAGCCGCAACCTCTACCTGTCCCCCGCCGACCGGACGCGGGCGACCGCCCTCTCGCGCGGGCTGCGGCTGGCGCGGGCGGCCTACGAGGGCGGCGAGCGCCAGGCGGCCGCGCTCGAGCGGGTCGTCCGCGCGGAGCTCGAGGCGGCGCAGGCGCGCGTCGACTACGTGGAGGTCGTCGACCTGGCGACCCTGAAGCCGGTCGCCGAGGCCGGCGACGACACGCTCGTCGCGGTCGCGGCGGTCGTCGGCGCGACGCGCCTGATCGACAACCATCGCCTCGGCGACGCGTTCCCCGGCGCATGAGGCTCGCCGCGCCCTGCAAGACGAACCTGTTCCTGGAGGTCGTCGCGCGCCGGCCCGACGGCTTTCACGAGCTCGACACCGTGTTCGTGACGCTGGACCTCGAGGACGCGCTCGAGCTCGAGCCGCTGCCGGGCGGCCGCCTCGAGCTCCTGGTCGAGGGCGACCCGACGGTGCCGGCGGACGCCACGAACCTCGTGTGGCGCGCGGCCGAGGCCCTGCGCGTGGCGGCGGGCCGGCTGGACCTCGGGGCGCGGCTGCGCGTCGAGAAGCGCGTGCCGGCGGGCGGCGGGCTGGGCGGGGGGTCGTCCGACGCCGCGGCGGCGCTGCGCGGCCTCGACCGCCTGTGGGGGACGGCCCTGGGCGACGAGCGGCTGCACGCGCTGGCGGCCGGGCTCGGCTCGGACGTGCCCTTCTTCCTCCACGGCGGGCTCCAGCGCGGCACGGGCCGCGGCGAGCGCCTGGCCCCGCTGCCCGCGCCGGCGCGCCCGCTGGACCTCGTGCTCGTCCTGCCCGACTTCGGCTGCCCCACGGGCCAGGTCTACGGCGCGCTGCGCCCGTTCCTGCCGGGCGCCGGCGGCCCGCCGGTCCGCGACGCCGGACCGCTCGTCGAGGCGCTCGCGCGCGGCGACGCGGCCGGCGTGGCCGAGCGCGCCTGGAACCGCCTCGAGCTGGCCGCCGAGAGCTGCTTCCCGGCCTTGCGCGCGCTGCGCGAGCGGCTGGCCCGCGCGCCCGGCGTGCTCACGGCGCGCCTCTCCGGCAGCGGGAGCACGCTCTGGGCGCTGGTCGAAGCGCGCGACGACGCCGAGCGCCTGGCCCGCGAGCTGCGCGGCCCGGGGCTCAGGACCGTGGTGGCGCGCACGGCCTGAGCGTCACAGCTCCAGGGCGGCGGCGACGTCGGGCGCGACGAGGCCATACGCCAGCGCCGCGCGCAGGCGCACGCGCACGTGGCGGTCGGTCGCCCGGTCGAGCATGCGCCCCTGCCAGGCCACGGCGCCGCGGCCGGCGCGGACGGCATCGGCGTAGGCGCGGGCCTCGGCCAGGTCGCGCTCGACCCGCGCCGGCCCGCCCAGGGCGGCGCGGCGCACGACCTCGTTGACGAGGAGCTGGAGCGGGTGGCCGACCCACTTGCCGGCCATCCCGAGCGCCGCGCCGCGCCGCGCGTCGCGCGCGCAGGTCGCCAGCGCCGCGAGCGCTCGGGCCCGGTTCGCCGCGTCGTCGAGGGCCGGGTCGCGCACCGGGTAGTCGAAGGTCATGGCGTCGATCGCCGGCACCCCGACCGCCGCCGCCGCCTGCACGAGCTGCACGCGCGCGGCGTCGAGCGCCGGGTGGTCCTGGCGCGCCTCCGGCAGGCCCAGGTCCGAGGCGAGGTCGACGAGCCCCAGGACGAGCGCCCCGAGCCGCGGGCGCAGCGCCTCGGTGAGCGCCGGGAGCCGCGCGAGCGCCGCGGCCGACTCGACCATCAACACCACGCGCACCTGCCCGGGCGCGGACTCGAGGGCCGCCAGCGTGCGGTCGAGCAGGCGCAGCTCGTCCTCGTGGCGCGCCTTCGGCCACACGACCCCGTCGAGCCGGCCGCCCCGGCAGAGGGTCGCGCCGACGACGTCGACCAGGTCGCGCGCGCACGCGTCGAGCTCGAGCCCGCTCGGCATGTAGAGGGCCAGCGTGCGCCCCCAGTCGACCTCGCACAGGGCCTCGACGGCCGCCGCGCGCGCGCGCGCCTGGACGGCCGGGTCGAGGGCCGTGGCGTCCTCGCCGTCGACGATCACCACGGGCGGCGGCGCGCCGCCGGCGAGCGCCTCGTCGAGCAGGGCCTGCTCGACCTCGAGCGCCGCGGCGACCTCGGCCGGCGCGAGCCCCAGGCGCTCGAGGAGCCGGCGGCAGGGCGCCAGCCCGCCGGCGGCCTTGCGGATGCGATCGGAGTCGCTCGCCGGGACGGTGAAGTGCGACGGCTGGTGCAGCCAGCGCGCCGGCAGGCCCGCCTCCCGCGCGCGCGCCGCCGCGAGCAGGGCCGCCCGGTCGCGCTCGAAGCTGTCGAGGATGCGCTCCCGGTCTCCCTCGTCCATCACCGGAGCATACCCCGTGACCGCCGAGCCACGCCCCTTCCCGCCGTCGATGGTCGGTGCCACAACCGGGTTGGGGCGGGGGTGGTGGCATTCCTGATGATCATGGAGCAGGGGACGGGCCTGGTCGCGCGGCTGCGCGCGCACCTGGCCGACGCGAGCGCGAGCAGCTTCCAGCTCATGGGCGAGGACCTGGCCCTCCTCTCGGGGCCGGACCTGCGCATGGCGGGGGCCGCCTACGACGAGCACCTGTCGCGCGCGGTCCCCGACGCCCTGCGGCCCGCCTTCGAGGCCGAGCAGCGGACGCTCCTCCGCGAGGCGCACGCCCTCCTGCGCCGTCACAACCACTGCCTGCACGCGCGCGTCGCGGGCTACCTCGACCTCGGGCGGCGCGTCGGCTTCGAGTACCCCTGGCCGGTCGTCGCCGTGCTGGGGATCTGCACGGTCCTCGACGGCATGTCGCGCATGCGCGTCTACGGCCTGCTCGGCCGGGCGACGGCGCTCCTGGGCCTGCCGCACGTCGAGCGCGCCAGCGAGCGGATCGACGACGCCCTGCGGCGCACGAACCGCGCGATCTTCGCCGACTCGGTGCCGCTCACGCTCCTCGCCCTGCGCTGCCACGCGCTCCGCCGCGAGGGGCGCGGCGACCTCGCCGCCGCGCTGCTCGACGGCCCCTTGCCGCCGCTCATGGACGAGGAGTGCCGCGCCCTGGCGCGGCGGCTCACCGACGCCCTGGGGGTCGAGGACGGCGCGCGGCGCTTCGAGGCGCTCGCCGCGCTCACGCTCGAGCACTTCCGCCGCGAGCAGGCCGTGTTCACGCACCACCTCGGCGCCCCGCGCCAGGGCGCGCCGCGCCCGCACCCGACCTGGCTCGACGGCCTCGTCGGCAACGTGCGCGCCGTGCGCGCGCCGCGCGTCGAGCGCGGCCTCCTCGGGCGGCGGCGCCTCGTGTTCCGCAGCCAGCGCCTGCCGGCCGGGTTCGACGTCCGCGCCCACGCCCCCCGCGTGACCGAGTTCGGGCGGGCCTTCGTCTCGTCGATCACCGGCTGCCGCGAGGACTACCAGGCCGCCGTCGACTACTCGCTGGCCCGCTTCGGCGCGCCGGGCGAGCGGCTGGCCCTGGCCTTCCCGCGCGGCGGGACGGCCCTCACCGCCTGACCCGGGCCTCGCTGGACGACGGGCTGGGTCGTGTGAGCGTCGGCCCGCGCGTCGCCGGGCGGGATCGTCGTCGACGACGAGCCGTCGACGGGCTGGGTCGTGTGAGCGTCGGCCCGCGCGTCGCCGGGCGGGATCGTCGTCGACGACCAGGCCGTCGACGGGCTGGGTCGTGAGCGTCGGCCCGCGCGTCGCCGGGCGGGATCGTCGTCGACGACGAGGCCGGTCGACGGGGTGGGTCGGGTGAGCACCGGCCGGCGCGTCGCCGGGCGGGATCGTCGTCGACGAGCCGACGACTGGGCTCGATCGTGTGAGCGTCGGCGGGCGCGTCGCCGGGCGGGATCGTCGTCGACGACGAGGCCGGCGACGGGCTGGGTCGGGTGAGCGTCGGCCCGCGCGTCGCCTGCGCGCGATCGTCGTCGACGACGACGTCATCGACGGGCTGGGTCGGGTGAGCGTCGGCCCGCGCGTCGCCGGGCGCGATCGTCGTCGACGACGAGGCCGTCGACGGGCTGGGACGGGTGAGCGTCGGCCCGCGCGTCGCCGGGCGCGATCGTCGTCGACGACGAGGCCGTCGACGGGCTGGGACGGGTGAGCGTCGGCCCGCGCGTCGCCGGGCGGGATCGTCGTCGACGACGAGGCCGTCGACGGGCTCGATCGTGTGAGCACCGGTCCGCGCGCGCCGGGCGGGATCGTCATCGACGACGAGGCCGTCGACGGGCTGGGACGGGTGAGCACCGGTCCGCGCGTCGCCGGGCGCGATCGTCGTCGACGAGCCGACGACTGGGCTCGATCGTGTGAGCGTCGGCCGGCGCGTCGCCGGGCGCGATCGTCGTCGACGACGAGGCCGTCGACGGGCTGGGTCGGGTGAGCACCGGCCCGCGCGTCGCCGGGGGCGATTCGTCGTCGTCGACGAGGCCGTCGACGGGCTGGGCCGGGTGAGCACCGGCCCGCGCGTCGCCGGGCGCGATCGTCGTCGACGACGAGGTCGGCGACGGGCTGGGTCGGGTGAGCGTCGGCCCGCGGGTCGCCGGGCGGGATCGTCGTGGGCGACGAGGCCGTCGACGAGGTGGGTCGTGTGAGCACCGGTCCGCGCGTCGCCGGGCGCGATCGTCGTCGACGACGAGGCCGCCGACGGGCTGGGTCGGGTGAGCACCGGCCCGCGCGTCGCCGGGCGGGATCGACGACGACGACGAGGCCCTCGACGGGCTGGGTCGTGTGAGCACCGGCCCGCGCGTCGCCGGGCGCGATCGTCGTCGACGACGAGGCCGCCGACGGGCTGGGTCGGGTGAGCACCGGTCCGCGCGTCGCCGGGCGCGATCGTCGTCGACGACGAGGCGTCGACGGGATGGGTCGTGTGAGCACCGGTCCGCGCGTCGCCGGGCGGGATCGTCGTCGACGACGAGGTCGGCGACGGGCTGGGTCGGGTGAGCGTCGGCCCGCGGGTCGCCGGGCGGGATCGTCGTCGGCGACGAGGCCGTCGACGGGGTGGGTCGTGTGAGCACCGGTCCGCGCGTCGCCGGGCGAGATCGTCGTCGACGACGAGGCCACCGACGGGCTGGGTCGGGTGAGCACCGGCCCGCGCGTCGCCGGGCGGGATCGACGACGACGACGAGGCCCTCGACGGGCTGGGTCGGGTGAGCACCGGTCCGCGTGTCGTCGGGCGGGATCGTCGTCGACGACGAGGCCGTCGACGGGCTGGGTCGGGTGAGCACCGGCCCGCGCGTCGCCGGGCGCGATCGTCGTCGGCGACGAGGCCGTCGACGGGGCGGGTCGTGTGAGCACCAGTCCGCGCGTCGCCGGGCGCGATCGTCGTCGACGACGAGGCCGCCGACGGCTGGGTCGGGTGAGCACCGGTCCGCGCGCGCCGGGCGTGATCGTCATCGACGACGGGCCGGCTCCTGTGAGCGTCGGCTCGCGCGTCGCGGCGGGTGATCGTCGTCGACGAGTGAGGCCGTCGACGGGCTGGGCAGCGCGTTGACGACGCCGATTCACGTTCTGGATCCGACCGCGGCCGGCAACCTTCCCTAAGCCGACCGAGCGCCCGGGTCGACTTACTCGACCCCGCGCCCCATCAGGCCGTCGCCCACGATCCGCAGCGCCTCCGCCGTCAGCGCCTCGACCGAGCGCCCCTCGCCTCGCTCGGCGAGCCGCTCGCCGGCCCGCCGCACGAGCTCGCGGGCCTCGGTCTTCGTGCACTTCAGGCCCACGAGCGCCAGCACGGCGATCCGCGCCGGCTCGTCCTCCTCCTGCGCCGCCCCCCGCCGCACGCCCGTCGACGCCGCCTCGACCGACGCGGCCGGCGTGCTCACGGGCGCGACCGGCGCCGGCGCGCCCGTGAGCTCCGTCCCGTCGGCGAGGAAGAAGCGGAAGCCCACCCGCGCGTCGCCCTTGATCTCGATGTAGCCCTGATGGCGGTCAGGGTGGTGGCGATCGCATGCGAGCAGCATGCGATCCGGATCGTGCCCGGTGGCCTCGCGCCCGGGCTCGTGGTGGATGTGGAGCCGGCCCCGCGCGCCGCAGCCCGGGACCTTGCAGACGCCGCCGTCACGATCCATGACCAGGCGCCGGATCCGATCCGGGATCGTCTTCGTCACCTTGCCCGTGCCCGTGCGCAGGTCGTGCACCTCGGCGTCGCGCTTCGCCGCCGCCTCGCTGGCGGGCGAGAGCTCGACCGGCCCGTCGCGGCCTTGGAGGGTCGCCGGCGCGCCGCACTCGCACTTGTGGATCACGATCCGGTAGGCCGGCCCCGCCCCGGCCCGGCTGGCCACGCCCTCGGCGTAGCCGCGGCAGACGATCTCGAGCGCCTGCTCGTCGGTGAGGGGCCGGTCGCTGTTCAGCCGCGCCAGGCGCAGGGCCTCGTCGAGCCAGCCGGCTTGCTCCTTCGTCTGCTTGATCGTGCGCCGCACGGGCGCCTCCTCGCCCTTGGCCTCCGCGACCAGGACCTCGAGCTGGCGGTTCGTGCAGGTCTTGGCCAGGTCCAGCCAGCGCTCCTCGGTCTCGGGCGTGGCCACGGGCGCGACCGTCCGCGCCTTGGTCCAGTCGACCTGGCCGGCGCGGAAGTCGACCCGCATGCGCGGCAGGCGCTCGAGCTCCCGAGCGAGCGCGATCAGCTCGCGTGCCTTGCGGTCCGAGTTGACGAAGCCGCGAGCGACCGCGTACTTCCCGATCCGCGTGTGACCGAAGGCCCGGTGCACGTCGCACCGCTCGGCGTGCAGGAGGAGGTAGGCCAGCTCGGCGGTGGCCTGCCGCTCGCGGCGGACCACGTCGGCGATCCGGGCGTCGATCCGCCGCGCCTCGTCGAGGGTCGCCTCGAGCTCGGCCTTGGGGAGCGGCTGGGACGAGGCGGAGCCTCGGCGCGAGGTCGTCTTCATGGACCCTCCTTCGTGCGGTGTGGTTGGTGGTGGTGGTGGCGATCCTGCGCTGGCCGTTCGGCCAATGCGCCACGCCAGCAGGAGATAATACCGAGACCAGCGCCTGATTGCGGGTTTCAAATGTGTGCATTTTGCGGCTCGCGCTGGTGCGAATCGAGTCAGGGGCGCGCAGAGGTGAACCGTGGCCGAATCCGCACCGAGCCGCGCTGAAGGGCGATCGGCGGCGGCGCCCAACCGTCGGACAGCGCTCACTGGTGACAACCTGCCGTCAGCCGTCGTCGGCCGGCCGCGGGCCGACGTCCAGCCCCGCGGCCGCGCTCACGGGCGCCAGCCTCTCGACGCCCTCGTCGACGAACTCCGAGCCGACGGCCAGCACCGGCACCCGCGCTCACGGGCGCCAGCCTCTCGACCGCCCTCGTCGTCGGACCGCGGGCCGACAGCCAGCCCCGGCACCCGCGCTCACGGGCGCCAGCCTCTCGACCTCCCTCGTCGACGAACCCCGAGCCGACAGCCAGCCCCGGCACCCGCGCTCACGGGCGCCAGCCTCTCGACCGCCCTCGTCGACGAACCCCGAGCCGACAGCCAGCCCCGGCACCCGCGCTCACGGGCGCCAGCCTCTCGACCGCCCTCGTCGTCGGACCGCGGGCCGACAGCCAGCCCCGGCACCCGCGCTCACGGGCGCCAGCCACTCGACCGCCCTCGTCGACGGACCGCGGGCCGACGTCCAGCACCGCGACCCGTGCTCACGGGCGCCAGCCTCTCGACCGCCCTCGTCGACGGACTGCCGGCCGACGTCCAGCCCCGAGGCCGTGCTCACGGGCGCCAGCCACTCGACCGCCCTCGTCGACGACCCCCGGGCCTACGTCCAGCCCCGAGGCCGTGCTCACGCGCGTCAGCCTCTCGATCACCCTCGTCGACGAACCGCGGGCCGGCGTCCCGCGCCGGCACCGTGCTCACGGGCGTCAGCCACTCGATCACCCTCGTCGACGAACCGCGGGCGGCGTCCCGCGCCGGCACCGTGCTCACGCGCGCCAGCCACTCGATCACCCTCGTCGACGAACCGCGGACGGCGTCCCGCGCCGGCACCGTGCTCACGGGCGTCAGCCACTCGACCGCCCTCGTCGACGACCCCCGGGCCTACGTCCAGCCCCCGAGACCGTGCTCACGCGCGCCAGCCACTCGATCACCCTCGTCGACGAACCGCGGGCCGGCGTCCCGCGCCGGCACCGTGCTCACGGGCGTCAGCCACTCGACCGCCCTCGTCGTCGGACCCCGGCCCGACGTCCAGCCCCGGGACCGTGCTCACGGGCGCCAGCCTCTCGACCGCCCTCGTCGTCGGACCGCGGGCAGCCCCCGGACCGTGCTCACCGGCGCCAGCCACGCGACCGCCCTCGTCGACGAACCTCGGGCCGACGCCACCACCGCGACCTTGCTCACCGGCGCCAGCCACTCGTCGACGACCGCGCACCCCGCGGGGGCCGCGCTCGCAGGCGCCAGCCGCTCGACCACCTCGTTGACGAACCGCGAGCCGGCGTTCAGTTGACACCGCGAACGGTGTCACACCCCGGCGCTACCCCGCCAAACGACGCACGTGCCGCGGCAGGGCGTCGAACGGCAGGAGGCGCCGAGCGCGGTGCAGGAGCCCGGCCAGGCCGTCGATCGCGGGCGGGTCGACGGCCAGGCGGCGCTCGACGCCGGCGTCACGCAGGACCTCCTCCGCGGCCAGCCAGCCCGAGCGCGCGGCGCTCTCCATGCACGAGGGCATCTCGGTGCGCGTCCAGTCACCCGCGAGCAGGAGCCCGTGCACCGGCGAGCGCTGGGGCGGGCGGCGGCGCTCCATGCCCGGGAAGGGGCAGTGGATCGCCATGGGCACGCGATTCACGCAGGCGTTGACGACCTTCGCCTGCGCCGCGCGCGGGAGGAACTCGGCCAGCTCGCGGACGGTCTCGCGCACGACCTCGTCGTCGCTCATGTGCTCGGCGCGGTGGCTGTAGATGCAGTTCGTGGCGATCACCGAGGGCCGGTCCGACCAGCCGCGGTTGATGTTCGACAGGTCGTAGTAGTCGCAGTTGAGGTCGTTGGGCGCGTGGACCCGCGCCCAGAAGGGGAGCGTGGTCAGCTTCTCGTCGAACCAGAGCTGCGTGCTCACGTAGGGGCAGGGCTGGAAGTGCACCAGGTCCTGGAAGCAGCGGTGCTCGTCGAGCCACTCGCGCCGCGCCAGGTGCCGCAGGGCGGCCGGCGGCAGGGCCGCGACTACGCCATGGCGCGCCTCGAGGCGCCGGCCCCCCTCGAGCGTCACGCCGGTGACGCGCCGCGCGCCGCCCGTGAAGCCGTTCACGGCCGTGCGCAGGAGCACGCGGCCGCCGAGCGCCTCGAGCCGCTCGCGGGCCGCCGGGGCGAAGACGTCGCCGAGGCCGCCGTCGGGGAAGCCGAAGCAGTAGCCGCTCGTGCCGATCAGGTGCCGGTAGAAGCGCATGAGGGCGCCGGCCGAGCACAGCTCGAGCGGCAGGTTGAGGATCGACAGGGCGGCGAAGGCCCAGAAGCGCGCGATCGTCGCCTCGGACACCCCCATGCCGCGCAGGAACGCCGACGCGTTGAGCGCGTCGAGCCGCAGGACGTCGTCCTCGGTCAGCTGCAGGGCCAGGAGCGAGACCGACAGGTTCGACAGCACGTCGCGCGCGCCGATCGCCGGGTCCGCGTTGAAGCTGGGCATGAAGTGCAGCGGCGCCGGCAGCGGCGCCATGCGCAGCACGTAGCGGCGGCGGCCCTCGACGAGGGTGATGAACTCGCGCTTGTGCCACACGATCCGGTCGCGCGTCTTCAGCCGGTCGAGGAGCTGCATCAGGTTGGGGTAGTAGGAGAGGAACACGTGCGGCCCGATCGCCACCGGGTCGCCGGTCGTCGGGCAGGTCCAGCTCGCCGCGCGCCCGCCGAGGTGCTCGCCGCGCTCGACGAGCGTGACCTCGAGCCCTGCCTCGCGCAGGGCCAGGGCGGCCGTCAGGCCGGCGATCCCGCCGCCGACGACGACGACGTCCGTGGACTCGGGCTCGGGGGGCGGGGTCATCGCCGCTCGTCTCTCCCCCCGCGCAGACCATCCTAGCCACCGCAGGCCACGAGCGCCCGACGATCGCCCGGCCCCTCGCTGGTGCCGCTGGCGCGCAAGAAGTTGAATGCGGGCATGGGGCCGCTGGGTCGCTATGAGGTCGAGGCGGAGCTGGGGCGTGGGGGCTTCGGGCGCGTCGTGCGCGCCCGGCACCGCGATACGGGCGCCGTCCACGCGCTCAAGCTGCTCCAGGGGCTGGCGGGCCCCGAGGAGGTCGCCCGCTTCCGGCGCGAGGCCGAGGCGCTGGCTCGCCTGGGCGGGCAGGGCGTCGTCGGGGTCCACGACGTGTGGTGCGAGGCCGGGACCCTGGTCCTGGCCATGGACCTCATGGAGGGCGGCACCCTGCGCAGGCGCATGGACCGGCCCTGGCCCTGGCGCGAGGCGGCCGCGCTCGTGGCGGGGCTGGCCCGGACGCTCGACCGCTGCCACGCGCTCGGGCTCGTGCACCGCGACGTCAAGCCCGAGAACGTCCTCTTCGACGCGCAGGGGCGCGCGCGCCTGGCCGACCTGGGCTGCGCGCGCGACCTGACCGCCGCCGCGCTCACGGCGACCGGCGAGGCGCTGGGCACGCCGCCCTACATGGCGCCGGAGCAGCTCGACGGCCGGCGGGTCGACGGGCGGGCCGACGTGTGGGCGCTGGGCGTCGTGCTGCACGAGCTGCTCGCGGGCGCGCGCCCCTTCGCCGCCTCGAGCCCCCTGGCCCTGCTCGCGGCGATCTCGAGCGGCGCGCGTGCCCCGCGGCCCCGCGACGACGCGCCGCCGGGCCTCGACCGCGCGCTCGACGGCACCCTGACGGCCGACCCGGCGCGGCGCCTCGGCCGCGCGGCGGCGCTGGCCGACGCCCTCGAGGCCGCGCTGCGCCCCGGCGCCGCGGGCGGCGCAGGCTCTGGCCGGCGGCCCTCCTGGTCGTCGCCGTGGCGGCCCGGCCTCCCTCGCGCTCGCCTGGCCCCGCCCCCCGGCGCCCGCCCCGCCCGGGCCCGCCCGCGCGCCGGACGCCCTCCAGCCCCCACCGGTCAGCGCGGCGCCCGACGAGGAGGACCTCGAGCGGCTCGTCGAGCGCCACGCGTCACACCCCGACGACGAGCTGGAGCGCCGCCTCCTCGCGGCGGCCGTGCGCGGCGGACATCTGCGCCGGGCCGACGTCGCCGAGGCCCTGGCGCGGGCCACGAGCCCGCCGGCGATCGACGCCCGCGCGGCCTGCGCGGCCGCCGAGACCCTGGCCGGGACGATCGAGCGCCGCGAGGTCCTGAACGTGGGGGTCATGCGCGACCACGCGCGCGCGCTGGGGGACGCCCTCGCGCGCTGGCCCGCCGGCGAGCCGGTCGCCACGACGCAGGTCCTCGCGCCGCTGCGTCGCGCCCTGCGCGAGACGGTGCGCGTGGAGGTCCTGAGCGGCACGGCCTGGCGGCTGCTCGGCGCCGCGCTGCAGGAGGAGGGCCGGCTGCGCCCCCACGACTCGTCGCCCGACCTCGCGGCAGCGCTCCTGTACCTGCACGAGGCTACGACCCCCGCGGAGCTGGAGGCGGGCTGCCGGCGCGCCCTCCCGCACGACCCCCTGCTGGCCGCCAGCCTCGTCTCTACCTTCAGCCTGAGCGCGCCCCAGGAGGAGACCTTCCCCGCCGCCACCCGCGACGCCCTCGAGGCGCTCCTCGCCACCGGCTCGCCGGCCCCCGAGGACGCGGCCTGGCGCGCGCGGGTCGAGGCGCGCCTGCGCATGCGCCTCGCGGGGGTGGGCGGCCAGGTCGACCTCCCCTGGGCCGCGCGCCTGGAGCACGCCCTCACCGCCTGCGCCCTCGCCCGTGGCGACGGCCCCGCCGGCGCGCTCCGGGTGGTCCACGCGGCGCGGGTCGCCCGGGCGCTCGCCGGCGAAGGGATCCCCCGGGCGCAGGTGAACGCGCCACCGCCCGACGCGGGCGCCACCCCCGGCGAGCGCCTCCTCGTGGCCCTGGCCTGGGCGGCGCGCGGCGAGGAGGACTCCGCGCTGGCGCTCCTCGAGGGCCAGCGCGCCGCCTCCGACGTGGTCAGGGCGATCCGGTCGGCGCGGCGGGCGCGCGCGGCGCCAGACGCAGCAGGTCGGCCACCGTCCGGCGAGTGACCGGGTCGATCATCTGCGGCGCGATCTCGGCCGCCGGCTCGAGGACGAAGCGGCGCGAGCGGAAGCGCGGATGCGGCAGCTCGAACCCCGCCCCGCCCCGCACCACGACCCGGTCGTAGAGGATCAGGTCGAGGTCGATCGTCCGCGCGCCGCGCCCGGGCGTCGCCCGCTCGCGCCCGAGCCGCCGCTCGACCTCGTGCAGGTGCTCGAGCAGCGCGCGCGGCGGGAGCGAGGTCTCGAGCAGCGCGGCCGAGTTGAGGAACGGCCCGCCGTCGTCGGGCCGCTCCGGCGCCGTCTCCACGGGCGTCGCCGCGGCCACGACCGCCGTCCCCTTGAGGGCGGCCAGCGCCGCCAGGGCGCGCGCGAGGTGCGCCGCCCGGTCGCCCTGATTGCTGCCCAACGCGACGAGCGCCCTGGCCACCCTCAGGCCTGCGGCGCCGCCGACTGCTGTGGCGGCGCGTCGTGGTCGGCCGGCAGCCCGGGCGCGGGGGCCCCCAGCGGCAGCGGCGTGGGCTGCGGGTGCATCCAGCGGTAGAACGCCAGGACGGGCCCCGAGGCGGCGAACCCGCAGAAGAGCAGGGCCAGCGCCGGCTCGGGGAACAGGGCGAAGAGCACGCCGCCGAAGACGACGCCGGTCAGGTACTCGAAGGGCTTGCGCCCGCGCAGGAACACGTTGGCGGCGTGCACGTAGCGGAACTGCGAGACCATCAGGTAGCCGATGAGCAAGGCCACGAAGGGGAGCGCGGCGGTGATGTTCACGATCTCCGGGTTCACCCACGACAGCCGCGAGCGGGGGCTCTGCAGGTAGTACTGCAGGAGCACGAGCGAGGCGATCACCCCGGCGGCGGCCGGCGAGGGCAGCCCCTTGAAGTAGCGGTGCGCCTCCTCGCTGTGCGACTGCGTCTCGGCGTTGAAGCGGGCCAGGCGGATCACGGCGCCCGAGGCGTAGGCGGCGCCGAACACCCAGGCCATCTTGGCCCAGAACTGCTCGGTCTCGGCCCAGCCGAACCGCGCCCACGAGTTGAGCATGGCGACCATGACCGCCGGCGCCACGCCGAAGCTGATCGCGTCGGCGAGCGAGTCGAGCTGGCCGCCGAAGTCGCTCGTCGTGCGCGTCATGCGGGCCACGCGGCCGTCGAGCATGTCGAAGACCATGGCCAGGAGGATCGCGACCGACGCGTGGAAGAAGGCGCGCTCGGGCCGCGGCGCGCCGTCCGTCCACTGCACGCTGGCCACGTGGACGATCGCGTAGAAGCCGCAGAGCATGTTGCCGAGCGTCAGCAGGCTGGGCAGGATCGCCAGCCCCTCCCGCGCCCGCTCGCGGATGCGACGACGCCGCCGGTTGCGACCGCTGGTCATCCCGCCCTCCCCTGGTCGTCGCCGGCGCCGCCGCCCACCGCGGGGGCCTGCGCCGGCGCGAGCCCGATCACCGTCTCGCCGCCGCGCACCACCTGGCCCAGCGCGACGGCCGGCGTGAAGCCGGCCTCGGCGGGCACGAGGAGCTCGGTGCGCGAGCCCAGCTTGATCATGCCGTAGCGCTCGCCGCGGGCCAGGCGCTGGCCGGGCGTGGCGGCGCACACGATCGTGCGCGCCAGGGCGCCCGTGACCTGCCGCACGCCGATGCGCAGGCCCGCGTCGGTGCGCAGGCCGAGGAGCGTCGACTCGTTCTGGTCGATGCACGCCGGACCGGTCGCCGGCAGGCACAGCCCCGGCCGCGGCACCACCGCCTCGACGACCGCGGCCGCGGGGCTCCGGTTGACGTGGACGTTGAGCGGCGAGAGGAAGATCCCCACGCGCAGGGCCTTGCCCTTGATGAAGTGCGGCTCGTCGACGGTGGCGATGTCCGTGACCACGCCGTCGGCCGGCGACACCCAGGCGGCCGGGTCGGCCGGCCCCTGCCGCTCGGGGTCGCGGTAGAAGCTGAGCACGAACAGCCCGAGGCCCAGCGGCACGAGGCCGCACCAGGCCAGGGCCGGATGCCCCAGGGCCACGGCGGTCCCGGCCGTCGCCGCGCCCAGCGCCCACAGCGCGCCGACCTGCAGGGCGCACGTCGCCCCGGCGTACCTGCTCACCAGCATTGCGTTCCCCCGGTCCTCGGCACCGGGGCGGTCATAACAAACGCGAGGCCATGACGGCGCAGCGCGGCAAGTGCCGAGGACACCACGAAGATAACCCGGGAGAGCGTCACGACGGCGACGAGAATCGGACGCGCGTGCGCCCGCCGCTCACCGCCGCAGCACGATCCAGGCGAAGAGGGCGAGGTTGTAGGCCATGATCGCGCTGCCGATCCCGATCCCGGTCCACGCCAGGCGCACGCCGGCGCCCCGCTGGCGCGCCTGCCGCAGGCCGAGGACGCACAGGACGATCCCCAGCGCGGGGACGATCACGGCCGCCACGAGGCCCACCCACACCCGCGGCGGGACCCGCCGGGACCAGATGCGGAAGGGCTCGGGCCCGGGCGGGCTGACGCGCAGGTCGATGCGCGCGGTCGAGCCCTCGTCCTCTTCGGCCGGCGGCTCGACCTGCGGGACCTTCTCCGACGGCCGCCGCATCTCGTGGCGCTCCGACGCGCGCCCCTGCGGGACGCGCTCGGACGCCCGCCGCGCGTCGAGCACCTCGAGGAGGCCCTCCTCGGGGTCGGGCGTGCGGCCCGAGGCGGGCACACCCGAGGGGACCTGGATCACCTTGCGGCAGCCGCTGCAGCGGCCCTGCTTCCCGGCCAGCGTCACGGGGACGCGGGTGACCCGGAGGCAGTGGGGGCACGCGAACTCGATCCCGGCCGGCACACGCCGAGTGTAGCGCGGGCCCCCGCGGGGCGCGCGCCGGGGCGCCTGCCGTGGCCCGGCGTCGTGCGCCGGGGCGCGACGCGCGGGGCTATGATGGCCGCGGTGCCCGACCCCGCCGGCCAGCCCCCGACCGCGTTCGCCAGCCCCCCCGAGCCCGGCCCCGCGCGGCCGCCGCTCCCGCGGCCGCCGCTGCACGTCATGTTCCCGGGGTCGGCGGCGCTCGTCGTCCTCGTGCTCGTCTTCTACCTGCTGATGGTGGTCCTCGGCGGCCCCGACGAGTACTCGATCTGGCGCCTCGGCGCCGTGCGCCACGACCTCGTGCTCGACGAGGGCGAGTACTACCGGCTCTTCTGCGCCGCCTTCCTGCACGGCAACCTGCTGCACCTGACGCTCAACGGCCTGGCGCTGATCCAGCTCGCGCCGCTCGTCGAGATGCTCTGGGGCACGCACCGCATGCTCGCGGTCTACCTGCTGAGCGCGCTGGGCGGGACGCTCCTCTCGGCCCTGCTCCAGCCGCTGCCGTCGGTCGGCGCGTCGGGCGCGATCCTGGGCCTGGCCGGGCTGCTCCTGGGCGCCACGCGGGTCGCGCGCGAGCCGTTCCGCTCGCGCCTGCGCCTGGTGCTCGGCCAGCGGCTGCTCTTCGCCGTGGCGCTGACCTTCGTCCTGGGCGTGTCGCTCCAGGTGCTCTGGTCGCCGCTCATCGACAACTACGGCCACCTCGGCGGGGTGCTCGTGGGCCTCGCCGCGAGCCTCTTCCTGCGCGAGCCCGAGGCCCCGCCAGGCCGCCCGGCGCGCCTCCTGGCCTGGGGGACGGGCGCCCTGTGCCTGGGAGCGTTCGCCTGGATGGCGCTCGGCGGCAGGTCGGAGGAGCCGCTGGAGCTCCTGGTGCGGTCTCACGTCCGGCTGATGCAGGAGGCGCCCGAGCGCCCCGACGTCGGCCCGCGCACCGCGCAGCTCGCCGGGCGCCTCTCGGCGGCCGGCCACCACGACGACGCCCGCGCCCTCCTCCTGCGCCGCGTCGCCGTCGTCCCCGACGACGACCTCGCCCTGGGGCGGCTCGCCGCCAGCTACCGGCTGCACGGCGACGCCCCGCCCGACGTCCTCCGCACCCTCGGGAGCATGGCCGAGCGCGCCGCCCGGCAGGGGGGCGTGGACGCGCTCGACGGCGCGCACCGGTGGCTCGTCGCCGCGGAGCTGCACGGCCTGGCGGGCGACGTCCGCGCCGCCCGGTCGGCCGAGGAGGCGGCGCTCGCCGCGCTCGAGCCGGTCGCCCCCGACGGCGACCCGCTCGTCCTCAACGCGCTGGCCTGGATCCTGGTCGCCCGCCACGACCCCGCCCTGCGCGACCCTGCCCGGGCCGAGGCGCTCGCGCGCCAGGCCGTCGCTGCGCTCGAGTCGCCGCTGCGCGCTCTGTACCGCGACGACACCACGCTGGCGGCGGCGCTCGACACGCTGGCCGAGGCCCTCGGCCAGCTCGGCCGCCCGCGCGAGGCGCTCGACGTGCAGCGACGGGCCGTGCGCGCCGCCCGCGCGGCCGGCGTGACCGGCGACTCGCTCCTCGAGCTCACGCGCCGCCTCGAGCGGCTCGAGGCCGCCGCGGCCCGGGGAAGCTAGGGCCTGGCTCGAGACGCAAACCCGTGATCGACACGCTCGAACCCGAGTGGAATGGAACCACAAGCGAGGCGAGGGCGCGGAGGCCGAGGCGAGGGGGGAGCGCGCGCGGGTCGTATCGATCGCCGGATCCCCGGTGGGCCGCCGGAGCGAGCGGGAGGCCCGCGGCTGCGGAGGGCCACGAGCGGTAGGGTCCGCATGGGCTGCAGCACCGCAGCCGCGGGACGGAGCTCGCGGAGGCGGGCCACACCGACGACCCGCGCGCGCCCCCCCTCGCCCGGCATCCGCGGCCGCAGCCGTCGATCACACTAGCGGCGGCGGGCGCCTTCGCGGCAGGGCACGGTCGCGACCTCGCCCTGGCAGCGCGGGCAGGAGAGCGTCCGCGTGTGCACGCCGCGCTGGCGGCACACGGGGCAGCGCGGGAGCTGGCCCACGTCGCCCTTGGGGCAGCGCAGGGCGTGCTGCGACCAGTCGGCGACGGCGCCGTTGCACAGCGGGCAGCGCGGGCGCGTGAGCCGCCCGAGCGGCGGCTCGTGCGGGCCGACCTTGAGGCGGCCCTGCGTCTCGGGGCTCCAGGCCCTGGCCACGAGGCCGCAGCGCCCGCAGCGGTAGAGGTCGCGCGCGTCGACGTGGCGGCACAGGTCGCCGTCGCGCCCCGAGCGCGCGCAGCGCACGGGCCCCCCGTCGCCGTCGTCGGCCAGCCCCCCCCGGCAGGCGGGGCAGCGTGGCGGCTCCGGGTGGAGCTCCACGCCAGCCTCGAGCTCGAGGCGGAGCAGCTCCTCGTGCTCCTCGGGCGGCAGCCCGCCCTGCTCGAGCCGGGCCACGAGCTCGAGGCGCCGCGCGTCGCGGCCGCTGGCCGCCAGGTCGCGCTCGACCTGCTGCAGGAGGTCGTCGACCTCGTCCCAGAGCGCGGCCAGGTCGACCGCGCCGTCCTGGCCCTCGACCAGGGGGCTCAGGCGCGCGCGCGCCTCGAGCAGGACCTGCCGCGCCGGCTCGAGGCGCCCGACGCGCACGTAGAGCTGCGCCAGGCGCGCCAGCAGGGCCGGGTCGCCCCGGCCCGCCCGGGCCTCGCGCTCCGCGGCGGCGATCTCCTGGTCGAGGCGTCCCCTCACGCCGGGTGGTTCTAGCCGGCCGGGGCGGGATGGTCGAGGGTGATCAGGGGACCGTCACGGCCCGAGCGGCGTCGGCGTGGCGTGGTTGAAGTTGGCGCCCCAGTTCTCCGACGTCTCGTCGTGGCCGCCCATGCCGTTGCCGTTGCCGTTCTGGACCTCGCCGGCCTCGAGGTAGTTCTGGCGCTGCATGGAGAGACCCGACGCCCCGCCGACGGCCGGGCGCAGGCGGCGGCCGTTCTGCGTGGCCTGGGGCGTCTCCTGGGCGTAGGTCTGGCCGTTCACCGTCACACCCGACTTGTCGACCAGGTAGTTGTTCCCGGCCGCCGTCGTCTCGCCCCAGCCCACGATGTCGACGTCCGTGACCAGGCTCGTGGCCGGCTGGGCCTGCGCGTTCCAGGTGAACAGGAAGAGCACCTCGCCCGCGTTCGTCAACAGCTCGCCCGTGCCCGCGACGTTCCCGGCGACCCAGTTGCCCGCCTGGAAGATCCGCATCTGCTGCGTCGGGGCCACGGCGTTGCGGAGCGCGTAGGTGGGGGTGACGTTGGGGAAGAAGTTTCCGAACCCGTTGTTTGGGTCCTGCTCGATGGCGACGATCTGGAACTCGCCGGGCGCGATCGTCGCTCCCGCCGGGAAGCGCACGATGAAGTCGGTGCCGACCGGTCCGAAGTTCTGACCGGTCGGCACGAGGTAGTACCACTGGGTCGGCGTGACGCCGGCGGCGACGTCCTGCGTGTAGTCGGACAGGTAGTAGTCGTCGAGCGCGATCGCCTGGGGCGTCGGGTTGAAGAGCTCGATGAACTCGCCGACGGTGATGTAGTTCACCTCGCTGATCAGGAGGTGCGTGCCGATCCCGAGCGTCACGGCGGTGCCGGTCAGCGGGAACGCCCCACCCACGGGCGCCGGGACCGTCCCGAAGGCCAGGCCGATCGCCGCCGACGACACGACGCCCAGCTCCACGGTCTGCCCGACGAACGCCGTCTGCGCGGGCGCGCCGGTGCTCGCCACCGTCTCCACGGTCACGATCACCTGCACCGCGTCGAGCGTGGGGATCTGCAGCGGCGGGTTGAGCGTGAAGGTCACCGCCCCGTTGTTCGCCGCGAAGGCCGGCGCCGCGACGGTCGCCAGCTGCGGGTCGTTCTGGTCGACCAGCCCGTTGAGGTTCAGGTCGTGACGCAGCGTGGCGGCGGTCAGGACGACGGACTCGTCGACGGTGCCCGAGGCGACCACGGTGAGCGAGCCGAGCGAGGCGACCTGCGTCGTGCTCGTGTTCTCGATGCGCAGGACGAGCGCGTTGATCACGGTGCCCAGGAGCGCCGTGTTCGGGTTGGCCACGCGGCTCACGTTGATCGTCGCGGGCGGCGGCGGCGGCGGCTGCGGTCCGAACGTCGTCCGGCCGCTCGAGCGCGACCCGGTGTTGCACCCGACCACGACGAGCAGCGCGGCCGCGAGCGCGGCGGCGGACAGGCGTGAGACGGCCATGAGGACCCCCCGCACGAGGCGTGATGCGCCGAGGCAGTTATAGCAGCCGCCGGCCCGCGCCCCTCCCAGGGAATGCTGCCACACCCGGGTGAGGGGCGCGTCAAGGCGCCACGATCAGAAGGGGGCGCCGTCCTTCTTCACGCCGGCGCTGTGACGCACCGTGCCCTGCCCGTGCGGGCGGGCCGGGTGCGCCTCGTAGTCGGCCGCCCGGGCCGGGTTGGAGGTGATCCGCTGGCCGTCGTTGCGATTCACGAGCGAGATCCCGGCGCCGGGCGTCGAGAGCTCGGCGCGGAACACGAGCACGACGGGGAAGACCGAGCGGTCCTCGAGCGAGAGGATCTCCGTCGTCGTGTTGCTGTTCGACAGGTTCAGCGCGCCGTGGGTCGAGGCCTGCGCGTGGCCCGACGCGTGGCGCGCGGCGAACTCGAGCGGCGTGCCGCCGGCGAAGACCACGATCGCGCCGCCGGGCGGCAGCGTCGTCGGGTTCGGGAACATGTGGATCGGGTTCGACTGGTTCTGGCCCGACTGGTCGCAGAGGACCACGAAGGTCAGGTCGACCGGGTTCGCGGTCGTGTTGACGAGCTCGATGAACTCGTCGCTCTGGTTGTTGCCCGCGCTGGGCACGCCGTCGTTGTTGGGGTCGGTCGAGCCCGGATCGAAGAGGACCTCGTTGATCGTCAGGTCGCCGTAGGCCAGCGTCCCCTGGACGCGGAAGCCCTGCGCGGTCGCCGCGACGCCGCCCTCGGTCACCGTGATCGCGGTGGCGCCCGGGGGGAGCCCGTAGGGGACCTCGGCCACGACCGTCTCGGCGTCGACGACGGTCAGCTCGGTCGCGGCCGTGCCGCCGAAGGCCACGGTCACCGCCGCCGTCAGCGGCGGGAGGCCCTTGACGCTCAGGCGGATCCGCGTGCCGCGCTGCGTGGCGAGGTCGCTCGAGCCGACCCCCGGCACGAAGGTGAGCGACGGGCCGCGGGGCGCGTAGGTGAACGCGCCCGCGCGCGTCGCCACGCCGAGGTCGTTGACGACGCGCACGTCGACCGCGCCCGGCTGGGTGTGCGCAGGGGCCGTGACGTGGAGCTCGGTGTCGCTCGCCGGCGTGACGGCGACGGCCGTGTTGCCGAAGAGGACGAGCGTCTGCCCGGCGTTCGACTTCGCGAAGTTCGAGCCGCTGATCACGACGGGCGTGCCGCCGTCGAGCGGCCCTGATGCCGGAGCGAGGCCCGTCACCTGCGGCGCGTCGACACCCGGGGCGCCCTGGCCCGAGCCCGCACCCGTGCCGCCCGTGCCCGTGGTGCCCGAGGTGACCGCCGCGGCGGCGGCCTGCTTGCGGGTGCCCTGCTTGTTGCCGTCGTTGCAGCCGGCGAGGCCGGCCACGAGCAGGGTGGCGACGAGGAGCCGCGTGCGCATGAAGCCTCCTGGAGGTGAGACCTCCGGGAGAAGCACCCGCCATGCCGTTCGACGCGTCGCGTTAGCCCTTGGACTAACGGCTGGATGAGGCGTGCACGACGGGCGCACGCGCACCCTGGGCGCGACCGATTCCCGAATCCGGCAAAGGGCAACCTGCCGAACTCAGTCGATTTACGTCGTCTTGAACGGACGCCGCGTGGCGCCGATCGGCGCCACCCTCGCGTGCGGAAGGCGATCGATCAGGAGGAGGCGGCCTTCTCCTTCTCCTTCTCCGTGGAGGGCGCGCGCCGGGAGCTCGAGAGCAGCGCCAGGGCCTGGTCGCCGATCCCGGTGATCTTCCAGTTGCCGCTCTTCTCGTCGCGCGCGGCCTTGAGGATCCCCAGCTTCACGGCGTCCTCGATCATGGCCGTGAACGTCGGGTAGCCGTGGTACGACTCGCTGAACGCCGGCTGCTTGCGCATGATCGTCTGCTTGACCATCGACGCCCACAGCGTGTCGTACTCGCGCAGGAGGCTGCGCGTGGTCTCGAGGAGCAGGTAGAGCCCCTCCGCCCGCCGGCGGTCGTCGGGCTTGCCGCCCGCCCCGCCGCCGCCGCCCTTGCTGGCGCGGGCCTTCACGGGCAGGGTCAGCTTCTCGGTGACCTCGGCCACGGAGACGTCGTCGAGCTCGTCGTAGAAGATGAACTCGTCGCAGGCGTCGATCAGCAGCTTGCTGGTCGAGTCCTTGACGCCGATGCCGATCACCCGCTTGTCGAGCTCGCGCAGCTTGGCCGCCAGCGGGGTGAAGTCGCTGTCGCCCGTGACGAGGGCGAACGTGTCCACGTGCTCCTTCGAGATCACGACGTCCATGGCGTCGACGACCATGCGGATGTCGGCGGCGTTCTTGCCGGTCATCGCGCGCTTGGGGATCTCCAGCAGGTCGAAGCCCAGCTCGTGCAGCTTGACCTTGTGGTTGTCGTAGCGCGACCAGTCGGCGTAGGCGCGCTTGATCACGACCTTGCCCAGGTCGAGCACGCGGCTGAGGATCGCCTTCGGCCGGAACTTGGCCGAGGACGGCAGGCCGAGGACGATGTTCTCGAAGTCCATCAGGAGCGCGATCCGGCGGATCGCGTCGTCGGGAAGGCTCAATCTATCTCCGTGGTCCGTGGCCGGCGGGGGCGCCCCGTCCGGCCGCTAGGTGCCCGCCAGGCGCTTCTCCAGCTCCGTGCTCCCCAGCGGGGTGAGCCAGGCCTCGAACATGGCGGTGGTCATCTCTTCCTTGAGGATGATCTTGGGTTCCGTGTTGGCGAGCCCGCGCCCCTTGAGCGTGCACAGCGCCTCGAACAGGGGCGGCACCGCCGTCTCCGTCCCGAGCCGCTTGAGCGCCTCGGCCAGCTTGCCCACGTTGAGCTTCGGCCGCGGCGGCTTGAGGGGGAAGTGCTTCATCGAGAGGAGCTTCATCAGCGCGAGCTCGAGCTCAGGCTGCGTCATCGGGCCCTCCACCGGCCGACACCGGCCAGCGCCAGCTAGATTGCCCCCGGAAGGCGGCCAAAGCAAGGGGCCGACCCGAGCCTTTTTCTGCCCGACAAGGACTTACGTCGTCGCGCCCGGGTTTGACGAACCCGCCCCGCCGGGCAACAGTGACCAGGGGGCCGCGGAGCCGGCCTCCGAGGCCCGAGAGCGCGTCATGCAGCCCCGTTTGGCCCTGAGCCTCAACGACGACGGCACGGTCACGTTGCGCTGCGACGCCGACGCGTTCTTCGCCCACGCCGACGAGATCCGCCGCCTGCTCTCGGGCGGCGAGGACCCGGGCGACGACGACCCCGCGCAGGTCACGACCTTCTGGGCCGGCGTGTTCCCCGGCGGCGCCCCGCGCGGCAGCCGCGACCTCTCGGCCGACGGCACGGCCGCGCTGGCCGCCGGCTACTACCTCACCCGCCTCCGCGGGCTCGAGGCGTTCACCCGCACCGACCTCGCCCGGGTCCTGGCGGCGGCCGGCCGGCCCGACGACCTCCCGGCCCTCCCGCACCTGTCGCGCCGCGGCTGGCTCGAGCGCGCGCGCCGCGGCGCCTACGGGCTGACCCGCAAGGCGATCGCGCGCGTGGAGAGCCTGCGCGACCTGGCGCGCCGCCCCGCCCGGACGGCCGCCGCCCAGCCGCCCGCCCCCAGGACCTCGGGGCTGTCGCGCTTCCTGCGCGAGGTGCCCGCCGTGCGCAAGTGGCGGCGCGTGCTCCTCGTGGCCTACTTCCTGCGCGAGCACTGCGGCGTGGCCGAGCTCGACCAGGACCTGCTCCGGGCCGCCTTCCGCCGCGCGCGCGGCGTCGAGGCGCCCGGCTCGCTCGGCGGGCTCATGTCCCAGGTCCTGTGCAAGCGCCACGGTCTGCTCGAGCGCGGCGCCCGGCGCGGCTCCTACCGGTTGACCGCCAAGGCGCTCGAGGACCTGGCCAACGACCCGCGCGTCGCGCGGGCCGACGCCTTGCACCGCGCCCAGGCCGCCCGCGACGAGGGCGACGAGGGCGACCCAGGCGAGCAGGGCGCCCCCTCGCTCGCCTCGTAGCCACCTCGCCGCTCTGGAACGCCGGCGCGAAGGGCTCGCTCCTCCCCGCAAGCCGGTCCCCACCGCTCAGGCCGAGGGCTCGCCCCCCCCGGCAGCCGTCCTCCCACCGTTCACACCTCCCCGGGTGGAACCCTGCCGCGAGAGGCCGAGGGCTCGCTCCCCCCGGCACCCCACCGCCTTCGTGTAGGCGAGGGCCCTCTCCCCCCGGCACTCGCCCGCCTTCGTGCAGGCCCGAGGCTCGCTCCCGCCGGCAGCCCGTCCCCCACCGTTCACACCTCCCCGGGCGGAACGCAGCCGCAAGCGAGGCGAGGCCGCGGAGGACGAGGCGAGGCGGCGCGCGCGCGGCTCGTATCGATCGCCGGATCCTACGAGCCGCGCGCGCGCCGCCTCGCCCGGCATCCGCGGCCGCAGCCGTCGAAGTACAAAGCCGCCTCGCCCGGCATCCGCGGCCGCAGCCGTCGATGTACCAGGGTATAGTCACGCCCCGATCGGGGGGGGAGAACCGGTGGACCCGTGGACGTGGCTCCTGGGCCGCACGCCCGAAGGGGCGTGGCGCCACGTGCCCTACCAGGCGTTCGACCCGGGTCCCGGGCAGGACCCGGCGCTCGAGCCGCGCGTGGAGGTCGTGCGCCGGCTGATCGCCTACCCGGCCGCGGCGTTCCGCGCGGTCGTCTCGGAGGTCGCGGGCCTCGACGGGCCCGCGCGCCGCGCCCGCTGGCTGTGCTTCCGCGCGCAGGGCGACGATCCGGCGCGGCCCTACTGGCTGTGCGTCGTCAGCGCCGAGCCGCTCGGGCGCCGCTTCCACGTCGGCCTGGAGCTGTTCGACCGCGAGCGCCTGGGCCTGTGGTTCTTCTCCGGCTTCGACCCGGCGACGACCCCGCCGGAGCTCCTGCAGCCGTTCCCGTCGCGCGCCGACCTGCGCCTGCCGCGGGTCGAGCTCACCGACGCGACCCTGGGCGCGCTCCCGCTGGCCACCTGGCTGCGCGAGGCCTGGGAGGACCGCCTGCGCTTCTCGCGCCTGGGGCCCGCGACGCCGGTGTCGCTCGGGTCGAGCGTCGACGCCAGCCAGGTCCTGCAGGCCCAGCTCCTGGCCGGGTCGGACGACGACGCGAGCAAGTCCGACGCGGTCGCGCCGCGCGCCGCGCGCGCGCGCCTGATCGCCTGCGGGCTGCGCGAGACGGGCGGCACGGGGGCCGCGTCCGAGGGCGGCGACGGCGCGGCGCGTCCGGGCGAGGTCTCGCTCCACCCGCTCGGGCGCCTCGTGACCCTGATCGGCCGCGACCCGCGCTGCGACGTCGTCGTCGTCGACCGCAGCGTCTCCGCCGAGCACGCGCGGATCGCCTGGCGCGAGGGCGTCCCCGCGATCGAGGACCTCGGCAGCAAGAACGGCACGTTCGTCGACGGCGAGCGCCTGGCCCCGCACAGGCCGCGCGCGCTGCCCGCCGAGGCCCGCCTGGAGCTGGGCGTCGTCCCCTGCCTCTTCGTGCGCGACGTCGACCCGCCCGACCCGCAGCGCCACCAGACGAAGCTCAAGGCCCTCGTCGCCGGCCGGCGCCTCCCCGCCGAGCAGGCCGACGCGGCCCGCGCCGAGGCGGCCCGCCGCGGGATCACGCCGGGCGAGGCGCTGCTGCTGAACCGGGCCATGGCGCTCGACGACTGGGCCCCGCGCCGCGGGGGCGGCTGCGCCGTGCTCCTGGCCGGGCTGCTCACGCTCCTCCTCGCCGGCTGCCACAGCTTCGCCCTGCCGCCCTTCTACGAGCAGGACCTCGACCCGGCCCCCATGCGCGCCGGCGAGCGGCGCGTCGAGTGGGACTTCGACGTCGGCCTGCGCCCGCTGTTCCAGGCGCGCAGCGCGGGCGGCGGCGAGCGCGTCGAGGGCCACGCGCTCTTCCCCCTCGGCCTCTACGAGCGCACGCCGACCTCGCGCACCGTGCGCCTCTACCCGCTCTACCAGCGGGTCCAGCGCACCGATCCCGACGGCTTCCCGGACGACGACACGATCGTCTTCCCGCTCCTGTTCACGGGCACGCACCCGGTCGAGGGCTCGTACCTCTACGTGTTCCCCTTCGGCGGCACGCTCAAGGGCCTCCTGGGCAAGGACGAGGCGGCGGGCGTCCTGTTCCCCCTCTACGGCTGGACCCGCGACCGCGACATGGAGACGCACCACGTGCTGTGGCCGCTGATCTCCTGGACGTCGGGCGGCGGGGCGAGCGGCTTCCGGGTGCTGCCCTTCTACGGCCACCAGCAGAAGCGCGACGACGAGGGCAACCTCGTCTACGACCGCACGTCGGTCCTGTGGCCGCTGATCTCCTGGGCGCACGACGGCACGAACTCGCGCAACCGCTTCGACTCGGTGGTCGTGTTCCCCTTCTTCGGCCGCACGCGCAGCGGGTGGCGCGACGACGACGTCGTGC
Organism: Planctomycetota bacterium; assembly: GCA_019636275.1. Taxonomy (GTDB): domain Bacteria; phylum Planctomycetota; class J058; order J058; family J058; genus JAMLIC01. The sequence goes on along the minus strand of JAHBXY010000004.1, from coordinate 25,694 downwards.
TGTGGCCGTTCTTCCGCTGGTGGCACGACAAGAAGACGGGTTACCGCGAGTGGCGGCTGCCGTTCCCGTTCTTCGTCCGCGGCAGCGGGCCCGAGCACGAGCGGCTCGACCTGTGGCCGTTCTTCGGCTACCGGCAGCGCGGCGGCTTCACGCGCCACTTCCTCCTCTGGCCGCTCGCGCGCCACGAGGTGCAGGAGACCGACGACTACGTCGACCGGCGCGTGTGGGCGCTGCCACTCTTCTGGCGCATGCAGCGGCGCTACGCCGACGGCCGCGGCGAGGACCTGCGCACGTCGGTGTGGCCGCTCCTGCGCTGGACGAGCACGCACCAGGGCGGCTTCGAGGTGCGCTTCCCGGCGCCGCTGTGGTTCGAGGACCCGCTGCTGAACTTCAACACGATCCTCGAGCCGCTGTGGCGCGTGTTCCGCTGGGGCGAGGACGGCCAGGGGAGGTCCTGGCTCGACCTGCTGCTGGGCGCGTTCAGCCTGCGCGAGGGGCCCGAGGGCACGCGCTGGGACGTGCTCGGCGGCCTCTTCGGCCGGACGACCCGCCCGGACGGGACGACGCGGACGCGGCTCCTGTGGGCGATCGAGTGGTGACCCTCCCCCCGCCGCTGCGGCCGGTCCGCTGGCTGGGCGCGCAGGCGCTCGGCTTCCTGCGCGCCGCCGTCGACATCCTGTCGCTCCTCTACGGGGCGCTCGTCGTCGTGCCGCTGTTCACGCGCGCGCGCGGCGCCGGGATCCTCGTCGAGCAGTTCGCCAAGCAGGTGCGCTTCACGGGCGTGCAGGCCCTGCCCCTGGTGACGCTGGCCGCCCTGGCCCTCGGCACGCTCATCATCATCGAGGCGAACACCTACCTCCCGGCGGAGTACGCCGCGTCCACGGCCGCGCACATCCTGGTCAAGGACGTGGTCCCCCTGACCGTCGCCGTGATCGTGATCGGCCGCTCCGGCACGGCGATCTGCGTCGAGCTGGCGACGATGAAGCTCACCGGGCAGCTCGACGCGCTCCTCGCCATGGGCATGCCGCTGGAGCACGTGCTGGTCCTGCCGCGCCTCGTGGGCGGGATCGTCTCGACGCTGGCGCTGAACGTCTTCGGCGTGGCCGTCGGCGCCGGCCTGGGCTACGGCGTGAGCAAGGCGCTCGTCCCGCTGCCCTTCACGCTGGCCGCGGTCCTCGACGCGGTGAGCGCGCGCGACCTGTCGGTCGCGCTGGTGAAGGGGCTCGTGTTCGGGGCGGCGATCGTCCTCGTCGCCGTGCGCGAGGGCTACTCGGTGCAGGCGTCGCCGCGCGAGGTGCCGCAGGCGACGACCCGCGCCGTCGTCCGGGCCATGGGGCTGTGCCTGGTCCTCAACAGCGCGCTGTCGGTGCTGACGTGAGCGGCGCGGCGGGGCTCCTGACGCTCGAGGAGGTCACCTGCGGCTACGCGCCGGGAGCCCCGCTCCTGCGCGGCGTGACGCTCGACGTGCAGCGCGGCGAGGTGGCGGCCGTCGTGTCGCTCGACGCGTCGGGCGGGAAGTCGACCCTCGTGCGGGTCGCCGCCGGCCTGCTGCCGCCGGCCGGCGGGCGCGTGCGCTTCGACGGGCAGGACGTCTACGCCATGGGCTACGGCGACGACCTGCGCTTCCGGAGCCGGTGCGCGGTCGTGCTCGAGGGCGGGGCGCTGCTCGTCAACATGAGCGTGCGCGACAACGTCGCCCTGCCGCTGCGCTACCACCGCGGGCTCACCGGCCGCGAGCTCGAGGTGCACGTGGCGCGGCTGCTCGAGCAGGCGGGGTTCACCGAGGACGCCGGCCGCTTCCCCTGGCAGGTGAGCGTGCGCGGGCGGCGCCTGGCGGCGTTCGCGCGGGCGCTGGCCCTCGACCCGGAGCTGGTGATCGTCGACCGCTTCTTCGAGGGGCTCGAGATGCCCGACTGGAAGCGGCTGTTCGAGCTGGTCCTCGAGCTGAACACGAGCGAGGGCGTCACCTGGCTGCTCGTCTCGGAGACGGACCCGGCGATCTTCCAGGTGGCCGAGCGCGTCGCCGTCCTCGAGGCCGGGCGCGTCCTCGACTACGGTCACCGGCGGCGCCTCTACCAGGACCCGCGGGTCAAGGCCGCGTTCGAGGCGTGCGTCGGCGAGGCGCGCGGCGCGCGGCAGAGCGGGCGGGTGGGGGCGCAGGCGGGCGAGGGCGCGGGGATCGTGGCCCTGGAGTCCGACGCGGCGCTCCTGGCCCTGGCGGCGGGGTCCGAGCCGGGGCCGCTCGACGCCGAGGCCACGCTGGTCCTCGACGGCGTCACGCCGGCCCCGGCGCGGCCGGCCCCGGGCCTCGACCGCACGTCGCTGGACTTCCCCGCGCCGCTGCTCGACGCGGAGTCGACGATCGTCATCGACGGCGTCGTCCCGGCGGCGCCCCCGCCGCCGCGACCGGCGCGGCGGCCGGACCTCGCCAGGACCTCGCTCGAGCTGCCCGCCGGGCCGCTCGCGGGCGAGGAGACGATCATGTTCGCGGTCGCGCCGGAGCGAGCGGAGCGGGCGCCTCGCGTGGATCGCGACGAGCGGGGGGCCTCGCCGACCACCACGCGAGGCGTCCGCGAAGCTCGCGGAGGCAGCGACACGCTCGAAGACGGCAAGATGCCGCGGCTCGACGACCCCGACGAGGAGGAGGAGGCCCCATGATGCGCTCGACCGTCGTCCGCCAGGAGCTGGCCGTGGGGGCCTTCCTCTGCGCCGCCGTGGGGCTGGTCCTCGTGGGCGGCTACATGAAGACGCGCGAGCGCGGCCTGATCGGCGGCGCGTCGTTCCGCTTCGCGGCGAAGAACGGCGCCGGCCTGCAGGCGGGCGCGCCCGTGCTCATGCAGGGGATCCAGGTGGGCGAGGTGTCGGACATCCAGCTCACCGCCGACAACGAGGTGCTCGTCACCTGCCAGGTGGCGCCGCGGTTCGCGCGCAGCGTGCGCCAGGACGCCGTGGCCACGATCGTCGAGCCGCCGCTGCTCGGGTCGACGAAGGTCGAGCTGGCGCCGGGCAAGAGCGAGGCGCGGCTGGCCGACAAGCAGCAGGTCGCGGCCGGGGCGCAGGGCTCGATCACGACGCAGCTGAGCGAGCTCCAGGGGCGCGTCGACGGCGTGGTCGAGCGGGTGGAGCGCTTCGTGACGCAGGCCACGACGACGCTCGAGACGGTCGACCGGGTGGTCGCGCGCGTCGACCGGGGCGAGGGCCTCGCCGGGCGGCTCCTGACCGACGGGCAGCTCGCCGAGGACGCGGCCGCCGCCGTCGCGCGCCTGTCGCGCGTGGCCGGCGAGCTCGACGAGGGGCAGGGGCTCGTGGGCATGGCCCTGCGCGACCCGAAGCTGGCCGACGACGTGCGCGCGGCGGCCGAGGGGACGGCGGCGATCGTGCGGCGCGCCGAGCAGGGCGAGGGGACCCTCGGGCGGCTCCTGCGCGACGAGGCGCTGGCCGACGAGGCGACCGGCCTCCTGCGCGACGCGCGCGGGGCGCTGGCGCGCCTCGACGAGCTGAACCTCAAGACGCAGGAGAGCCTGGCCAAGGTGACGGCGCTCCTCGACACGGCCAACACCTCGGTCGGCGACCTGCAGGGCCTCTTGAAGAACGCCGAGCGGGTCTCTGGCGAGCTGGCCGACACGCTCCACCGCGTGAACCAGGGGCAGGGGACGATCGCCGCGTTCCTCAACGACGACGCCGTCTACCGCGAGACGCGGAGCCTGCTGAAGGAGCTGCGCGAGAGCGTCGAGGACCTGCGCGAGCAGGCGCCGATCAACAGCTTCCTCGGCGTCGTGTTCGCGGCGTTCTGACCGCGCTCACCGCTTGATCTGCGAGCGAAGCGAGCAGATCGAGCGGTGGCGCGCGTCCCCGAGCGGAGGCCGCGTAGCGGCCGGAGCGAGGGCGACAGGTGCCTCACTGCGGATCGGAGCATCGAGCCGCGCGCGTGGACGTGGACATCAGAACAAGCGACGGCCGCTGTGAGCCCGTGCGCGGCCTCGCCCTCGCCGGCGTCGTGGCCCTCGTCGTGGCCCTCGTCGGCTGCCTCGGGCCGCGCGTCGACGCGACGCCCGACCAGGCCGAGCGCCTGACGCTGGCGCTCGTGCGGGCGCTCCGCCTGCACCACGACCTGCACACGGGCGCGGCCCCCGCGCCCGACGAGCTGCGCGCCGCGTGGGACGACCTGCGCGCGCGGCTGGCCGACCTGAGCGTGGCGCCGGTGGGCACGGGCGTCGACGCGCGCGCCGTCGAGGCGGCGCGCGACGTCCTGCTCGGGCACGACGTCGTCTTCCTGCCGCCGGCCGTGCCGTCGGGCGTGGAGCCGGACCTGGCCGTGGCGCGCGTCACCGCGCGGCGCGCCGGCCTGGCGCGCGAGCTCCTCGGGCGGACCGTGCGCTGGCGCCGGGTCGAGCACGAGGGCCTCCTCCTGCCCGACGTGGCCACGCACGCCGCCCTGCGCGCCGGGCGCCCCTGGCCGCTGCCGCTGGCGCGGCGCCAGGGGCTGACGGTCTACGTCGACCGCCTGGCCGTCGCGCGCCGGGCGGGGCGAGGGACGGCGGCGCACCTCGACCCGGACGCGCTGGCGGCCCAGGCCGAGCTGCGCGAGGTGGCGGCCCTGCGCCTCGAGGACGACCTGCTCGCCGGCGGCGACGCGGCGCGCTACTTCGCGTCGGTGCTCCTGCTCGCGGCCGCCGAGGGCGACGCGCGCCACGGCCTCGCCGAGATCGAGCGGATCGCCGACGAGCCCGACCCCGACCTGCGCCGGACGTTCGCGGTCCACGTGGCGGGCGCGGCGCTGGCGCGAGCGGCGCTCGCCGACGAGGACCCGGCGCTGCCGCCGGCCGAGCGCGCCTCCCGGGCGCTGGCGCGGGTGCGGAGGCCGTGACCGGGGATGTCGGACCCGTGAGTTAGTCTCCTGTTCGCCTCGGGGTGACGTGAGGCGGAGAGGTGGTGACTACGACCTGGCGGCCAAGGCCGTCCTGCGGGAGCTCCCCGCCGACTTGCTGCGGCGCGGCCTGGGCCTGGGGCCCTTGCGCCGCGTCGCCCCGGTCGACAAGGAGCTCGCGCCGACCCCCCGGACCACGGACGGCCTCCTCGAGGTCGTCCCCCGGCGGGGGGCGTCGTTCCTGCTCGTGGTCGAGTTCGAGCACGAGCCCCGGCACGACAGCGTCGACCGGGCGCTGTTCGGCTGGGCGCGCGCGCAGGACCAGGAGCGGCGCGCCGCGCGGCGGGCCCGGCGCAGGCCGCGCGACGCGCTCGTGCTGATCGTCTACCTGCGGCGCGGGCGACGCCGCTCCCGCGCGCGAGACACGGCTCGCTTCGACCTCGGCGGCGGACAGTGGGTCGAGGGCCGCTTCGCGACCCTGAACCTGTGGGAGCTCGACGCGCCCGCGCAGGCCGCGTCGGGCGAGGTCGGCCTGCTCCCGTTCGTCCCGCTGATGGCGCGCGCGCGACCCGAGGACGTCGGACGAGCGCTCGAGCGGCTCGATCGCCTGCGCGCTGCGGCGGACCTGCGCGCGTCCCTGGCTCTGCTCGCCGGCCGGGCATTCCCGGGCCACGACTGGTTTGCGAAGATACCCCTGGAGGAGTTGATGACGTCCAGCGTCTATCAACAGCTGCGCGCGATGGCTCGCGCCGAGGCTCGCGCCGAGGCTCGCGCCGAGGTTCGCGCCGAGGTTCGCGCCGAGGTTCGCGCCGAGGCGATCCGTGAGGCGATCACGACGCTCGTCCGGGCTCGTCGCGGCCGGACTCCTCGCGGTCTCGCTGGCGAGCTGGCCCCCCTCGAGGCGGACGCCCTCGCGGCGCTCCACGCCCGTCTGGCCCGGACCACCACGCGCGCGGAGGTCGAGGCCGAGCTGGCGACCCTCGACGCGCCGGCCCCGCGCCAGACGAGCGTCGGCGGGCGCCGGCGGACCGGCGCCCGCAGGCGCTCCTGACCGGGCGTCCTCTTGGCGACCGGAGCCAGCCCGCGCACGATCGACGTGTGACGCGCCTTGCGCTCGTGGCCCGCCTCGTCCTCACCTGACGAGCGTGCTGCGCCTCGAGGCGCTCGGGCACGGCCTCCTGCTCACGACCCTGGCGAGCGACCCGCCCGGCGACCAGGGCGTCTACCTCGTCACGCCCTGGCTCCCGCTGCGCCTGCCGGTGAACGAGACGATCCGCGTGTGGCCCGAGGGCGACCCGGACGCCGCCGTGCCCGCGCCCGCCGGGGCCACGGTCGTCGCGCGCCATGACGTGTGGGTGCTCGGGCTGCCCGCCCTGAGCCTGGACTACGTGATCACGCCGGCTGGCCGCGGACCGTGAGCCGGCCCGTCAGTGGTCGTCGTCCCGCTCCGGCGCGTCGTCGCTCAGGTCGCCCGCGTCGAGCTTCTCGCGCAGGGCGGCGATCAGCTCGTCCAGGTACTCCGTCCGCCCCTGCGCGCGCTCGGCGTCGTCGCCCTCGATCTTCGACCCGGCCGCGGCGTCGAGCGCGGCGCGGGCGCCGTCCGGGTCGCCCAGCAGCCGGAGCAGGCAGGCCACGACGACCCGATGCTCCTTGGCCTCGGCCGCCTGCGCCGGGTCGTCGGCCAGGGCGCGGGCGAGGTCGAGGGCCTGCTGCCGCGCCGCGCGGGCGCGCTCGGGCTGGCCCTTCTTCGCCGCGTGGTAGCCGACCGTGCGGTAGAAGCGGCAACGGGTCACCGCGTCGAGGCCGACCACCTCGTAGACCCTCTCGGCGACGGCGAGCCGGTCGAGGATCGGGACCTTGCGGTAGCTCTCGGCCGCCGGGAGGGTCACCTCGGCCAGGACCTCGCGCAGGCGCGCGTGGTGCTCGGGCGTGATCCGCTTCGGCCAGTCCCACATGAAGCAGGTGAGCCGACACGTCGCGCACGAGTAGAGCGAGCGGCCCTCGGTGGCGGGCCAGAACACGAGCTGGAAGCGCGACGGCCAGCGGTAGATGTAGCTGCCGTAGCTCCGGGGCCGCTCGAAGGCGTTCTCGTGCCCGCAGAGGGGGCACGCGACCTGCGCCGGCCCCCACGTCGTGGCGCGAGCGGGGGCGGGCGCGGCGAGCAGCAGGCTGACCGCGAAGGCGAGCGTCAGGACGGCGCGCATGGCACACCTCGTCCCGCAGCCTACCGCTGCGCGCCGGCCTTCGCCTTCTTCGCCGCCGGCGCCTTCTTCTTCGCCGCCGGCGCCTTCTTCTTCGCCGCCGGCGCCTTCTTCTTCGCCGCCGGCGCCTTCTTCTTCGCCGCCGGCGCCTTCTTCTTCGCCGCCGGCGCCTTCTTCTTCGCCGGCGCGGCCGCGCCGCCGGCGGCCGCCAGCACCGCGTCGGCGTGGCCGTTCACCTTCACGCTCCGCCAGGCGCCCTGGACCTTCCCGTCCTTGCCGATCAGGAAGGTCGAGCGCAGGACGCCCTCGAACTCGCGCCCGTAGAGCGACTTCTTGCCCCACGCGCCGTAGGCCTCGGCCGTGCGGTGGTCGGGGTCGGAGAGGAGGAGGAGTGAGCCGAGGCCCTCCTTGTCGGCGAACTTCGCCTGCCGCTCGGGGCTGTCGGGGCTGATCCCGACCACGGCCACGCCCTCGCCGGCGAAGGCGGCCGCGCGCGCCTCGAAGTCGCACGACTCCTGCGTGCAGCCGGGCGTCATGGCCTTGGGGTAGAAGAACACCACGGCCCCCGCGCCGCGAGCCAGCAGGTCGGCCAGCCGCGCGGTGTTGCCGTGCTGGTCGGTGAGCGCGAAGTCCGGAGCCGGGGAGCCGACGTCGATCATGGCGACCTCCTCTGGGGGGCCGCGCAGCCTACTCGACGCGCCGCCGCGCCACTACGCGCCCGCGGCCACGCCCGTCTGCACGCGCCACAGCGCCGCGTAGAGGCCGTCGTCGCGGTCGAGGAGCTCCTCGTGGCGCCCCGCCTCGCGCACCTGCCCGTCCTCGAGCACGTGGATGCGGTGGGCGTTGCGGACCGTCGACAGCCGGTGCGCGATCACGAGCGTCGTGCGCCCGCGGGCCAGCCGCTCGAGCGAGCGCTGGATCGCGGCCTCGGTCTCGTTGTCGACCGACGACGTCGCCTCGTCGAGGACCAGCACCGGCGGGTCCTTGAGCACGGCCCGCGCGATCGAGATGCGCTGGCGCTGCCCGCCCGAGAGCTTCTGGCCGCGCTCGCCGACGATCGTGTCGTAGCCCCGCGGCAGGCGGACGATGAACTCGTGCGCCTCGGCCGCCTTCGCCGCCGCGACCACCTGCTCCTCGGTCGCGTCGAACGTCCCGTAGGCGATGTTCTCGCGCACGGTGCCGTGGAACAGGAACGTGTCCTGGCTGACCAGGCCGATCGCCCCGCGCAGGGCGGCGAGGTCGAGGTCGCGCACGTCGCGCCCGTCGAGGAGCACCCGCCCGCGCGTCGGCTCGTAGAGGCGCAGGAGCAGCTTGACGATCGTGCTCTTGCCGCCGCCGGTGGCGCCCACGACCGCCGTCGTCTCGCCGGCCGGGATGCGCAGGGTGAGGTCGCGCAGGACGGGGTGGCCGGGGACGTACTCGAACGTCACGCCGTCGAGCGCCAGCTCGCCCTTCACCTCGGCCCGCGGCAGGGCCGCGCCGCCGCCGACGATCCGCACCGGCTGGTCGAGCACGTCGAGGATCCGCGCCGTCGAGGCCATGGCGCGCTGGTAGAGGTCGAACGTGGCCCCGAGGCGCGTCAGCGGCCAGAGGAGCCGCTGGATGAGGAACACGAGCACGCTGTACTCGCCCGCCGAGAGCCGCCCGTCGAGGACGAGGAGGCCGCCGGGCAGGAGCGTGACGCACACGGCGACCACGATCACCATGCGGATCAGGGGCGAGAAGGCGGCCGAGAGCGCGATCGCCCGGCGGTTCGCCTGGCGGTAGGCCTCGCTGCCCTCCCGCACGCGGTCGACCTCGTGCGCCTCGGCCGTGAAGCTCTTGATCGTGGCGATCCCCTGCAGGTTGTTCGCCAGCTGCCCGTTGAGGAGCCCCGCCTGCTCGCGGACCGCCGCGTACCTGGGCGCGATCGTGCGCTGGAACCAGAACGACGCCCACAGGATCACCGGCATGGGCAGGAGCGCCGCCCAGGCGACCGTCGGCGCCAGCCACACGAACATGCCGCCGACGACGAGCACCGTCGTGGCCACCTGCAGGAGGTCGTTGGCCCCGCCGTCGAGGAAGCGCTCGAGCTGGTTCACGTCGTCGTTGAGGACGCTCATGAGCCCGCCCGTGCTCTTGTCCTCGAAGAAGGACAGCTCCAGGCGCTGCACGTGGGCGTAGGCGTCGAGGCGCAGGTCGTGCTGCAGCGACTGGCCGAGGTTGCGCCAGGCGAGCGCGTAGAGGTACTCGAAGAGCGACTCGAGGACGAAGATCACCACGGTCGCGACCGTGAGCGCGACGAGCTGGCTCTTCGCGCTGACGAGGCCCAGGCCGGCCAGGAGCGAGTCCTCCCGCTGGACGACCACGTCGACCGCCACGCCGATGATCACGGGCGGGGCGAGGTCGAGGACCTTGTTGATCACGGAGCAGGCGGCGGCCCAGGCGACGGTCCCGCGGCGCCCGCGCGCGTAGCGCAGGAGCCGCAGGAGCGGCGCGGGCCGCGGGGCGGGGGGGCTGGTCATGTCGGGCCGAGCGTAACCCGCCGCCGCGCGCCGCCGTGCGCGGTCGCGACCCCGCGTCCGTGCAGGCGGCGGGTAGAGTACGGACAGGGCGTCGGCCCGGCGGAGCCGCCGGGCGGAGGGAACATGCCGTCGGGCGTCGCCGCGAAGCTGCTCCTGGCCGCCGCGCTCCTCTTCCTGTCCGGCTGCGGCGCGTCCATGCAGCCCGTGGACCTCACGGCGGACGAGCGGCAGTTCCTGATCGAGCTGTTCGCGCCGCAGGCGACCTACGGCCCGGCGCCCGAGCCCGACCGCAGCCACCCGCTCGACGTGGCCGTGGTCACGTCGCTCGTCGTCACCGGCCGCGCCAGCGTGGCGCAGGTGCAGGCCGACCAGCGCCCCCGCTTCCTCGGCTACCTCGCGGGCCTCGGCGGCACGACCCTCACGGCCGTGGCCAACTTCCCGAACATCTGGACGACGCTCGCGCCGCCCTTCTACCTGCTCTTCGGCTGGATCGGTGAGCTCGTGGCCATGCACCACGGCTCGGCCTTCGTCGTCGGGGTGAACGGGCGGCAGGTCTACGCGCTCACCAACGCGCACGTGATCGGCGAGCACCCCGAGCGGGTGCTCCTGCGCGCCGGCGAGGCCACGACCACGAGCGAGGGGATCGACTCGCTGCTCACGGGCCTGTGGGACCACGAGGCCGAGCTGGTGTGGATCGACCACACCCTCGACGCGGCGCTCGTCCGCTGGACCCTCCCGCCCGGCGCGACCCCGCCGCGCCCGCTGCCGCTGGGGAGCGTGCTCGCCGAGCAGCTCGGCACCTTCTGCCTGGCCATGGGTTACCCGGGCCGCGGCGAGGAGCTCGACCAGCGGCCGCGCAACCCGACCGCGAGCCTCGGGCTCGTCAGCTCGCTCGACGTGTCGGAGACCGACCGCCCGCTCGGCGTGGCGGCGCCGCTGGGGCTCGTGCAGACCGACGCCGCGATCAACCCGGGCAACTCCGGCGGACCGCTCCTCGACCTGAACGGGCGGGTGATCGGGATCAACACGTCGAAGGTCGCCGACGCCGACAACATCGGCTTCGCCGTGCCGATCGACTGGGTCCGGGTGCGCCTCCTGCGGGCGCTCGGCGCCGACCCCGAGCGGGTGGTGCACGGCCCCCCCGAGGCCGCCGCCCCGCCGCCGCCCGGCGCGGCCCGGCCGGCCGCCGCGTCCGCCGCCCGGCAGGACGACGGGGACTGAGTCAGCCCGGGCCTGACTTCCAGCCCGCAAGCTCGTCACCCACACGCTCGAGCCCGCGTGGAATGGAACCACAAGCGAGGCGAGGGCGCGGAGGCCGGCATCCGCGGCCGCAGCCGTCGAGCACACCACCCATCGCCCTCGCGCGGTCGCCGTCGCGGTGGGACGATCCCTCTGGCGGAGGAGGGCGGCCAGTGAGGCAGCGCGTCGACCTGGACTGGGGCAACCTGGGCTTCAGCTACCTGCGCACGCCCTGGCGCTTCCAGGCCGAGCACCGGGACGGCGCCTGGAGCGAGGGCGGGCTCGTCGCCGACGCGACGATCACCGTCGAGGAGGGCGCCTGCGCGCTGCACTACGCGCAGCAGTGCTTCGAGGGGCTCAAGGCGTTCACCACGCCCGAGGACCGCTCGGTCCTCTTCCGGCCGCTCGAGAACGCCCGGCGCATGGCCGACTCGGCGCGGCGCCTGCTCATGCCGCCGCCGCCCGAGGAGCTGTTCCTCCACGCCGTGCGCGAGTGCGTGCGGGCCAACGAGGCCTACATGCCGCCGCACGGGCTGGGCGCCGCGCTCTACGTGCGCCCGCTCCTGATCGGCGTCGGCGACAACCTGGGCCTCCGGCCGGCGCCGCGCTACCTCCTCCGCGTCTTCTGCTCGCCCGTGGGCCCCTACTTCAAGGGTGGCATGAAGGCGATCCGCCTGCGCGTGTCGCGCCACGACCGCGTGGCCCCGCAGGGCACCGGCGCCTTCAAGGTCGGCGGCAACTACGCCGGAGGCCTCCTGGCCACGGCCGAGGCCAAGGCGGCCGGCTACGACGAGGCGCTGTACCTCGACCCGATCGAGCACCGCTGGCTGGAGGAGGCCGGGTCGGCCAACGTCTTCGGCGTCCTGCCCCCGCGCGCGCGCGGCGGCAAGGCGCGGCTGGTCACGCCGGCGTCCGATTCGATCCTGCCCTCGGTGACCATGGCCTCGGTGCTCACGCTCGCGGCCGAGGACCTCGGGCTCGAGGTCGAGCGCCGGCGCGTGGCGATCGACGAGGTGGCCGACTTCCTCGAGATGGGCTGCACGGGCACGGCCGCCGTGATCACGCCGGTGTCCGTCGTCCACGACGGCGCGAACGACGTGCAGGTCGGCGACGGCGCCGCGCCGGGCCCGGTCACGCGCGAGCTCTACGCCCGGCTCACGGGGATCCAGCGCGGCACGCTTCCCGACCCGCGCGGGTGGGTCGTAACGGTGTAGCTTTCGCCCCGGCGGACCCACCTGATAGGGTCGCGCCCCGTGGACGTCACGACGATCGTCTTCGACGCCGGGGAGACCCTCCTCAACCTGGACCTCCCGGCGATCGTCGGCGCGTGCGGCGACGGCGTCGACGAGGCGGCCGTCTCGCGCGCGCTCGTGGCCGTGCGCCGCGACCTCGACGCCTTCTTCCTCCCGCACCTCGACGCGCGCCGCTACCCGCCCCAGCAGGCCTACGCCGACGGCCGCGGCTTCCGCCTGGCCGACCTGCTCCTCGACCACCTGGGGATCGAGCCCCGCCGCCGGCTCGAGGCCGCCGACGCGCTCATGGCCCTCGACCGGGCGCTGAAGCTCTGGACGGTCGTCCCCGACGACGCGCGGCCGACGCTCGAGGCCCTGCGCGCGCGCGGCCTGCGCCTGGGCGTCGTGTCGAACTCGGACGGGCACATCGCCTGGAAGCTGAACCACGAGGGGATCGGCCACCTGTTCGACCAGATCCTCGACTCGCACCTCGAGGGCGTGGCCAAGCCCGACCCGGAGCTCTTCCGCCGCGCCGTGACCCGCCTCGAGGCCGACCCGGCGCGGACGCTCTACGTGGGCGACATCTACTCGATCGACGTCGAGGCCGCCCGCCACGCCGGGCTCACCGGCGTCCTGATCGACCGCATCGGGGCCTACGAGACGCCGCGCCCCTGCCCGCGGATCGCCGCGCTGGCGGACCTGCTGCCGCTCGTCAGCTAGACGCCTGTCCGCGCAGCCAGTCGACGAACCCGAACACCGCGCGCGGCTGATCGTCGACCTGCAGGAAGCGCACGAACGCGTCCAGCGGCGCGTCGGGCAGGACCTCGCTCCGCTCGACCTCGACGTAGACCTCGCCGCGCAGGACGTGCACGCGGATGCGGTCGTCCTCCCACAGCCAGACCTCGGGGACCCCGAGCCCGCGGTAGACCTCGAGCTTGTCGATCGCCGGGTTCGTCCAGATCACCTCGATCGCCAGGTCGGGCCGGTCGTGGCGCTCGGAGAGCGCGTAGCACTCGTCGGGCTCGAGGCCGCGCTCCCTGGGCGCGCTCCGGATCGTCCACGAGCCGAACCCCGCCAGCGGCAGGCGCCGCTCGGTGGCCCAGGCCTCGAGCATGCGGGCGAGGGTCTTCTTGATCCACTCGTGGGTCCGCGACGAGCTCATGAGCTCGAGCTCCCCCCGGAGGTAGGTCATGCGCGGCCCCGGCCGGTCGCCGCGGATCGCCAGGAGGACCTCGTACTCGGTCCAGGTGAGCCCGTGGAGGGTGATGATCTGGTCGGCGTCGGCGCTCTTCGCCAGGGCGGCGCGGCTCATGAAGATCATCGTAGCAGCGTCCCCCGCCGGATGCGGTATCTTCCTCCCGCTCGCAGGGGGGGTGGACATGAGGAGAGCGGCGCTCGCCGGCTGGTCGCTGCTGGCGGTCCTCGTGGTGGTGGCGTCGATCGCGCGCGGCCAGGACGCGCCCCGCGACGCGCTCGACGCGGCGCGCGCCCGCGGCACGCTCCGCTGGGGGGCCGACGCGGAGGGCGGGGCGCCCTACGTGTTCGCCGACCCCAACGAGCCCGAGCGGGTCGTGGGCTTCGAGCAGGACATCGCGCAGGAGCTGTGCAAGGAGCTGGGCCTCGCGCTCGAGTTCGTGCCCCTCAACTGGGCCTCGATCTACCAGGACGTCGGCCGCGGCGCGGTCGACTTCGGCATGAACGGGCTCGAGGTCACCGACGAGTCGCGCAAGCTCGGCCTGTTCACGCGCCCTTACTACCTGTTCTCCGAGCAGCTCGTCGTGCGCGTCACCGAGGACCGCATCCGGCGCCTCGAGGACCTCGCCGGCCGCCAGGCGGGCACGCTCGGCGGCACGCTCGCCGAGCGCATGCTGCGCGACGCCGGCGCGGTCGTGCGCACCTACGACGGCCAGATCGAGCCCTACGAGGACCTCGAGCTGAGCCGGATCGACGCCGTGCTCCTCGACGTGCCGATCACCAAGTACTACGCCCGCCACGACCAGCGCCCGGCGCTGCGCTGGGTGGGCGACCCGATCGGCCGCGGCGAGTACGGGATCGTCGTCGCGCCCGGCCAGGAGCGCCTGCTCGAGGCGCTCGACGAGGCGCTCGGCCGCATGGTCCGCGACGGCCGCCTGGCCTCGATCCTGCGCCGCTGGGACCTGTGGGACGACCGCCAGTGGGCCCTCGTGCGCCCCGACGAGGCCGGCGCCCTGGGCGGGCTGTTCGAGGCGGCGCGCGTCGCCGCGCAGGGCGCGCCCACGATCGCCGCGCCCGTGCAGGAGCCGAGCCGGAGCTGGCTCGCGCGTCACGGCCCGTTGCTCCTGTCGGCGGCCAGGATGACGATCCTGATCTCCGTCCTCTCCATGGCCCTGGCGATCGGCCTGGGCGTGCCGCTGGCCGTGGCGCGGCTCTACGCCGGCCCGGTCGTGCGCGGCCTGGCGACGGTCTACGTCGAGGTCTTCCGCGGCACCCCGGTCATGCTGCAGCTCTTCGTCATCTACTACGGCATGCCGCACCTGCCGCCGCCGTTCGGCCTCGAGCTGCCGCCGCTCGCGGCGGCGGTCCTGGGCCTCGGCCTCAACTACGCCGCCTACGAGGCGGAGATCTACCGCGCCGGCCTGCAGGCGGTCCCGAAGGGCCAGTTCGAGGCGGCGCTGGCCCTCGGCATGACGCGCTGGCAGGCGATCCGGCGCGTCCTCCTGCCGCAGGCCTTCCGCATGGTGATCCCGCCGGTGACCAACGACTTCGTGGCCCTGCTCAAGGACACGTCGATCGTCTCGGTGATCGCCATCCAGGAGCTGACCAAGCGCTTCTACGTGCTCGGCCGCTCCGACGTGTCGCACTTCGTGCACCTGGCCGCGGCCACGGCCGTGCTCTACCTGCTCATGTCCTACCCGCTCAGCATGTGGGCGCGGCGCATGGAGCGCAAGCTGGCCGGGGGTGAGCGGTGATCGAGTTCTCCGGCGTCAAGAAGCGCTTCGGCGACCTCGACGTCCTGCGCGGCGTCGACGGCCGCGTGGAGAAGGGCGAGGTCGTGGCCCTGATCGGGCCCTCGGGCAGCGGCAAGTCCACGCTGCTCCGCTGCCTCAACTACCTGTGCCCGTTCGACGACGGCAAGGTCGTCCTGGGCGACGTCGAGCTGCGCCCCGGCCTCGACGAGCGGCGCGACGCCGCGCACCTGCGGCGGGCGCGCCTCCGGGCCGGCATGGTCTTCCAGCAGTTCAACCTCTTCCCGCACCTGACCGTGCTCGGCAACGTGATCGAGGCGCCGGTGCACGTGAAGGGGTTGCCGCGCGCCGAGGCCGAGCAGAAGGCCCTGCGCCTGCTCGAGCGCGTGGGCCTGCTCGAGAAGGCGGACGCGCGCCCGGCCGAGCTCTCGGGCGGGCAGCAGCAGCGCGTGGCGATCGCCCGCGCCCTGTGCATGGAGCCGGACGCCCTGCTCCTCGACGAGCCCACGTCGGCGCTCGACCCGCAGCTCGTGGGCGAGGTGCTGAACGTCCTCACCGGCCTGGCCAGCGAGGGCCAGACGATGATCATCGTCACGCACGAGATGCGCTTCGCCCGCCAGGTCGCCAACCACGTGTGGGTCTTCGACCAGGGCTACATCGTCGAGCGCGGCACCGCCGAGCAGGTGTTCGAGCGGCCCGCGGAGGCGCGGACCAAGGACTTCCTCGCGCATCTGGCGTGATCGCCGGCTGGCCGCTTCGCGGCCTACGCTCGGGGATGCGCGCTCAGTCGATCGGGCCGATCGTCGAGGCCACGGCCAGCCGGCGCAGGCGCGCCGAGCGGGGGATCAGCCGGAGCGCCCTGGCGCGGGCGGACGCGACCGCCGGGGCGAAGGCGAGCCGCACGTCCTCGGCGCTCTCCGGGAGGCCCATGTAGCGGCAGAGGACGTAAGCGAACACGAGGCCGTTGACGAGCGAGAAGGCCGCGTGCGCCACGTTCATGCTGGCGAGGTTGAAGGGGATCGCCGACAGGCAGAAGGCGAGCAGGCCCGCCTGCATGAGCACGTAGCCGGCCGGGGCGGCGGTCCGGCCCTCGACCTTCGGCGTGCGCTGGAAGGGCAGGAGCTTGCCCGTGACCGCCTGCTCGAGCGACTTGAGCACCCCGCCCATGTGGACGACGACGAGCATGAGGTTGAGCGCGTAGACGCGGGGCAGGTCGAGCCAGCGGTAGCCCTGGGCCACGAGGTCACGCCCGTAGAGGAAGAAGTAGGGGAGGGCCGTGAGCGGCAGCCAGGCGGAGCGGATCGACTCCTCGAAGGGCCAGAAGAGGAAGGCCAGGTAGCCCACGTTCACGAGGGCGAGCGAGAGCAGGTAGTGGGCGCGGAAGAAGGCCATGCGGAGGGCGCCGGGGCGGAGCGGGTTGCGGGCGACGAGGCGGAGCAGCTTGGGCAGGATCAGGAGGCCGCCGTTGGCCCAGCGGCGGCGCTGGATCAGGAGCGCGCCGAAGTCCGGGGGCGTCGCGCTGTAGGAGAGGCGGGCGGGGTAGTTGAGGAGGCTCCAGCCGCGCTCGACGAGGTCGATCGTCGACTCCGTGTCCTCGATCACCGTCCGGTCCTGGATGAACTTGGCCACGCGCACGCCGCGGTCGTCGACGACCTCGATGCGGATGTCCTGCAGGGCGGCCCGGCGCAGGACCGCGTTCGCCCCCACCCAGTAGGTGGCGTCGTAGTGGGTGAAGCCCTGGTGGATCAGGTACTGCATGTCGGTCGTGGCGCCGGCCACGCGCTCGACGAGGCTCGCCGCGCCCGGGACGGCGCTGTAGGGCGTCTGGACCACGGCCACCCGCTCGTTGCCGCGCTGCTCCATGATGTGGACCAGCCGCGAGGCGTAGTCGGGCAGGAGGATGCTGTCGGCGTCGAGCGTCACCACGTAGGTCGCGTCCGGCACGCGCAGGGTCGCCCGCTCCGGCTCGGTCGGGACGAGGTGCAGGCCGTCGCGGCGGCGCGCCTCGCGCAGGTCCTTGCCCAGCAGGTCGAGGTAGCTGTTGAGGTTCATGGCCTTGTTCGGCTCGTGCGACAGGTTCGCGTAGCGCTTGCGCTCGAACGAGCCGAGCTCCACCGCGAAGCGGGCGGCCAGCAGCGCGTGGCCGCGGGCCAGGTCGGCGGTCGTCTGCGCCGCCTCGGGGGCGCGCAGCCGCGCGGCCTGGGCGCGGTGGCGGGCGGCCCGCGACAGGAGCACCTGCTCGACGTAGAGGCGATCGGTGTGCGCGCGGCCGGCGTGGCCCGCCGCCTGCGCCTCGAACCAGGACGCCGCCTCGTCGTGGAGCCCGGCCAGGAGCGCCCGCTCGTGGGCGAGGTCCAGGGCGCCGCCCTCGCAGCGCGCCTCGAAGGCCGCCCGGGCGGCCCGGTAGCGCTCGGCCTCCTGATCGAGCTGGGCCTGGATCCGCGCCGGCAGGGCGCGGGCCGCGGCGAGGCCCGCCGCGTCGGCGGGGTTCGTCGGGTTGCACGGGTCGTCGATGAGGAGGGTGACGCGGCGCCGCGGGTACTCCTGCAGGGCGCACGACATGATCGCCTGCCGGACCACCTCGGCGTCCTCCTTGTAGGAGGGGAGCAGGAAGGCCACGGGCGGCGCGTCGAGGAGGAACGCCTCGAGCTCCTCGTCGCTGACGGGGCGGTGCGCCTCGAGCCGCTTGAAGTAGCCGCGGCGGCAGAGGAGGTAGACGAAGCTGCCCCAGAAGATCGCGAAGCTGAGGACCAGGAAGATCGCCTGCTCGACCACGGCGCCGGCGTCGCCGCGGGCGGCCCGCTCGAGGAGGATCGCCACCCCTTCGCGCGCGAAGAGCAGCGTCGCCGCCAGCGTCAGCCCGAAGCCCGCCCACGTGATCCAGAGCTCCCGCTTCCCATTGCTCACGGCTGCACCACCTCTCCGCCCCTCTCATGCGCGGGGGAGCGCCGCGTGTATCACCCACGTCAGCGCGCCGGCCGTCTCGGCGGCCCGAGAGCGGATCGCAGCCATCCCGGACGAAGCGCTTACATGCGCCCCGCCCAACCTCACCGCGCCGGCAGCGCGGCCCCGAAACAGGTCGGAAGGCCTTGCCAAGGAGGCTGTGCGGCCAGGGGAGGAGCCCGCGCCGTCCGGCGGCGGGCGCGCTCGAAGCGGCGGGATCTCCAGTCAAGTGCTTGGAGAGCAACGGCCTGGCGGTGCGGTGATACTCCGGCCGGGCCGCCCGCCATACAGAGGGTGCCAGGAGAGAGCGCCCATGACGAAGGACGAGGTCCGCGCCGCACGTCTCCTCCGCTGGACGACGCGGGCCGAGGCGGGGGCCGGCGTCGCGCTGGCGCTGGCCGCGGCCTGGGGCGGGGCGCTGGCCCTGCGCACGGGCGGCCACTGGACCGAGGGCGTGCTCGGGCGCACGGGCGTGGCCCTGGGGCTGGGCGGGCTCCTCTTCCTCGGCGTGGGGCGCCTCCTGCGGCCGGGGGTCGCCGCGCAGCAGGTGCGTTGGGCGCGGCGCCGCCTCGCGCTCCTCGCCGGGGCGGCCCTGGCGCTCTCGCCCGTGCTGGCCGCCGAGGTCGCCGCCAGGGTCCTCCCCGCGCCGGCCGGCGGCCCGCGCATCGAGCAGGGCACCTCCGAGGAGATGTTCGAGCACGACCCGCTGCTCGGCTACCGGCCGCGTCACCCCATGCAGGTGCGCGCCTGGAAGACGGCGGACGGCGCGCCGATCTACGAGGCCACCTACACGATCGACGCGCACGGGCGGCGCGTCGTGCCCGCGAGCGCCGCCCCGGGCGGGGCGGGCCCGCTGGTCCTGTTCCTCGGCTGCTCGAACACGTTCGGCGAGGGCGTCGACGACGACCAGACCATGGCCCACCACCTCGCGCTCCGCGCCGGCAGGCGCGCGGAGGTGGTGAACCTGGGCTTCTGCGGCTACGGCCCGCAGCAGTTCCTGGCCCGCCTCGAGCGGGGCGACCTCGACGACCTCGTGGCCGGCCGCGAGGTGGTGGCGATCTACCCGTTCATCGACGCCCACGTGAACCGGGCCATCGGCAGCCTCGGGATCGTGACCGCCTGGGGCGCCGACATGCCCTGCTACGAGCTCGAGGCGGGCGAGCCCCGCCTCCAGGGCACGCTGCGCGGGGCGCGGCCGGTCCGGAGCTGGGCCTACGCGCTCCTCTCGCGCAGCCAGGCGGCGCGCCAACGGGGACTCGAGCTCCCGCGGCTGCGCGACGCCCACTACGCGCTCGTCGCCGGGATCGTGGACGCGGCCGCCCGGCGCCTCGCCGCCCGCGCGGCGCGGGTGACGTTCCACGTCGCGTTCCTGCCCGGCGTCACGCGCGGCGAGCGCCTGAGCGCGCACCTCGCGGGGACGGCGGCGCGCGTCCTCGACTACTCGAAGCTCCTCCCCGACGACCCGCGCTGGCGCTTCGACCACGACTTCCACCTCACGCCGGCGGCGCACGCCGCGCTGGGCGCGCGCTTGCACGACGACACGCTCGGGGCGGACGCGCCGATGGCGATCGTCGGCCCGCGCTGAGCCGAGCGCGGCGCAAGAACCGACTCCCCGGCGGGCTCCGCCCCGAGCGTGCTGCCATTCGCCCGGGCAGCGCACGCCCGCTGCGCTGCTGCCCCGGGGCGACGAGCTTCCGCCGCGTCCCGCCC
Organism: Planctomycetota bacterium; assembly: GCA_019636275.1. GTDB lineage: Bacteria > Planctomycetota > J058 > J058 > J058 > JAMLIC01. Next base: position 6,053 of record JAHBXY010000004.1, on the reverse strand, counting down.
GTCGCTGACGCTCTCCTGACGAATGGCTGATACACGCGCGCCCCCTGGCGCCATGGACCTGGTGGACGCGAGGACGTCGCCCCGCGGCGGCTCGCGGGCCGCGGGGCGTCGGGCCCGCGGTCGTCCGCGCGCGCGTCGCGCGGGTCCCCCGAGGGGCAAACCAGGTCGAGAGCGGCAACGAAAGGAGCGGAGCATGAAGAGCAAGCGCGACGAGTTCCTCAGGTACGCCTTCGCGGTGGGCGCGAGCCTCGGTGTGGCCCTGGGCGCGGCGGGGTGCGGCGAGTCGCGGGGCCGCGGCGCCCCCGCGCCGGCCACGACCGCCTCGACCCGGACGGCGCTGACCCCCGGCGAGGCGCAGCTCGAGGAGACCGCGGGGCCGGTCGAGGTGGCCCTGCGCGAGCCGAAGGAGCGCCCGCGCGCCGCGCCGGGCGGGGCGGCCGCGACGGACGGTCCGATCGTCCGGGCGTCCAACGACTCCGCGCGCCTCATCGTGACGTTCGCCGCGCGCGAGGGCTGGGAGCTCACCCGGAGCGACCTGGCCGTCGCGGTCGGCCCCGAGGCGCTCCCGCAGACGCCCGCCGGCGCGCCCAAGCTCAGCCAGTTCCTGGCGCGCCAGGAGCACGCCGCGGGCACGCGCGAGGCGACGTTCTCCTTCGCGCTCGACGAGCTGACGGAGGCGCTCGGGGTGGAGGCGCTTCGCCCCGGCGAGACGCTGGCGATCGCCGCGCACGCGGACCTGCGGCGGCCGCCGCGCGACGGCATCGGGGCCACGGAGCACGCCAGCGCCTGGGCCGGCGACCGCGCGTTCCCGCGCGACGAGCGCGCCCGCTACTTCAGCTACACGCTCCAGGCGGCCGCCCCCGAGGTCATGAAGGCCTCCCGCGAGGAGCGGGCCGAGGTCAGGCTCCTCGCGGCCGCCGCGCCGGTCGAGGGCCTCGAGTCGAAGGTCGAGGTCACCCGGTCGGCGCCGAACAGCGGCGGGCGCCTCGCCGAGGCGCGCACGCCCACGGAGACGCAGGACCCGGCGCCCAAGCCGACGCGCGACCCGGCCCCGACGCCCATGGAGACGCAGGACCCGGCACCCAAGCCGACGCGCGACCCGGCGCCGAAGCCGACGCGCGACCCGGCGCCGACGCCCATGGAGACGCAGGACCCGGCGCCGAAGCCGCGCGAGACCCGTGACCCCGCGCCCCGGCCGACCCCGACGCCCGATCCGGCGCCGAACCCGAACCCGCGGCCGACGCCCGATCCGACGCCGAACCCGAACCCGGCGCCCTATCCGGCGCCGAACCCGAACCCGGCGCCGAACCCGAACCCGATGCCTGGCGGCAACAAGGGCTCGGGCACCGGCGGCAAGGGCGACACGTCCTCGCTGGTGTCGGTCAACGGGATCGACGTCGGCGCGTTCCGCACGCAGACGCAGGGCGGCTGGGGCACCTCGGCCACGGGCAACAACCCGGGCGCCTACCGCGACGCGAACTTCCCGGCCGCCTTCCCCAACGGCCTCACGATCGGGCACCCGGCCGGCTTCACGGCCAGCTTCAGCAGCTCGGCCGCGGTCGAGGCCTTCCTCCCCGCCGGCGGCACGGCCGGTCCCCTGGCCCGCAGCCACGTGGACCCGCTGACCACCGAGGCCGGGATCCTGGCCGGGCAGGTCGTCGCGCTGACGCTGAGCGTCGGCTTCGATCGCGCGGACCCCGACTTCAGCCGCGACCCGGCCGCGCTGACCAGCCTCGTCGTGGCCGACCCGGCCAGCCCGGCCGTGGGCATGACCGTGCAGCAGGTCCTCGACGAGGCGAACCTGGTCCTGGCCGGCATGCCGGCGCGCTTCACCGCGTCCGAGGCCAACGAGGCCGTGTCGCGGATCAACGAGAACTTCGTCGACGGCGCCTTCCTGGGCCCCTTCCTCGCGCGCTGAGGGCTCCCGCCCCGGTCACTCACCCCTCCTCCGCGCGCGCCGGCCCGTCGCCGGCGCGCGCGCGCGTTCGCGGTGGCTGTCCACGCTGGGGCCCCGCAGCTCCTGTTCACGGTGGGCGTGTTCCTGCCCTTCCTGGCGCGCTCGTGGGCAGAGGCGCCGCGCGACCTGCGGCTCCTCGCGGCCGGGCTGACCTGATCCTGCCGCTCAGCAGCCTGCGCTTCAGCTGGATGCTCGAGGCGCGCACGTCGTCCCGCCTCGATCGCGCTCGGGCTGATCGCGGCCGCCCGGCTCACCGGCGAGGGGCCGGAGCGGGAGGGCTCCCGGTGACCTCCCCGCCATGCACGACGGGCCGAGGGAGGCGCGCGCCGGCCGCCAGGATCAGGCGATCGATACCCGGCCGCGCGCGCACCCCTCGCCTCGGCCTCCGCGTCCGCGCCCATCAGTCCCGGCAGAACCACTCGAGCCGGGCACTCCCCGCTCGGTACTCGAACCCGTAGGCCCCTCCGATCGTGCCGCCGAGTTGCACGACCACCGCCTCACCTGGGCTCACGTACACCACCTCCGGCTCCCAGGGACGCAGGGGCGCGGGGAGCCCGCTGCTGCCCACGGCCTGGCGGAACAGCACGGTGTACTGACGACCCTCGAACGCGTTCAAGACCTCCTGGCAGGCGGCGTGGAGCCGGACCTGGTCGGTGCGCCGGTGGACGAGCCAGCACTCGACCCGGTACCCGAGCCCGAGCGGCCAGAGGCAGCACAGGGCGCCGAGCAGCAGGAGGGGCCCGATGAGGCGCCACGAAGATCGCCGAGGGGCCGGTTCGACCGCCTGCTCCATCGGGCAGGATGATACACGGCGGCTCCATCGAAGCGGCATGAGCAGCAGGCAGGACGGTCCCGGCGAAGGCAAGGAACGCGCGCGGCCCGCGCCATGGGCGCGGGCCGCTTCCGCTTCGGTCGTCCGGGCGCGTGACGCTACATGGATGACAGGAAGGACTGGAAGGGGAAGTTCTTCCCCGGGCAGTCGGTGTGGCCGCGGCGCACGTCGCAGTGCGGGTAGATCCGGTCGCGGGTGATCCCGTACTTGCTCATGAGCGCGCCGCACAGGCGGCGCAGCGACACGAGCTGCGCCGGGGTCGGGCGGCCGGTGTTGTAGTCGCCGACGAGGCAGATCCCGATCCCGAGCTTGTTGTAGCGCTCGTTGCCGGCGTGGGCGCCGTCGATCCCCTCGTCCTGGCGCAGCCAGCGCGGGCCGACCTCGACCTGGCCGTCGCCCGTGTCGGAGCCGTTGCCGATCACGAAGTGGTAGCCGAGGCCGTTGGGCCACTTCTTCTGGTGCTCGCGGCCGAAGCTCTGCGCGCCGCCGTTGGCCGTGGCGCTGTGGTGAATGATGATGAACTGCCACTGGCGCTTCGAGCGCACCTGCCAGGCGGTCGGCAGGCTGGTGGCCGCGCCGCGGCCGCGCGAGGCCGAGGCCGGCTGGGCCTCGCCGCGGCGCCAGGGGCCGAGGTGCAGCTCGCGGCCGTCGAACAGCTCGGGGTCGGCGGCCACGTCCTGGATCGGCACCGAGCTCAGGTTGGCGGCCAGGATCGCGCGGGTCTGGCCGGGCACGTAGAGCACGCCGTCTCGCCAGCGGATCGGCGCGTCGAGCGGGTGCTCGCGCCCGTTGACCGTGATCGAGCGGGCGCTCGGCATGACGATCACCCGGTTCACGCGGTCGGTGCAGGTGCGGCGGCCGGTGACGAGGTCGATCGAGACCTCGAGGCCGAACGTCTCCACGAGCTCGTAGAAGGCGAGCTCGTTGCTCGCCGACTCGGTGACCGACGGCTTGGCCTGGGTGGCCGGCTGCGCCATGGGCGGCGGCTTGTCGGGCACGAGCGGCGCCTGCACCGTCCGCTCGAAGGTGTCGGCGTAGCGGGTGAGCCGCTCGGGCGGCGAGTGGCAGCCGAGGAGCAGGGCCGTGGCGACCCCCAGCCCGATCGACGACGAGACGATGGCGCGATGCATGCGAGCCTCCCCTTGGCCGTGTATCGGGTGGGGGGGCGGCCGGCCTTGAGGCGCACGGTCATCGCTCGACTGATGGGGCTCGAATGATGGGGCTCGACTGATGGGTGATTGGCGGCCGAACCGGGCCCGGCCCGGCCCGTCCGAGGCAGCCGCCTGGCGCACCTCCCGCCGGGCCGCTGGCCGGGCCAGGGCCTGTCCTGAATCGCGCGAAGGCGCTCGAACCCGGGTGGAGTGGAACCACGAGCGAGGCGAGGGCGCGGAGGCCGAGGCGAGGGGGGAGCGCGCGCGGTCGTATCAGACGCCCTGATCCCCGGTGGGCCGCCGGAGCAAGCGAGAGGCCCGCGGCTGCGGACGGTCGCGAGCGATAGGGGCCGCCTGGGCTGCGGCCCGCAGCCGCGGGACGGAGCTTGCGAAGGCGGGCCACACCGACGACCCGCGCGCGCCCCCCCTCGCCCGGCATCCGCGGCCGCAGCCGTCGATCACACTAGTCGTCGTCCGCCGGCTCCTCCTCGTCCGGCGCCGGCCGGCGCGGCGTCCCGCCCGGCCCGGTCTTCGGCCCGCGCAGCCCCTCACGCGGCGGCGCCTGCCAGGGGCCGGCGCGCAGGCGCAGGAGGGCCGGCGTGACGACGAGCGCCGCGAGCATGCAGCCGGCCGCGCCGAGGCAGGCGCTGCGGCCGAGGGTGGCCAGCCCGCGGTGGTCGGCCAGGCCGAGCGCGCCGAAGGCCACGAGCGCCGCCAGGCCCGAGAGGACGACGCCGCGCCCGACGCTCGTGCCCAGGACGGGCTGCGGGCCGGCGACCGACGTGACCGCGCGCGCCTCGCGCTCGCGGCGGGCGAGGTGGATCACCTGCCCCACGCCCACGCCGAGGGCCAGCGGCGCGGCGAGCAGGTTGGCCGGGTTCAGCTCGGCCCCGAGCAGGGCCAGGACCCCGAGCGACAGGCCGGCGCCGACGGCCAGCGTCGCGGCGGCGACGAGCGGGACGAGGGGCGAGCGGAAGTGCGCCAGCAGGACGAGCGCGGCGAAGGCCACGGCCAGGAGGCCGGCGCGGCGCACGCCCTCGGTCAGCAAGCGGTCCGACTCGTGGAGCTGCACCGGGAACCCGCCCACGTCGGGGACGACGCGGCGCAGGTCGCTCAGGAAGCGCTCCCGCCCGGCGCGCTGCCAGATGTCCACCTCGCCGGCGGCCGGGTAGACGCGCAGGAGCAGGCGCCCGGTCCGGCCGACGAAGCGGGCGCGCACCTCGGCCGGGAGGTCCTCGACGGAGACCGGGCCCGCGGCGCACTCCTCCTCGAGCCGCGCGAGCGCCAGGGCGAGGTCGGCGCGCAGGGCCTCCTCCCAGGCGGCGAGCGCGGCCGCCCGCCCGGCCCGGGCCGCGCCGTCGCCGCGCGGGGACAGGGCCTCGAGCCGCTCCTGGAGCCCGAGGACGAGGTCGGCGTCGGGCCCGCGGCCCGCGTCCAGGGCGCCGCGGGCGGCGGCCTCCAGGGTGGCCTGGAGCGCCTCGGCGGCGCGCTCGACCCGGGCCAGGCGCGCGGCCGCGTCGCCGGGCGGCGGCTCGGCCAGCGCCGGCGCCACGCGGGCGAGCGTGGCCGCCAGGCGGCGCACGACGGCAAGCTTCTCCTCCTGGTCGGGCGGCACGACGTCGAGGAGCGACTCGGCGCGGGCGACCGTCGGCAGCCGGCTGACCGCCGCCTCGACGCGCACGAGGCTGGGCAGGTCCTCGACGACGACGGCGGCGAACATGCCCGTGACGCCCTCGTCGACGAGGAGCTCGCTGGCCAGGCGCACCGACTCGAGCGACTGCGCCTGGAGCCGCAGCAGGTTCGGCTCGTAGCGCAGGCGCGGTCGCCCGTCGGGCTGCGGCGTGAGCGCCAGCGCCACGCCGGCGGCGGCGAGCGCGACGGCCGTGACGACGACCAGGGCCGGCCGCCGCTCGACGAGGTGGTCGACGCGCGCCAGGGTCCAGCCGGCCGGCCGGTGGTGGGGCGGGCGCCCGGGCGGGTCGGCGCGGGCCAGGAGCGGCGGCACGAGGAGCAGCGAGGCCGCGAGGCACAGCCCGAGCCCGAGCCCGGCCAGGACGCCCAGCTCCCGCACGGCCTCGACCTCGGTGAACAGCGTGGCCAGGAAGGCCAGGAT